>DASXCR010000032.1:0-22467 GCA_036491075.1 Solirubrobacteraceae bacterium
ACTACGACCGTGACCGTCGACTGCACCGCGGTAGCGACCACCGACTCGTCGCATCCCGTCATCCTCAGCATGGGGATCACCGAGCCGGACGGCACGTCGGTCGCGATCGGTCACGTCACCGGTACCCCCTCGATCCCTCCGATCGCTCCCCACTCGTTTGCAAGGACGACGATCGCCGACGCACCCTTCGGCCCATACCAGATCGGACTCGAGGCCGGCACGAACGGGTTGGGCGGCAACGTGTCGGCGAGTGCGACCTGCAATGTCGCGTCGGATGTCGAGGACTACTTCGTGCCGCTGACGCTCCCCGCGACCCTTGCGAGCGAGGTGACGGATGGGTTCAACGTGTACCACGGCACCGCCGCAGGCAGCGGTGCATTGAGCCCGCCTTCGACCTGAACAGGCCGGGGACCAGACCCTGCTCTGCTCACCGCCTCCCCTGTGGCGCCGCTGGAGCGCCACGGCGGCGTTGGGGGCGGGGCGCCGGCACGCAGCGGCGCCCCATCGTCGCTGCTCCCTCGAGCCCGGACGCGTCGCCGGTCTCGCCGGTCGCCCGCCGCGCGTACGATCGCCACTGTGGAGCCACGCGAACCGCTCGACGGACTCGCCGCGGCGGATGCCCACCTCGGCCGCCGCGTGCCGCTGCCGACCGTTGCGCTACCGCTGGCACGCTGGGTCGAGGTCGTCGCGACCGGACCGCAGGCGGTGCAGGTCGAGTGGAACCTCGACGCGACCCGGCCGGGCACGCCGGGGCGCCTGACGCTGTACGCGGGCCTGCGGGCGCCACCGGAGCGCGGCCTCCCCGAGCCGACGGCGCATGGCGGCTACGCCGTGCGCTTCGCCCTGCTCGACGAAGCCGAGCCCGAACTGCGTCCCGTCCGCGAGCTCGCGTGGGAGCGCGACGGGCTGCACCTGCGCCTGACCGGGCAGGGCCCCTGGACGCTCGAGCAGCTGGTCGCGCTCGCGGACTCGACGCGTTGAGCGTGGAGCGCCTGACCGTCAACGAGCTTGCCGCCGTCCTCGGCGCGGTGCTGCTCGCCGGCTCCGAGCTCGCGCCGTGGTACGACTCGGTCAGCCGGCTCGCCGACATCGGCGGCTACAGGGGAAGCGGCCTGCACAGCGCGTGGCAGGTCCACGAGATCCTGCGCTGGGTGCTGCTCGTGACCGCGATCGCACCGTTCGTGCTCGCCTACATCGTCGTCCGCGACCACCAGCTGTCGTGGGCGCGCGGCGAGCTGACGGCGCTGCTCGGGATCCTCGCCGTCGGCCTCGTCCTGTACGTCGGCGTGATCGATCGCCCCGGCGATCCTCCCGGCGAGATCCAGCTCGCGTGGGGCTGGTACGTCGCGTTCGCCGGCAGCATCCTCATGCTCGTCGGCGCGGCGCGGCGCACGGGCGAGACCGAGCGCAGGCGCAAGCCCCCGGGCTCGATCTAGCGGTCAACCCCGCGAGGCGCGGTCAGGCGGGCTCGCCGACCTGCACGGCGCTCGATGCCGGCGCCGCGGGCGCGACCGCAGCCGCCCCGGGCGCGAACTCGGAGTACGGCCGCACGACCCCGATCGCGAACGCCGCGACGGCACCGAGGCCGCAGGCGATCGCCATGAACACCCAGGCGCCGCCGAACGTCGGCGCGGGGCCGGTTCCCAGCAGCGCGACGAGGATCGCGACGCCGAGCACGTAGCCGAGCTGGCGCGACATCGTGAAGACCGCCGATCCCGTGGCGAAGCGCGCCGGCGGCAGCGACGCCGCCGCCGCGCTCGCCAGCGACGGCAGAACGAGCCCGACGCCGGTGCCGGATAGCAGCAGCCCCGGCAGCATCTCGCCCGCGTAGTCGGCGCCGGCGCCGAGGCGAAGGCGCCACCACACGCAGCCCAGGCCGAACAGCGTCAGGCCGGCCGTCGCGAGCGCGCGCTGGCCGATCCGGTTCGCGAAGCGCCCGGACGTCACGGCGAACGTCGCCGCCATCAGCGGCCCGGGGGAGAGTCCGAAGCCGGCGCGCAGCGCGGTGTCGCCCCAGACGCCGGTCATGTAGAGCACGACCCCGAGCAGCATCGCCGCGAACGCCGCCGAGAACAGCAGCGACGCCGTGCTCGCCAGCGCGTACGAGCGCACGCGCAGCATCGCCGGCTCGACGACCGGCACGGGATGCGCCAGGCAGCGCCGCCAGAACGCGACCAGCCCGGCGCCCGCGACGACGACCCCGCCGATCGTGCGCGCGTCGCTCCAGCCCCACGACGGCGCCTTGACCAGCGCCAGCGCGAGCAGGCCGACCGCGAGCGCGAGGATCGCCGAGCCGGCGAGGTCCGGGCGCCCGCCGGCCTCGTCGCGACTCTCGCGCAGCAGCCCGCGCCCATAGGCGATCGCGAGCAGCGCGACCGGCACGTTGACGAGGAACACGAGGCGCCAGCTCACCTCGACGAGCAGCCCGCCCAGCGGCGGCCCGGCCGCGGCCGCGATCCCGCCGACCGCCGCCCAGATCCCGATCGCGGCCGGGCGCTGCGCCGCGGTGAACTCCGGCAGCAGCAGCGCGAGCGAGGTCGGCACGATCAGCGCGGCGCCGGCGGCCTGGACGACGCGTGCCACGACGAGCGCCCCGATCGTGGGCGCCGCCCCGCACAGGGCGGAGCCGACGGCGAACAGCGCCAGCCCGGCGAGGAAGGCGCGCCTGCGCCCGGCGCGGTCGGCCATCCGTCCCGCGGGCACCATCAGCGCCGCGATCACGATCGCGTACGCGTTCAGCACCCACGACACCGTCGCCAGGCTCGCGCCGTGGAAGTCGCCCGCGATGTGCGGGAAGGCGATGTTCACGATGAAGAGGTCGAGGCTGACCATGAAGACGGCCACCGAGACGACCGTCAGTACCTGCCACCGGCGTTCCATCGTTCGCGGCCTCCGATCGGACGTGGTTGCAATCTGCAAGTGCTGCTGCCGCCGGCACGATAGGGGAGGCACTTGCAAAATGCAACCGCCCGGCGCTACAGTCGTGCTCGTGCCCTACCGCCCGTTCCCCGGCCAGAACTGCTCGATCGCCCGCTCGCTCGAGATCCTCGGCGAGCGCTGGACGCTGCTCGTGCTGCGCGAGGTGCTGCTCGGGCGCCGCCGCTTCGGCGACATCCGCTCGCACATCGGCGTCGCTCCGAACATCCTCAGCGATCGCCTGCAGACGCTCGTCGAGCACGGCCTGCTCGAGCGCCGCCCGCTCGAGGGCCAGCCCGAGTCGCACGAGTACGTGCCGACGCGCAAGGGCGTCGACGCCAACCCGGTCCTCGTCGCCTTGGCGCAGTGGGGCGACCGTCACGCCGCCCCCGACGGCCCGCCGCGCGTGTTCGTGCACGAGGCCTGCGGTCACGACGCCGATCCGCGCCTGCACTGCGCGCACTGCGGCGAGGTGCTGCGCCCCGGCGAGCTGCAGGTGCGCCCGGGCAGTGGCGCGAACGCCCGCCAGCTCGCCGAGCCGCTGCTGCCGCAACGCTGACACGAGGCGTGCGAGACGGCCCGCCACGAGCGAGGCAGGCGTGCCCTCAGCGTAGCTCGTAGGCCACGATCCGCGCGAGCACGCCGTCGACCTCCTCGAGGCGCTCGGCCACCAGCCGCATGCCGGCCTTCTCGAGCACGCGCCGGCTCGCGCGGTTGGCGACCAGCGTGCGCGCCTCGATCCGCCGCACGGCCGGATCCGCACGCAGCCGCGCGATCAGGATCCGCGCCGCTGCCGTCGCGTAGCCGCGCCCCTCGCACGACCCCGCGATCGAGTAGCCGATCGTCGCGGTCGCGTACTGCACGTCGAGGCTGTGGCCGATCTCGCCGACGACGCGGCCGTCGTCCTCGCGCACGACGAAGCTCGGCATGAAGCCCGATGCGCTGCGCCGGCCGGCGAACAGGTCCATCGCCTGCAGCGAGAACGACGACGGGTAGCCGGGCGCGAACGCGATCTGCTCGGGCAGGCGTCCCGCGAGCAGCGCCGTCGCGACGTCGCGCTCGACCGGCGCCAGCCGCACGGGCGACGCCTCGCCGGGATCGGGATCGCCGGGATCGGGATCGCTCACGCGGGCGTGCGTGCGCCCGCGGCCGGCGCCGGGTCGGGCACGTCGTCCTCGTGGGCGGGCGTGTCGTAGCCCTTCGCGACGGGCTCGGCGAGGTCCAGGCGCGCGAGCGAGCGCAGGAAGCCGTGCGTGACGATGACGTGGACGCGCGACTGCGTGGCGACGTAGAACCAGCGCCCGATCGCGCTCGCCAGGGCCGGATAGAAGTTCGCGACCTCGACCTCGACGTGGACTCGCGCGGTCGCGTCGTCGACCGGCTCGCAGCGGCGCACGTCGATCTGCAGGTAGCCGTCGCCGTCGCGGCCGGCGCTCGCGACGAGCACGCCGCGCTCGATCCGCCAGCGCACGACACCGCGATCGCCGCCCATCTCGTACTCCGGCGTCTTGAAGCGCAGCAGCACGAACGGGCGTCGCAGCAGCACGACCGCCGGCGCCTCGCCGTCGTACTTGACGCGCACGATCCCGAGCGTGCAGCGCGAGAGGAAGCGCCAGTACGTCTGGGCGAGCCGGTCGAGGTGCACCGGGGTCCAGAGCTCCGCGAGCGCTGCGGCCGGCAGCGTGAGGTCCGCCGCCTGGATCGAGCGCACGGCGCCGCGCGCGTCCATCGTCGTGTGCTCCTCGGGGTCGACGATCGCCGCATGCGCGACGCGCTTGGAGCGGTTGAGCACGCGCCGGATGGCCGCGAGCCATGCGAGCGCGAGCATCGCGGCGGCGGCGGCGATCCGGGCGAGCACGGCCATCGCCACACCGTACCCAGCGCGGACCGCGCCGCGATCAGCCGGCTGCTGCCTCGATGCGCACGTAGCCGATCGGCCCGGACTCGGCGAAGCCGAGCGCGTCGGCGGTCGCCTGCGTGAGGTCCCAGTCGTAGCCCGCGTTGAACGGCCCGCGGTCGACGACGGGCACGACGATCTGGCGGCGGTCGTAGAGGATCGCAACCTCGGTGCCGCACGGCAGCGTCCGGTTGGCGACCCCGAGCAGCAGCGGCGTGAGCGTCTGGTGGCAGTAGGTCTTCTGTCCGTAGAGGCCGGGGCCGAAGAACGTCGCCTTCGCCGGCCGGTAGACGTCGATCCGCGCGACCGGCGCGACCGTCTCCGGTCGCTTGCGGCGCACGAGGACGACGCGCAGGCCGATGCGCCCGCTGCGATCGGCGCGCCAGCGCACGAGGAAGCGACTCGTCCTGTGCACCCGCGAGCGGCGGACGTCGTGCCAGCCGTGGCGGTGATCGAAGCGCTGCAGGACGATGCGCCGGCGGGCTGCCTTCGGGATCGTCCCGCGCACGGCGACGACGTCGCCGACGAGCGCCGTCGCCGCCACGACGACCGAGCGCTTGCCGGGGTCGCCGTAGCCCGCGCCGCCGCTGGCCTGCGGGACCTGCTGGGGGATGCCGGCGCCGCCGGTGACCGGTGGCGAGGCGGCCGGTGCCGCGGCGGGAACGCAGCAGCACACGAGCGCCGTGGTCAGCACGGCGGCAAGGGGGGCGTGTTCGCGACGGGGCTGGAGCATGGTGATGGGCCGCCTGCGAGGAGGAGGAGGCCCGCGGGCCGTCGGCCGGCAGGTGTGCTCGCGCCCGCGTCCCTGCCGCCTTCGACCGCTGCGCGGCCGTTCCCCGTCGACCCGGCTTCCCTCCCGGATCGCTTCCCCGCGTGTCCGAGCGCGTGGCGCGCGGACCGGCGCCGTGAGCCTATCTCGTCAGAGCTTGGGCAGGCGGTCGACGAACGTGCGCAGCGCCGCGCGTCCGACGTCGAGCCCGATCTGCGCGAGCTCCCCCGCGGCCAGCAGCGTCGTCGTGACGAGCTCGGCCGCGGGCGATCCGGGCTCGTCCGGGGACTGCGGCGGGGCGGCGTAGCCGGCGGCGGGCACCTTGCGCTGGGGCCGGGCGCGCGGCGGGTCGGCGGGCGGCGGCGTGCCGATGCGCTCGGCCGCGGACGGCTCCTCGGCGGGCTGCGCCTCGGCCGGCTGCGCCGTCGATGCGGAGTCGGCTGTCGGGGCGGCGGGGTTCGGTCGCCGGCGCGGTGGCCGGCGCGGGGAGTCGCCGTTGGCGGCCGCCGGCGCGGGCTGGGGTCGAGGCCGCGAGCGCGGTTCGCGCCGTGGCGTGCCGGCACCGTCGGAGTCGGCCGGCGTGTCGGCGGGGGCGCCGGCCGCTGCCTTCCCGCCGTCCGTTGCCTTCCCGCCGTCCGTTGCTTTCCCGCCGTCCGCCGCCGGCGCGCCGGCGGGCTTGGGCCGGGGGCGCGAGCGCGGCGGGCGCCGTGGCGCGTCGGCACCGA
The DNA here is from genome assembly GCA_036491075.1 of Solirubrobacteraceae bacterium. Classification (GTDB taxonomy): domain Bacteria; phylum Actinomycetota; class Thermoleophilia; order Solirubrobacterales; family Solirubrobacteraceae; genus CADCVQ01. The sequence goes on from DASXCR010000032.1 coordinate 6,308, forward strand.
TCGCGGCCTCGCCGGCCGTCTCGCCCGCTGCCTCCGGGCCCTCCTGAAGCTCGGCCTGGGCCTGCGCGCTCGCGGGCGGCAGGTCGGCCGTGTCGCCGTTCGGGCGGGGTCGCTCGGCGCGCTTGCTGCTGCGCCGCGTCGGCCTGCTGCGCGGCAGGCTCGTCATGACCTCGCGCTCGGGATCGTCGTCGTCGGGCACAATGCGCATGATGTCACGTGCTCTGCGCCATCCCGGCGCAAGCCGTGAAACAAAGCAGGCGCAGTGCCGTAGAAGCTTCGGAAGAAGCCGTTGACTTCGCAACCTGAAGTGCGTGCCTCGGCACGCTAGGATTGGGCATCTAGATTGGGCGAGGTACTGCCCCAGGAAGTCCGGCCTGGCCCTCCATCAGTCGAGTGCGCGGGCTGACCCCAGTCGGCGCACGACGTGAAAGCGAATGCAATGTCCGTAGTCGAACTGCAGGAACTCGAAGAGATCAAGGGCCTTGTGGCAAAGGGCCAGCTGACCGGCGTGCTCACGTACGCCGAGATCGCTGGTGCCGTGGCCGAGGTCGATCTCGACGAGGCCGACATCGAAGAGCTGCACGGCTACCTGGAGAAGTCCGAGATCGAGCTCGTCGAGGAGATCGATCCAGCCGCTGCCGCCGCCAACGCCGTCGAGCGCGCGCCGGACAAGCGCCGCGCGCGCAAGAAGACGGCGATCGATCTCAAGCCGGACATGACCACCGACTCCCTTCAGCTGTTCCTGAAGGACATCGGCAAGGTCCGGCTGTTGACCGCTCAGGAGGAGGTCGACCTCGCCAAGCGCATCGAGCGCGGCGACCTCGACGCGAAGCAGAAGATGGTCGAGTCCAACCTGCGACTTGTCGTCTCCATCGCCAAGAACTACCGAAACCAGGGACTCCCGTTCCTGGACCTCATCCAAGAGGGCACGCTCGGTCTCGTTCGCGCGGCGGAGAAGTTCGACTACCGCAAGGGCTTCAAGTTCTCGACCTACGCGACGTGGTGGATCCGCCAGGCGATCGCCCGTGCGCTCGCCGACAAGGCGCGCACGATCCGGATCCCCGTCCACGTGGTCGAGAAGCTCAACAAGATCGGCCGTGCCGAGCGCAAGCTCGTCACCGAGCTCGGTCGTGAGCCGACGCCGGAGGAGATCGCCGAGGTCACGGGGATCGATCCCGAGGAGGTCGACTCGATCAAGCGCTCCGCGCAGGCACCGGTGTCGCTGGAGAAGCCGGTCGGCGACGAGGAGGAGTCCGAGTTCGGCCAGTTCATCGCCGACGAGCGGGCCGAATCGCCGTACGAGCGCGCCGCTGAGATCCTCACCAAGGAGGCGCTGCGCGAGGCGCTGGAGAACCTGTCCTATCGCGAGCGTCGCGTGCTCGAGCTGCGCTACGGCCTCGGCGGCGAGCACCCGCGCACGCTCGACGAGGTCGGTCGCACGTTCAACGTCACGCGCGAGCGCATCCGCCAGATCGAGAACCAGTCGCTGAAGAAGCTGCAGTCCCTCGCAGAGGCCCAGAAGCTCCGCGACGTCGCCTGACGGGCTCTCGACGCGCCTGACGCCACCCGCCTCGGGGGTCCGTGCTTGACGCACTGTCCCCCGTCGGCGTGCGGCGCCAGCCACGAAGCTCGCCCGCTGCGGCGACCGCATGACGCTGACGTACGTCGTGATGAGTGCCGCCGGCACGCAGCGCGTGAGCTTCGCCGTCGCCCGCGCGGCGGCGCCTCGCAGGCAGTCGCTCGTCCCTCGGTCGCGGTTTCTCCCGCCGTCGGGCCGGGCAGCCCGGTCCTCATGCCACGGGAGGCCACGCAGACCACGACCATCGAGGTCCAGGACGTCGAGATCCCGAAGCTCGGCTTCGGGACGTGGCAGCTCACCGGCGCCGACTGCGTGGTCGCCGTGCGCGATGCGCTCGAGCTCGGCTACCGCCACATCGACACCGCGCGCATGTACGCCAACGAGGCGCAGGTCGGCCAGGGGCTGCACGACTCCGGGCTCAACCGCGACGAGGTGTTCGTCACGACGAAGCTGTGGCGCGACGACCTCACGGCGACCGGGGTCCACGACGCGGTCGAGCAGTCGCTGCGCGACCTGCGATCGGAGTACGTCGACCTGCTGCTGATCCACTGGCCGCGCCGCGACGTGCCGCTCGAGGAGACCCTGGGCGCGATGCTCGAGGCGCGCGAGGCGGGCCGGGTGCGGCATATCGGGGTGGCGAACTTCCCGAGCGCGCTCGCGCGCGAGGCGCTTGCGCTGGCGCCGATCGTCTGCGACCAGGTCGAGTATCACCCCTATCTCGGTCAGCCGGCGGTGCTGGCGCTCGCTCGCGAGCGCGGCCTCGTGGTCACCGCCCACTCGCCGCTCGCCCAGGGCGCGGTCCTGCGCGACCCGGTGATCGCGGACATCGCGCAGGCGCACGACAGGAGCCCCAGCCAGGTCGTGCTGCGCTGGCTGCTCGACCAGCCGCAGGTCGCCGCGATCCCGAAGGCCGCCGGCCACGAGCATCGCACGGCGAACCTCGCGGTCTTCGACTTCGAGCTGTCCGATGGGGAGCGCGGCGCGATCGCGGGCCTCGAGCGCGGCGATCGGCTGATCGACCCGATGTCCGGTCCCGACTGGGACTGAGCCGCCGGCGGCGACATTCGTCCAGCGCGGCCCGCGCGAGGCTCACGGCCCGGCCGCCCGCGACCGATGCCGGGGACGTGTTCGACATCGACAACGCCCTCTGCACGCTGGTGCAGCTCGGCGGATCCGACCTGCACCTGAAGGTCGAGGTCCCCCCAATGACCCGCGTCGACGGTGAGCTCTGCCCGATCGAGGGCGAGGAGCCGTTGACCCCCGAGGACACCGAATCCGCTGTGCGGACGATGCTCCACGATCCGCTGAAGCTCAAGGAGCTCGCCGACGAGCACGAGGTCGACTTCTCGTACTCGATCTCGGGTGTCGCCCGCTTCCGCGTCAACGCCTTCCGTCAGCGCGGGACCCTGAGCCTCGTCTGCCGCGCGATCCCGCACTCCATCCGCTCGGTGTCCGACCTGCTGCTGCCCGACGTCATCACCGACCTCGCCGACGAGGAGCGGGGGATCATCCTGCTCACGGGCACGACCGGCTCGGGCAAGTCGACGACGCTCGCGGCGATGCTCGACCACATCAACCGCAACCACGCCAAGCACATCGTCACGATCGAGGACCCGATCGAGTTCCTGCACGTCGACAAGCGGTCGATCGTCAACCAGCGCGAGGTCGGCATGGACACGCTGTCGTTCAAGCGTGCGCTGCGCCGCGTCCTGCGCCAGGACCCGGACGTGATCCTGATCGGTGAGATGCGCGACGAGGAGACCGTCCACACGGCGCTGTCGGCCGCGGAGACCGGCCACCTCGTGCTGTCGACGGTGCACACGGTCGACGCCGCCGAGACCGTCAACCGAATCATCGACTTCTTCCCGCCGCACATGCACCAGCAGGTCCGCGCGATGCTCGCGGGCACCCTGAAGGGCGTCATCTCGCAGCGCCTCGTACGCTCGACGGACGGCGGCCGCGTCGCGACGTGCGAGATCCTGCGGATGACCGGTCGCGTGCGCGACATGATCATGGACCCGCTGCAGACCGGACGGCTGACGGAGGTCGTCAGCGAAGGCTCCTACTACGGCATGCAGACCTTCGACCAGGCGCTCTTCGACCACGTCAAGGCGGGACGGGTCGACATCGAGCAGGCGCTCAAGGCCGCGACGAGCCCGCACGACTTCAAGCTGCTGCTGCAGGCCGACGGTCGCAAGGGCACGACGATGGCCGACCTCGAGCAGGCGCAGGCCCAGCGCGCGGCGTAGCGATTCGTCCAGCGGGGGCACTTCAGGTTGTAAAGTGTTGCGGTATGGACGACACCTGTCCCGTCTGCAAGACCGCCGAGATCGTCTGCGGCAAGTGGACTCTGCTGCTGATTCGTGACCTCTCCGAAGGGCACTCGCGCTTCTGCGAGCTCGAGCGCTCGCTGCAGGGCATCAGCCCGCGGACGCTGTCGCTGCGCCTGCGGGCGCTCGAGGAGGAGGGCATCGTCGAGCGCGACACCTATCCCGAGGTCCCGCCGCGCGTCGAGTACGTGCTGACGGAGAAGGGCCGCGCGCTGCTGCCGATCATCGACGACATGCGCGAGTACGGCGATCGCTGGCTCGGCGGCGCGTGCGCCGAGCTCGCACCGGCCGGCGCCGCCGCGGCCTGACCGCCCGCGGCGCCGCCGTGCGTCGCATGCGACGATGCGGCGATGCATCGCACGACGGGCCACGGCTGGCTCGAACACTCCAACGAGGTGCTGCGCGGAGCGGGACTGCGGGCGAGCGCGGGACGCAGCGCCGTCGTCGAGCTGCTCGGGCGCCAGAGCTGCCTGCTGACCGCGCAGGAGATCGCCGACCGCCTGCGCGAGACCGGCAGCGCCGGCTCGACCGCGACCGTCTATCGCGCGCTGGAGACGCTGCACGAGCTCGGCCTCGTGCGCCGCTTCGACTCCGGCGAGGGCGTCGCGCGCTACGAGCCGGTCGACCCGTCGGGCGAGCACCACCACCACATCGTGATGGAGGACTCCGGCGACGTCGTGCCGTTCGAGGACGCCGAGCTCGAGCGCGCGATCGCGGGCCTCGGCGAGCGCCTCGGACTTGTCGTCACGAGCCACGACATCATCCTGCGCGCACGGCCAGCCGACGCCTGACCCCGGCTGAACGGCGGCCTGCAGTGGCAGGAGCGCGGCGCGCCGGGGCGAACGCCGCCAGCATGCGCCACCGTCCCCTGCACGCCGCACTGAGCACGTTCGCCGCGGAGGCCGCCGGCCTGCTCGCCGGCGAGACCGCGAGCGGCGCCGAGCTGCCCTTCGAGATCGTCGAGTCGCGCGGGGCGCGCCGCGACACCCCGCTGTACTGCTACCGGCCGCTGACGGACGCCTTCATCCGCGAGCACCTCGGCGGTCTGAGCCGGATGCCGAGCTATCCGCCGGCGGCGCGCGCGCTCGCCGGCCTGGACGGCATCGGCGACTACCTGCGCGAGCGTGGCGAGCAGCGCATCCCGAGCGAGCCGCGCGAGCGCGCGGACGCGGTGCTGCGCGTCTTCATCAGTCGGGTCTTCAGCGAGGCGACCGAGTTCGTCATCACCGACGAGCGCCTCGAGCGCGCCTACGCCGAGATCGAGGGCGCGCTGTTCGAGGGCGCGACCACGGAGGTGGTCGTCGTCGTGGCGGTGCTCGGGCTGCGGATCGTGTCGCCCGAGATCGCCCTCGGCCAGGGACTCTCGCTCGTCAAGGGCGACCAGCTCGCCGACGCGCCGCCGGACGCGGTCTGGCCCACCGACGCCGACGAGCCGTCCGTGCTCGCCTGCCTGACGCTCGCGCTCGACGTCGACGGGCCGTCGCCGCTCGCCGAGGCGCGGGTGCGCTTCCGGCGCCTGCTCAGCGCGCTGCGTCTGTTCGACTCGGCGCGGGTGGCGCTGACGCCGGTCGCGTGGGAGCGCGCGGGAGCGGGACCCTGGACGCTCGGCGACCTCGGGACGAGCGGCCGACCGCACGGTCTGCTCGAGATCGGCGAGGCGACGGAGGACGAGATGCGCGCCTTCATCTCGCTCGTCACGCGGCGCACGCCGCGTTCCGGCGAGATCGCCTGGGCGTTGCGACGCTACGAGCTCGGCTGCGAGCGCCCGAGCCTGTTCGAGGCGCTGACGGACCATCTGCTCGCGCTGCGCGCGCTGCTCGAGCCCGAGGGGCCCGCGAGCGGCCGCCTCCCCGGCCGGGTCGCCGCGCTGTGCGCGACCGAGGAGCGGCGCGTCACGGTCACCGAGCGCGTCGCCCACACGGTCTCGCTGGAGCGCTCGATCGTCGCCGGGCTCGCCCCCTCGGACGGTGGCGTCCAGCTGCTGCTCACCGAGCTGAGCTCCTACCTGCGCGCGCTGCTGCGCGACGTGCTGTGTGGTCACCTGGACTCCGACCTGCGCTCGGTCGCCGACCGGCTGCTGGCCGAGGCGGGCGCAGCGGCCTGACGCAGGCGCGGCGGCCGTCGTCGCCGCCGACGGCGGAGGTGCTTCGCGTCGCGAGCAGCGTCAACCGGCCGGCCCGGTCGATCGTCACCAGCCCGCGCTACCCAGTCGGCGATCCGCGGAACGTCCGTGTGGCCGCGCCCGCGCGGCGCGACGCGCCGCCTACATCAGCTGCTCGCGCAGCGCGAGCAGGCCCTCGACGTCCTGCACCTCGCCGTCCAAGCGCGCGACGACGATCGGATCGGGCTCGTCGAGCTCGGCCTTCAAGCGCTCGATCGACGCGGCGTCGCGCGCCGCGAGCCGGCGCTGGCCGGCGACGCTCGCCGCGACCTTCGCCGCCAGCTCGTCGCGGACGCCCGCAGCGTGCAGCTCGCTCGCCACCGTCCGCGGATCGCCGACCTCGCCGTCCGCGACGTTCACCCGATTGACGATCAGCCCGCCGAACGCCATCCGCGCGTCGCGCAGCTTGCCGCGGAAGAAGATCGCCTCCGCGACCGGCTCGCGCTCGGGCGAGGTCACGATCAGGAACGTCGTCACCGGATCGGCGAGCAGCGCCTTGACGCCCTGCGCGCGCTCCTCGAAGCCGTCCATGAGACCGCTCAGCGCGCGGAGGAAGACGGCGATGTCGTCCATCAGGTCGACGCCGGTGAGGCGCTTGAGGATCGCGAACACGATCGCCGTGCCGCGGCTCATGAGCCGCGCGGCGATCCCGGTCGGCACGAGCACGAGCTTCAGCGCGCGGCCCTCGAAGAAGTCGGTCAGCCGGTCGGGCGCATCGAGGAAGTCCAGCGCGTTGCGCGACGGCGGCGTGTCGAGGACGAGCACGTCGAAGCCGCCCTCGTGGTGCAGGTCGTAGAGCTTGGCGACGGCCGTGAACTCCTGCGAGCCGGCGACGGCGTTGGACAGCTGCCGGTAGATGCGGTTGCCGAGCACGTCCTCGCGCGTGCGCGCGTCGGGCGACAGGCGCGCGATGAGGTCGTCGAACGTCGCCTTGGGGTCGAGCATCATCGCCCACAGCTCGCCGCGCATCCGCACGCCGTGGGCCGCGAACAGCGCAGGATCGACTTGGCGCGGGTCGTTGCCGAGCTCGTCGAGCCCGAGCGACTCGGCGAGCCGCTTCGCCGGGTCGATCGTGACGACCGCCACGCGCTTGCCCGACGCGGCGAGTCCGAGCGCGATCGCCGCCGACGCCGTCGTCTTGCCGACGCCGCCGGAGCCCGCGACGATGCAGACGCGCTTGCCCTCCAGGCGTGCCGCCACCCCGGTCATGGCGCCGCCGCCGCGAGGTCGAGCTGCGGAGCGAGCTCGTCGGCGAGCCGTTCGAGGTCCGGGCCATCGGGATGCAGGGGCAGCCGCGCGGGCTCCTGCTCGCACAGCGCGGCGAGGCGATCGACCTGCGCGCGCTGACGCAGGGCGCGACGATGGCCGTGCAGCGCCCGCGCTACCGCGGGCAGCGCGACGTGCGGCTCGAGCTCGCGTGCCTCGGCCGCGCTGAAGCGATCGGCGTCGAGCGCGTTGACGACGACGCGCTCGAGCTGCAGGCCCATGCTCGCGCGCAGCGACGCGCGCAGCTCGCCGGTCTCGGTGACGGCGAGCTCCTCGGCCTTGGCGACCGCTACCACGGCGGTCTGCCGCGGATCGGACAGCGTCGCGTCGATCTTGCGGCCCTGGCGCGCCACCGGTCCCGTGCCGGCCGCGGCGGCGAACGTCCGCGGCGCGCTCAGCACCGCGACGCCGTGCCCGGTGGCCGGGGCGTCGACGACGACGAGGTCGTAGGCGTCGGCGCCCGGGGTGCGCCGTTCGAGCTGCGCGAGCTCCCACAGCTTGCCGACGGTGAGCAGCTCGCGCATGCCCGGCGTGGCTGCCGCGAACAGGCCGAAGACGCGGCTGCGGGCGAGGATGTCGACGATCGGCCCACCGGGGAGTTGGTCGCGCAGGTACTCCTCGAGGGCGTCCTGCGGGTCGATCGAGATGTGAAACAGGCCCGGCGCGAGCTCGATCTCCTGAAACGGCCGTGCGCCCGCGCGATCGAACGCGCTCGCGACGTCGCCGCGCCGCGCGACCTCGGCCACGATCGTGCGCCTGCCGGCACGCGCCGCGACCAGGCCGAGCGCGGCCGCGACGGTCGACTTGCCGACGCCGCCCTTGCCCGTGACGACGACGAGGCGATGGTCGAGCAGCGCGGTCATGGCGATCCGGCGCGGGGTGTGTCGTTCCGGACCCGTCCGGCGGCAGCAGGACGACACACTCCCCGCTGAAAGCACGCCCGCACCGCTACGGCTCGTCGTCCCAGTAGTCCAGCACCTGCACCCGCGCGATGACTCCCAGGCCGCCGAAGAGGATCGTGCTCGAGTCGGGGTACCGGCACGAGGTCGCGGCTCTCGAGCGCCGACCACGGCACGTCGTCCGAATGGCACGGCATCATCGTCCGATGCTAGTCACGGTCGGCGACGGCGGGCGGGCAACGTGAGCGACGTGCCTGAAGGAATACCCCGCACGCGTGCGAATAGAGCCGACGTGTCCGGTTTCCCGACCCCAACGGAGCTCCCCGTGCAGAAGAAGGCCAGGATCATCGCCTTCGCCAACCAGAAGGGCGGCGTGGCCAAGACCACCACGACCCTCAACCTGGCGGCCGCCTTCGCAGAGACCGGCCATCGCGTCATGTGCGTCGACATGGATCCGCAGGGCAACCTGACCATGTCGCAGGGCATCGATCCGGACACGCTCGAGCTCTCGATGTACGACGTGCTCGTGCATCACATCCCGATCAAGCAGGTCGTCCACAAGCGCGAGATCGACGTCGCCTGCGCCTCGATCGACCTCGCCGGCGCCGAGATCGCGATGTCCACGCAGATCGGCCGCGAGCGCTCGCTGACGAAGGCGCTGAAGACCGTCGAGGACGACTACGACTTCATCTGCATCGACACGCCGCCGTCGCTTGGGCTGCTCACGATCAACGCCCTGACGGCCGCGCACAAGGTGATCGTCCCCGTCCAGTGCGAGTATCTGTCGATGCGCGGCCTGCTGCAGCTCCAGAACACCCTTCAGATGATTCGCGAGAACCTCAACCCCGACGTCCAGATCGAGGGGATCCTCCCGACGATGATGGACATGCGGACGGTGCACGCCAAGGAGGCGATCGAGATCCTCGAGGAGAACTTCGGCGATCGGCTGTTCGCGTCGCGGATCAAGAAGACGGTGCGCTTCGCGGAGGCGCCGGTCCAGGGCATGTCCGTGCTGAAGTACGATCCCGACGGCACCGCCGCCCAGTCCTATCGCGACCTCGCGAAGGAGGTTCTCGCTCATGGCATCCGGTAAGCGCGCGAGCATGCGGGAGGGTCCGCTGGCGGCGCTCTTCCGCAAGACGGAGGAGGACGCGGCGCAGGCCGATGCCGGTGGCGAGAACGGCGCGGTCGACGCGGCCGCGAAGGCCCTGCCGAAGGCGGCCAATCCCCTCCCGACGCCGATCGAGGACATCCCCGCGCGCGAGGTCCCGCACCCGTCGCTGGCGATTCGCGACGAGCCGCTGCCCGTCGAGGAGGAGCCCCGCATCCCGTCGCCGCAGGAGCGCCTGCGCCACGCGTTCAGCTCCGAGCTCGACATCCCCGAGAACTTCATGGACGCGCCCGAGCCCGCGACGACCGCGGGGCGCATCCGCAGCGCCGGCCTCGATCGCGAGCAGCCGGACGCGTTCGCGCGTCCCGACACCGGGCGCGAGACCCCGTTCGGCCAGGCCAAGCCCGCCGGCCAGCCGGTGCTGCGCGTCGTGGGCGTGGGTGGCGGCGGCTCGAACGCCGTCAACCGGATGGTCGAGGCCGAGGTCAACGGCGTCGAGTTCTTCGCCGTCAACACCGACCTGCAGTCGCTGCAGCAGTCGCTCGCCCACGAGACGCTGCACATCGGCGCGGCGCTCACGCGCGGCCTCGGCTCCGGCTCGAACCCCGAGCTCGGCCGTGCCTCCGCGATGGAGGAGTACGACCGCATCAAGGCGATGCTCAAGGGCTCGGACATGATCTTCATCACCGCCGGTGCGGGCGGGGGCACCGGCACCGGTGCGGCGCCCGTCATCGCTCGCATCGCGCGGGAGCTCGGCGCGCTGACGGTCGGCATCGTCACGAAGCCGTTCGGCTTCGAGGGCACGCGCCGTCGCGAGCAGGCCGAGGCCGGCATCCAGGCGCTCAAGGACGAGGTCGACACGCTGATCGTCGTCCCGAACAACCGCCTGCTGGCGGTGCTCGACAAGCAGACGTCGATGGTCGAGGCGTTCCGCGTCGCCGACGACGTGCTGCGCCAGGGCGTCCAGGGCATCTCGGATCTCGTCACGCTGCCGGGCCTGATCAACCTCGACTTCGCCGACGTGCGGACGATCATGTCCAACGCCGGCAACGCGCTGCTCGGCATCGGCATGGGCTCGGGCGAGAACCGCGCGCTGACCGCCGCGGCGCAGGCCGTCGCGTCCCCGCTGCTGGAGACCAGCATGGAGGGCGCGCACTCGATCCTGCTGTCGATCACGGGCGGACGCGACCTCTCGCTATGGGAGATCAACGAGGCCGCCAAGGCGGTCTCCGAGGCCGCTCATCCCGAGGCGAACATCATCTTCGGGGCGATGATCGACGAGACGCTGGAGGACCAGGTCTGGGTGACGGTCGTCGCGACCGGCTACGACGGCGCGCCGAAGGGCCGGCGCCTGGAGGAGCCGACCGGCGAGGTGCGCGTCCAGCGCCGGATGCCGCCGCCCCCGCCGCGCCACGAGGAGCGCGAGGAGCTGCGCCGCCGCACGACGGCCGCCGTGCAGACCCGCGAGCGCGAGCCCGAGCCCGCGCGCCGGTCCGGACTGCGCGTGACCGAGCTCGACGTGCCCGAGTTCATGCCGCGGGGTCGCTAGGCCGACACCGCGCGCGGGTCGGCCGCCCGCCGCCGGACGGCTACGCCGCGGCCGGTCCGCGCTGCTTGTTCGGGTACAGCACGAGGAACATGATCTTGTGCTGCTTCTCGAACTCCCAGCGCTCCTGTGAGGGGCGGAAGGCGAAGAGATGCAGCTGGTGGTGCGGGTCCGCCTCGGACAGGCGGACCAGCCGCTTCTGGAGGGTCTGCATGCCGCGGGCGACCTCTCCGCCGACGATGACTTCGCCCGGCCAGGCGCCGCCGCCGAGCGGCGACACGAGCAGCACCTGGGCGTCATGCAGGTCCGCGCAGGGCACGGCCGTGACGAGCGGCACCCCGTTGTGCCCGCCGTCGGGGTTGTCGATGCTGTGCTGCATGTCGGCGACGCAGTCGCCGGTGCGCAGGTGCAGCAGGCGCGTCTTGCCGGTCGTGTCGATGGCTCCCCCCGCACCGCGCTTGGGCGGCGTCGTCCCGCAGGCGCCGAGCACGAGCACGAGCGCGACGGCCGCCGTCGCGGTCGCGGCCAGGCGCCACGGGCATGTCGCGACCTTCGGCGCGGTGGCCGGGCCCGGGCGACGCGGGGCTCGTGTCGTGCCGGAGGTCGCCATCGCACGCACAATATGCGCCAATCGCGCGCCGCGCTGCGATGCCGCGTAGCCTCGTCGCCGACGTGAACGAGCTCTCACAGGGGATCGTGGCCGCGGGCCACCCGCTGACCGCGCAGGCCGGCGTGGACGTGCTGCGCGCGGGCGGCAACGCGGTCGACGCCGCCGTGGCGGCGATGCTGACGTCGTGGGTCGCCGAGCCGCTGCTCAGCGGGCCGGGCGCCGGCGGCTACATGCTCGTCGCGGGGGCCGGCGAGAAGCCGACGCTGCTGGACTTCTTCGTCGCGGCGCCGGGCTACGGCGCGTGCCTGGACGAGCGCGCGCCGCTCGTGCCGATCGAGGTCGACTTCGCCGGCGACGCGCTCCAGGTCTTCCACGTCGGCGCCTCCTCGTGCGGGACCTACGGCTGCCCGGCCGGCGTCGACGAGGCGATGCGCCGCTGGGGCTCGCTGACGCTCGGCGACCTCACCCCGCCGGCCGCAGCGCTCGCGCGCGACGGCGTCGTGCTCAACGCGCAGCAGGCCGAGGTCGTCCACCTGCTCGAGGCGATCCTGCGCACGACGCCCGAGGCCGAGACCCTGTTCGCGCCCGGCGGGCGGCTGCTGCGCGCGGGCGACCTGTTCGCGAGCCCCGAGCTCGGCGACACGATCGAGCGGCTGGGCAGCGAGGGCTCGCAGCCGTTCTACGACGGCGACATCGCGGCGGCGGTCGTCGACTGGGTCGGCGCCGGCGGCGGCGTGCTGACCGCCGAGGACCTGCGGCGCTTCGACGCGATCGCGCGCGAGCCGCTGGCGATCGGCTACCGCGGCAGCGACGTGCTCACGAACCCGCCCCCGTCGGCCGGCGGGATCCTGCTCGCGCTGTCGCTGCGGCTGCTCGACGGCACCGTCTCGCCGCCGCCGCTCGCGGTGATCGTGCGCGCGATGGAGGCGGCGCAGTCCGCGCGCACCGAGCAGTTCGTCGAGGGCCTGGTCGTGCCGGACTTCGCGGCGACGCTGCTCGGCTCACGGATGGGCTCGACCACGCACATCTCGGTCGTCGACGCGGACGGCCGGGCGTGCGCGGTGACCTGCACGAACGGCGAGGGCTCGGGCGTGGTCGTGCCCGGCACCGGCATCCACGTCAACAACATCATGGGCGAGAGCGATCTCAACCCGCTCGGCTTCCATCACGCGCCGCCGGGGCGACGGATGCCGTCGATGATGTCGCCGACGATCGTCACGGTCGGCGGCGAGGTGCGGCTCGCGCTCGGCGCATCGGGGTCAAACCGCATCCGGTCGGCGCTGCTGCAGACGATCTCGGGCGTCATCGACGACGGGATGTCGGTCGCCGAGGCCGTCGCGGCGCCGCGCGTGCACTTCGAGAACGACGTCGTCTACGCAGAGCCGGGCACGGCGATCGACGGGCTGCGCTACGACCCCTACGAGGTGCAGCGCTTCCGCGCGCCGAACATGTTCTTCGGCGGCGTCCAGGCCGTCGGCCGCGACCCCGCGACCGGCGCGCTCAGCGGCGCCGGCGACCCGCGGCGCGGCGGCGTGGCGGTGCGGGCATGACGCGCTTGCGCCGCGGCCCGCTGCCCGCCGGTGCCGGCGCGACCCGCGTGCGCCGCGGCCCGCTGCCCGGCCGTTTCGGCGTGGCGGCCGCGCGCTGGCGAGCGCGCCGCGCCCGCGGCCTGCTCGCGGGGGCGGTCGGCACGCTCCTCGCCGCGGCGCTCGCCGCCTGCGGCACGCCCTCGCCGGACCTCTTCGTCGTGACGCGCACCGGCACGGTGCCCGGGGCCAAGCTGACGATGCTCGTCTCGGACACGAGCGTGCGCTGCAACGGCGGTCCCGCGATCCCGTTCACGAGCGCGCAGACGATCGCCGCGCGCGACATCCTCGACGACCTCGACAAGGTCCAGTCCGGCGAGGTCGCCGTGCCGAAGGCGCCGCCGGCGCAGATCTTCAGCTACACGATCCGCGACGAGGCCGGCATCCTGCGCTTCGGCGACACCGCGCAGCGCCCGGTGGTCCTGCCGCAGACGTCGCTGTTCGTCCGCCGCACGGCGATCGACACCTGCAAGTTGCAGCGCTGAGCCCCGCCGACCGCCGGCTACCCTCGAGGCCATCGTGACCCGCCGCTCGTGGCTGCTCATGGGGCTCCTCGCCGCGCTGTGGGGCGCGTCGTACCTCTTCATCAAGGTCGGGCTTGACGGCGGCCTGCAGCCGGTCTTCATCGTGTGGGCGCGGATCGCACTGGGCGCGCTCGTGCTCGTGCCGATCGCGCTGCGCCGCGGCGCGCTGAAGGCGGTGCGCGGACGCGGCGGTGCGATCGTGGTGATGGCGCTCGTGCAGGTCGTCGTGCCGTTCCTGCTGATCACCTACGGCGAGCGCCACATCGCCAGCGGCCTGGCGGGCATCCTCGTGTCGTCGGCGCCGATCTTCACCGCGTTGTTGGCCGCGCGCTTCGACGAGGACGAACGCCCGCGCGGCGTCGCGGTCGCCGGCCTCGTGCTCGGGATCCTCGGCGTGGTGCTGCTGTTCGGCCTCGAGCTCAGCGGCGACGCCGAGGCACTCGCCGGCGGCCTGATGGTGCTGCTCGCGTCGCTGGGCTACGCGATCGGCGGGCTGTTTCTCAAGCACCGCCTGCGCGGCATCGCCCCCGTCGCGATCGCGGCGTCGACGATGGTCGCCGGCGCGCTCGTGCTGACGCCCGTCGCGCTGTTCGCGCTGCCGTCGTCGGCGCCGAGCGCCAGGGCGGTCGCATCGCTGCTGGCGCTCGGCGCGGGCGGCACCGGCCTGGCGTTCCTGATCTTCTACACGCTGATCGCCGGCATCGGCCCGAGCCGGGCGACGCTCGTGACGTACATCGCGCCCGGCTTCGCCGTCGTCTACGGCGTCTGGCTGCTGAGCGAGCCGCTGGGTGCCGGCGCCCTGCTGGGCCTGGCGCTGATCCTGCTCGGCTCGTGGGTCGCCGCCGAGGGACGCTGGCCCGGCCAGGCGAAGGCCGCGCCGGCGGCGACCTCGCGGCCACCGCCCGCTCGCGAAGCGACGTAGCAACCGCCGGCCGGCCCGAACGCCGCTCGGCGGTCCCGTCCGCCGGGCCGGGACGTCTCAGATCGAAGCCATCTCCCGCACCTGGGTCAGGCGGATGCTGTTGCCCGACGGGTCGTGGAAGCCGGAGTCGATGCCGTAGGGACGGTCCTCGGGCGGCTCGCTGAACTCGACGCCGCGGCCCTTGAGCTCCTCGTAGGAGGCCTGGCAGTCGTCGGTCGTGAGGAACACGGTGCCCGCCATGCCCTTGGCCATCAGCGCCTCGATCTGCTCGGCGGTGGCGGCGTCGACGACGGGCGGGCCGGGGATCGCCATCAAGACGATCGCGATCTCGGGCTGGTCGGCCGGGCCGACGGTCAGCCAGCGGAAGTCGCCCATCTCGGCCATCGTGACGTCGATGCGGACCTCCATGCCGACCTTCTCGGTGTAGAACGCGAGGGCCTCGTCCTGGTCGTGAACCCATAGCTGCGCGTTGGCGATCTTGATCATCGTGATGCTCCTGAGGTCGTCGGAAACGGTGATCCGCAAGCTATTCCCGCGTCGCGCCGCTGTCTTCTCGAAACGTGCTGCGTTGCGGACGGCCGTAGGCGCGAAGGACGCAGGTCGGGACGAGCGCGAGGCTCGACGCCGGCGGAAACGACGCCCGGTAGGCCGTGGGGGAGACCCCGTAGGTGCGCGAGAAGCTCGTCGTGAAGGAGCCGAGGCTGCGCAGTCCGACCGACAGGCAGACGTCGGCGACCGAGCGGTCGGTCGTGCGCAGCAGCGCGGCAGCGCGCTCGAGCCGTCGCGTCAGCAGGTAGGCGTGCGGGGGCTCGCCGAACGCACGCCGGAACTCGCGGCTGAAGTGCGCCCGCGAGAGCCCCGCGGCGGCAGCGAGGTCGCCGACGTCGAGCGCCTCGAAGTAGCGAGCGTCGGCGAGATCCTTGGCGCGCAGCAGATGGCGCGCGGGCGGGACGAAGGCCATGCGACGTCCAGTATCGCCACTGCGCGGCGCGGAGACGAGGGCGCGAAAGCAGGCGCGGTAGCCGCTCGACAGCGCTTGCAGCGGGCGCTAGTGTCATTCGTTGCAGAGAGCCGATGAACCGTCCCCTGGGGTCTGTGCGCGAGAAGGGGGCGATCGAGGACGGCGTCGCGATGCTGCGCCAGGCCGGCTCGTCCTACGATCGGCTACGGCGAGAACATCAACGTCCCGACGATCGACATCATCTCGCGCGAGATCAACTTCATCGGCAACCTCGTGGGGTCCTACAACGACCTCGCCGAGCTGATGACGCTCACCGCCCAGGGCAAGATCATCCACTTCAACGACGACGCGCGCCGGCGCCTGCAGCAGGGCGTCGACATCCTCGCCGACACGGTCAAGGTGACGCTGGGCCCCAAGGGCCGCAACGTCGTGCTCGAGCGCCTCACCGGCGCGCCGACGATCACCAACGACGGCGTCACGATCGCGCGCGAGGTCGAGCTCTCCGACCAGTTTCAGAACATGGGCGCGCAGCTCGTGCGCGAGGTCGCCGACAAGACCTCCGAGCTGACCGGCGACGGCACGACGACGGCGACGCTGCTCGCGCAGTCGCTGATCCGCGAGGGCATGCGCGTGCTCGCCGACGGCGTCAACCCGATGCAGCTGCG
>DASXCR010000033.1:0-9359 GCA_036491075.1 Solirubrobacteraceae bacterium
TCCGGCGCTGACGTGCTGGCCCGCCTTGACGTAGATCTTCGTGACCGCGCCGCTCGCGCCGAAGCTCAGGTCGGCCTGGTTGGCCGGCGACAGGTTCCCGCTGCCGGAGACCGTCGTCTGCACGACCCCGCGCGTGACCGCGACCGTCCGCTGGCTGGCGCCGGCGACGGCGTCCGTCCCCACGCTCGAGACCGCCACCACGATGCCCGCGCCGATGACGACGACGAGCGCGATCGGGACGGCGGCCCGGCCGGGAATCGGACGCAGGCGCATGCGCGCTCAGCTCGGCTTCGTGGCGGACGGCGTCGTGCTCGTCTGAGCGCCGCCGTTGGGCGCCCCGCCGCGGAAGCGCCCGCCGCCGCCGCTCGGCAGGGTCGCCCCGCACTTCTTCAGCGCGGCCTGCATCTTCGCGAACTGCGCGGAGTTGCGACCCCGCCCGCCGAAGCGCCGCCCGTTGGCGCCGGCCGGCGGGCGGCCGTCGGTCGTCGTCGGCGGTTGCGTGCTCGTTCCCGTCGGCGGCTGGGCGTTCGTGCCCGTGCCGCGGGGGCCGCCCGGCCGGCCACGGCCACGGCCGCCGAAGGCCGGCAGCGTCACGCCCTGCTTCTTCAGGCACGCCTGGACCTTCGGATTTGCCGCGAAGCGCGCGCCACCGCCGGGCCGCTGCCCGGCGCCGGCCGCCGAGGCCGTCGCCGCGGTGCTCGTCGTGTTCGAGTCGCTGCCGCAGGCGGCGAGCGCGAGCAGCGACGCCAGCAGCAGGGCGCTCGCGGCGAGCGGGCGCGCGGCGCGGCGCGGCGCGCGCTGATGGGTGGTGAGACGCGATGCGGACACGGGGACTCTCCGGGTTGCTGAGGCGGGACGAGCGCAGGCGGCGACGCTGCCTGCGAAGCAGACCAGACGAGTCGAAGAGCGGGCGAAGAAACTCCCCCGGCGGGCCGGCAAACCGAGGGGCCGGCGACCCGGCGACCCGCGAGCCCGAGAGCTAGGGCCCCGCCACCGCGGCGACGCCCCCGGCATCGACCGCGACCGGCACCGTGACCGGCGCGTCCACGGAGACCGTGAACTGCTCACCGTCTGAGATCAGCGACAGCGGCTCGCCGTCGAGCAGCCGGAACGTCGTCGCCTCGCCCGTCATCTCGATCTCCAGGCGACTGCCGCGCACGATCAGGCGAAAGCTCATGCTCTGCCAGTCGACGGGCAGCCGCGGCGCGAAGCGCAGGTCGTGGCCCTCGATGTCGCGCAGTCCGGCAAAGCCGTTGACGAGCGCCATCCAGACGCCCCCGCACGACGCGACGTGGATCCCGTCGCCGACGTTGCCGGCGAGGTTCGCGAGGTCGATCGCGGCCGAGATCAGGAAGTAGTCGTAGGCCGCCTGAACGTCGCCGACCTCCGACGCCATGACGCTCTGCACGCACGACGACAGCGACGAGTCGGCCGTCGTCAGCGGGTCGTAGTACTCGAACACCTGGCGCTTCTCCTGCAGCGAGAAGCTGTCGCCCGCCAGGAACGTCGCGAGCACGACGTCGGTCTGCTTGATGACCTGGTGACGGTAGATGTTCAGCGGGTGGTAGTGCAGCAGCAGCGGGTACTTCTCGATCGGCGTCCCCTCGAAGTCCCACGGCTTGCGGTTGAGGAAGTGCTCGTCCTGCAGCAGCACGCCGGTGCGCTCGTCGTGAGGGACGAACATCATCTGCGCCGCGCGCAGCCACTCGCCGGGCTCCTGCGGCTCGATCTTCAGCCGCGCGACGAGCCGCGCGTGCGCGTCGGGATCGGTGTCCTCCAGCAGTTGCAGGCAGTCCGCGGCGGCCGCGAGGTTCTCGCGCGCCATGAGGTTCGTATACGCGTTGTTGTCGACGACGGCCGAGTACTCGTCGGGGCCCGTCACGCCCTGGATGCAGAACTTGCCGTCGCGGCGGTCCGAGAAGAAGCCGAGGTCGGCCCAGAAGCGCGCCGTCTCGACGAGGATCTCGACGCCCTCGCGGGCGAGGAACTCCTGGTCGCCGGTGACCCGCACGAACTGGTTGACCGCGTAGGAGATCGCCGCGTTGATGTGGTACTGGGCGGTGCCGGCGGCGTAGTACGCCGACGCCTCCTCGCCGGAGATCGTCCGCCACGGAAACAGCGCGCCGCGATGGCCGAGCTGCTCGGCGCGCCGGCGCGCGGCGCCGAGCATCTCGTAGCGGAAGTGCAGCAGGCGGCGGGCGACGTGCGGCTGCGTGTAGGTCAGGGCCGGTAGCACGTAGATCTCCGTGTCCCAGAAGTACTGGCCCTCGTAGCCGCGGCCGGTCAGCCCCTTCGCGGCGATCCCGTGCCCCTCGACGCGCGCCGACGCCTGGCGCAGCTGGAAGAGGTTGAAGCGCACCGCCTGCTGGATGTCGCCGGGGCCCTCGATCGCGATGTCCGAGTGCTCCCAGAACGAGTCCAGGCGCTCGCGCTGCACCTCGCGGACGCGCTCGAAGCCATCGCCCGCAGCGCGGTCCAGCGTGCGGTTCACGCGCCGGACGAGGTCGCCGGACGGCGCGATCTCGGCGTGGTGGTAGCCGAGCAGCTTCGTCACGCGCGCCGGGATCCCCGGCTCGGCGTCGAGGAAGAAGACGACGCGGCCCTCGTCCTCCTCGACGCTGGACTCGATGCTGTGGCGCAGGTGCGTGTCGATGCTGTGCTCCATGCCGCACGCCAGGCCCATGCCGCTCGAGCGCGTGCGCAGCTCGAGCACGACGCGCGTGCCGTCGCAGGCCTGCGCGACCGGCTCCAGTGCCGAGTCGGTCATGCGCACGCCGACGCGCGGGTCGTCGCCGCCCTTGGGCCGCGGCAGGTGCGTGATGAGCTCCGACGCGATCGCGAGCTCGGCGGCACCGGAGACGAGCGTGACCTCGTAGGAGATCGCCGCGAGATGGCGCCAGTGCAGCGAGACGAGCCGCTCGGACCTCAGCGACACGACCGCGCCGCGCGCCGTGCGAAACGTGACGGCCCGCTGCAGCACGCCGGCGCGCATGTCCAGAACGCGCTCGTAGGACAAGAGCTTGGACTCCGACAGGACGAGCGGCTCCTCGTCGACGTACAGCCGGATGACCGACCCGTCGGGTGCGCTGACGATCGTCTGGCCCGTCGTGGCGAAGCCGAACGCGGACTCGCCGTAGGGGATCGGCCAGGTCTCGTGGAAGCCGTTGAGGAAGAACGCCGGGTCGTGCGAGGGGACGCCCTCGTCGTGGGTTCCGCGCATGCCCATGTAGCCGTTGGCGACCGCGAACATCGTCTCGGCCTCGGCGTAGGTCTCCGACGAGAAGCGCCGCGAGACCAGCCGCCACGGGTCGATCGGCATCGCCGCCTGGATCGGGCCGGGCGCGCCGCGCCGCTCGCGCATCCGGACCAGTGCTGCCAGCCGCGCTTCTCTCACCGTCATAGCCCAGCAGCTCCCTGTGATCCGAGTCGGCGTTGTCCGTACCTCGCGCCGGGCATCGGTGCTCGGCGGCGGCGAGCGAGAATGTTACGCGCCGATCTGGGCGCGTCGCATGCGAGAACCGATCGATCTCATAGCCCTGCCTCGACCGGGCGCGCGACGCCGGGCAGCCCGTTTGCGAGCAGGGCGCAGGCGGCGCGCACGACCTGCGGATCGAACTGCGTCGCGCTGTTGGCGCGCAGCTCCGCGATCGCGGCGGCGGCCTGCAGCGGCGCTCGGTAGGGCCGGCGCGTGCGCATCGCGCCGTACGCCGCCGCCACCGCGACGACGCGCGAGGCGAGCGGGATCTGCTCGCCGGCGAGCGCGTCGGGGTAGCCGTCGCCGCCGTAGCGCTCGCACGCCGAGCGCACGACCAGGCCGACGTCGGTCAGCGTCCCGCCGACGCGCGCGAGCATCCGCTGGCCGGCGGCCGTGTAGCCGCGCATCGCCTCCCACTCCGCTTCGTCGAGCGGGCCCGGCTTGGCCAGGATCTCGCGCGGCGTCTCGATCTTGCCGATGTCGTGCAGCATCGCGGCGAGCTCGACGAGGCGGCGCGTCTCACCGTCGATGCGCAGCTCGTCGGCGATCGCGAGCGCGAGCGCGACGACGTCGTGCGGGTGTGTCGAGGAGAGCTCGGGGTCCTCGGCGATCACGTCGCCGAGCAGCAGCGCAGTGCCGCGATAGGTCTCGCTGAGCTGCGTCTCGGTCCCGATCCGCCCGCGCCGCTCGCGCGCGAGGATCGCCAGCAGCAGCGCGAGCGCCAGCACGAGCAGGAACGCCCCGCGGTGGTGCACGCTCGCGAACGCGGCCAGCAGCCCAACCGGCGCGAGCATGACGTCGACGAGCCAGATCTCCTGCAGCGCCGCCCGGTCCAGCTTCGGCGGCGCGCCCCGCGCGAGCCACTGCAACGCCGTCGCGCTCAGCAGCTCGCCCGCGAACTGCGCGGCGAGCGCGAGCAGGTAGATCGGCCAGTCGCCCCAGGAAGGCCCGTGGACGCCGGCGATCGCGAAGACGGCGGCGGGACCGACGGAGAACCACGCGTCGCACGCCGCGCCGAGCAGCCGCGCCGGGTGCAGGCGCCCGGCGACGACCTCGGGCAGGCGGTCGAGCACGAGCGCGCCAGCGACGACGAGCGGCACGATCGCCGGCGAGAGCACGAACAGCATCGGGACGAAGACGAGCTGCGCCGGGAACACGAGCCCGGCGCCCGTCTCGAACTGCATCCGGCCGGCGATCGTCGCCGCGAGCACGAACAGCAGCACGTCGGTCGCATCGAGGCGACGATCGGACGCGAGCGCGGCGAGCAGCACGGCGACGGCGACGAACGGGACACCGACCGCGGCCTGGGCCAGCAGCTCGCGGTGCGCCATCCGCGACCCGGAGCGCTCGCGCGCCGCCTGCGCGAGGCGGGTCGGCACCGACATGCCCCGCAGCGTACCCCGGCGGGTCGGCGCGCGCCGTGCCTGCGCCGCCGGGCCGCGGAGAGTCGAGCCCGGCCTCTCGCACGCTCGCTGCCATGATCCGACCGATGCCGCGACCCCTTCACCAGGTGCGCCAGAGGCTGACGGGCCGCGTGCGCAACGGCGCCACGCACGTCATCACCGGCCTGACCGACGAACGCCGCACGGAGCTGGCCCGGCGGGCGCGGTCCGGTCGCGCGTCGCGCGCGCTGCTGGGCAGGGCGGCCGAGTGGTACGGGCGCGCGCCGGTCCCGATCTCCGGCGGCCTGGCGCACCTGCTGGTCATCTCGACGGCCGACCTGCCGCTCGACCACGCGCACGCGGGCCTGATCGTGCGCGGCACGCTCGAGGCGCCGGTCCAGGAAGCGCTGCGACGGCTGCTGGCGCCCGGCGACGTCTTCTACGACGTCGGCGCGAACGTCGGCTTCTTCACGCTGCTCGGCGGGCGGCTCGTCGGACCGACCGGCTGTGTCGTGGCGTTCGAGCCAGTGCCGTGGTGCGCGCGCGCCGTCGCGCACAACATCGCGCTCAACGGCTTCGAGCACGCGCAGATCCGCGCGGAGGCGGTCGGCGGCGAGGACGGCCGCGCGCGGCTGCTCGTCGTCGGCGAGGCGAGCTGGTCGCACCTCGAGTCGACCGGCCGCCACCCCGACGTGCGCGACGAGATCGACGTCGCGATGGTGACGATCGACGCACTCGTCGCGGCCGGCACGATCCCGCCCCCTGACGTGCTGAAGATCGACACGGAGGGCGCCGAGCTGCAGGCGATCGAAGGCGCCCGCGAGACGATCGCCCGCCACCGCCCGGCGATCGTCTGCGAGCTGCACGACACCAACGCGGCGTTCGTCGCCCTGATGGACGAGCTCGGCTACGTCACCACGAACCTCGAGGGACCGGCGGCGGTCGCGGGCGCGGGCCCGATCCACGCGCTCGCCCAGCCGCGCGCCTGAGCGCGGCAGTGGGCGGGATCAGGCCGCGGCGCCCCCGCCGCCGGGATCGGGCGCCGGGCCCGGCCGGACGCTCGCACGCCGGCGGCGCGGGACGTGGCGCAGCGCGGCCGGATCGCGCGGACGCAGCTCGAGGACGACGGCGAGCGGCCCGGCTTCGTCGTCGTCGGAGCGAGCGAACGCGTCCTGCGACGTGGCTTCGAGCGAGCGGCGCAGCTCGACGACGCGCGGTGTGGTCATGACGTGTGGGAGGGGGCCGTGGGCATGTTCTCGGTGCTGGCGAAGGGCTGTATCGAGTGCTTCGGAGGCGTGCGGGCCAGCGGATCACGGCCGGACGAATGCTGGGGTCCCAAGGCGCTTGGCCGGGCCGCCGTCTACGCGCCGCGTACGCGCAGCCGGCGCGCCAGCCGCAGCGGCTTGCCCTCGCGCGGGCGCTCGAGGTCGGCAACCGGGAAGCCGTCGTGCAGCGGGCCGCCGGTTGCGTGCTGGAAGACCGCCAGCGTGAAGACCTGGGTCAGCGCGCCGCTGACGACCGCCGTCGCCACGATCGCCACGCCGGCCCCGGCCATCGCGAGCAGGCCGGGGATCGCGAGCCCCATGACGTAGAGCACGAAGCCGATGAACATCAGGCCGAGCAGCGGCGCCATCACCATCAGCGTCGCGAGGCCGATCGGGGTCACTCCGGCGAGGCCCTCGACCCAGCGGCCGCGCACGATCGAGCTCGAGCGCCGCAGCGCCCGCACGGGACCGCGCCGCTCGACGGCCAGCACCGGCACGACGAAGAAGCTCGCCACCGACCACGCGACGTCGGCCACGATGCCGACGACGATCTGACTGATGCCGAGTGTGAGCCGCTCGAGCAGGCGCAGCGCCAGCCCGACGGTCGTTGTCAGCACTGCCCAGCCGGCGATCGCGCCGATGCGTGCGCGGGCGGCGCCGAGGCCGTCGGCGAGCGTCGCTGCCTCGCCGCGCCAGCGCGTCACGACGACGTGCACGAGCGCGACGTCGAAGAAGATCGTCGCGAACGAGATCGCGTACGCGGCGATCCACACGGGCGCCACCACGCGCACGATCTCGGGACCGCCGTGCAAGTGGCGCGCGAGCAGCGCCGTCCCGGCAAGCGCCAGCAGTGCGCACAGCGTGGAGAGCAGCGGCAGGATCAGCAGCCTGCGGTCGCTCGTCACCACGTCGAGGGCCACGCGCGCCAGGCGAAAGCCGCGCGCGGTGCGTCCCTCCCAGCCGGGAGCGGTGTGAGGGGGTGCGGGGGAGTCCATCGCCGCGGCGTGTATCGGCAGCGCGCCGGCGCGCCTGGAGTCGCGCGCCCCCGCGGGACTGCCGGCGTCAGCGCGCCAGCGACTGCACCGCGGCACGCAGCGCGCGCGCCGTCGGCTCGGGCGCGTACGCGGCGACCCGCAGCGCCGCGCGCTCGCGCAGCGTCGTGCGCAGCTCGGCGTCGGTCGCAGCGATCGCCAGCAGCTCCGCGATCACGCTCTCGCCGTCGTCCTCGGCCAGCAGCAGCGCGGCGTTGCCGGCGACCTCGGGCACGCCGCCGACCGGCCGCGCGATCACCGGGACGCCGAAGTGAAACGCCTCCAGCAGCGGGATGCAGAAGCCCTCGTGCTCGGACAGGCACAGGAACGCGTGAGCCGAGCGGTAGCGGTCGGCGAGCTGCTCGCGCGTCAGGCCCGACTCGATCGTGATCGCGCCCGGCGACAGCTCCTCGGCGAGCTCGCGCATCGCGGCGTCGTAGCCCCAGTTCACCGGCGCGCCGACGAGCACGAGCCTCGCGTCGGGCGCGTGACGACGGCGGTAGAGCTCGAACGCGCGCATGATCGCGTCCTGGCGCTTGTGCGGCGCGAGCCGACCGACGAAGAGGATCGTCGGCGGGCCCGTCGGGATCTCGCCGCCGGCCGACGGGTCGCCGAGCCCGCTCGGGTCGAAGAGGATCGGGATCACGACGTCCGAGCCCATCTCGCGGGCGTTGTACAGCGACACGCCCGCGACGACGTCCGCCTCGGCGGCGAACTCCGGCAGCTGCTTGCGCCCGAGCGCGCAGGCGACGGCGGCCTGCGGGTCGTGGTCCCAGAACCAGCGCGCCGGCGTGATGTTGTGCGAGAGCAGCAGCTTGCGGTTGGGCAGCTCGAGCACGGCCCGCAGCTTCGGCGCGTAGGCGGAGTAGTGGATCAGCAGCACGTCGCCGGGCGCGGCATCCAGCGCGCGCAGCGGCGCGATCTTCGACCCGATGCGCGGGTCGATCTCGACGGCGACGTCGCGCCCGCCCCAGCCCCAGCCCGCAAACAGCGCCCGGAACGCGAGCGCCTGGGTGGTGACGGCGTCGAAGGGACCGGCGCCGCTGAGGACCTGATGGACCTTCACGCGTCGAGCGCCCCGGCCGCGCCGGGCGCCCGCGCTGCGGCCGCGCCCTCCGAGGAGCCGACCGCCGGCCGCGGCGTGCCCGGCCCGGCCGGCGCGTCTCCGGCCAGCTCCGGCACGCGCCCCTCCTCCAGGCGCCCCACGCGATCCTCGAGCTCGGCGACGCGGATCAGCAGGTTGAGGTTGAAGCGCGTCTGCTGGGAGTTCAGCTCGCGGAAGTACTGGCGCAGGAAGTGGATCACCTTGCGCTTGAACCACGTGATCGGCGCGCCAAGCCTGCGCGTCGAGACCATCAGCTCGATGTCGGGCTCGATCGCCGCCCACTCCATGAGCTGCTCGATCGACACGCGCTCGGTCGGCTCGATCGCCATCCCGGCCGCGAGCACGTCGTCACGGGCGGCCGCGGCGATCCGCGCCGCCGCCAGCGCGTCCTCGGGCTTCATGCCCGCTCGCCCAGGGCGGGCGGCGCCGGCGCCGGCGCCGGCGCCGCGGGGGTGCCCATCAGCCGGTGATAGAACGGCATCCCCTCGCCGACCGGCCCGTCGAAGATCTTCTCGCCGCCGTCGAGCACGATCACGCGCTCGCACGTGCGCTCGATCAGCGCCGCGTCGTGGGAGACCAGCACGAGCGTCGCGCCGTCGGCGATCTGCTGGGCGATGCGCGCCTCGCACTTGCGCTGGAACGCCTCGTCGCCGACCGCGAGCACCTCGTCGATCAGCAGCACGTCCGCGTCGAGATGCGCCGCGATCGCGAAGCCGAGGCGCAGGAACATGCCCGACGAGTACGTCGCGACCGGCGCGTCGATGAACGCGTCGAGCTCGGAGAACGCGACGATCGCCTCCATCCGCGCCTCGATCTGCTCCTTGACGAGGCCGTGCAGCGCGCCGTTGAGGAAGATGTTCTCGCGGCCCGAGAAGTCGCGCCCGAAGCCGGCGCCGAGCTCGAGCTGGGCGACGACCTGGCCGCCGCACGCCACGCGCCCGGAGTTCAGCGGCACGATCCCCGACAGCACGCGCAGCGTCGAGGACTTGCCGGCGCCGTTGCGCCCGACGATCCCGACCGTCTCGCCGGGCTCGATCCGCAGCGAGACGTCGCGCAGCGCCTCGACCGGCGGCGGCCCGCCCGCGCGCTGCTTGCCGATCA
>DASXCR010000034.1:0-26009 GCA_036491075.1 Solirubrobacteraceae bacterium
TCGAGCAGCGGGAAGATCTCGCGCCGGTGGTAGGCGTGGTTGCCGAGCGTGATGACGTCGACCCCGGCCGCGAACAGCTCGCCGGCGATCTTCGGCGTGATGCCGAGCCCGCCCGCCGCGTTCTCCCCGTTGACGACGACGAACGTCGGCGCGTGACGCTCGCGCAGGACGGGCAGCAGGCCGAGCAGCGTGTGCTTGCCGAGCGAACCGACGACGTCGCCGACGAACAGGATGCTGGCGCCCATCAGCCGCACGCCGGACCGTGGAGGTCGTCGACCCACGCGACGGTCCGCGGCTCGGCCTCGACATCGGCGAGCTCGAGGTTCACGACCACCGGCTCCTGCCCGCTGCGCACGAGCACGCACGACAGCGGCGCGTCGGGATCCGCGTTGATCTCCTGATGCGGGACGTAGGGCGGGACGAAGATGAAGTCGCCGGGGCCGGCCTCGGCGACGTACTCCAGGCGCGCGCCCCAGCGCATCCGCGCGCGCCCGCCGACGACGTAGATGACGCTCTCGACCGGACCGTGGTGATGGGCGCCCGTCTTGGCATCCGGATGGATGACGACCGTCCCCGCCCACAGCTTCTCGGCGCCCGCGCGCGCGGTCGTGATCGCCGCCGCCCGGCTCATGCCCGGCGTCTGCGGCGTGTTCGCATCGAGCTCGTCCGCGCGGACGACCCGCACGCCGTCCAAGCACCAGTCGCGCGCCGGCGACGTATCACTCTCGGATGCCACGCCATCAGTATGCGTGCAAGCCCTCCGGCGGGTGGCCCAGACCCGCCCGCGCCACCCCCGTGCCGAGCTACCCTGTCCAGATGGCCTTTCCCGCGACGCGCCTGCGCCGGCTGCGCTCCACGCCGGTCCTGCGCGATCTCGTGCGCGAGACGCGGCTGAGCGCATCCGATCTCGTCCTGCCGCTGTTCGTACAGGCCAGATCCGGACGCGAGCCGATCGATGCGCTCCCCGGCGTCGACCGCCTCGGCATCTCCGCCGCCGTCGACGAGGCCGGCGAAGCGCAGGCCCTCGGCCTGCCGGCGGTGCTGCTGTTCGGGATCCCCGACCGCAAGGACGCCGAGGGCACCGGCGCCTACGACGACGAGGGCATCGTCCAGCTCGCGACGCGCGCCATCAAGGAGGCGCATCCGCAGCTGCTCGTGATGACCGACGTCTGCCTCTGCGAGTACACCGACCACGGCCACTGCGGCCTGATCGACGCCCGCGGCGGCGTCGACAACGACGCGAGCGTCGAGCTGATCGCGCGCACCGCCGTCTCGCACGCGCGGGCCGGCGCCGACGTCGTCGCGCCGAGCGACATGATGGACGGGCGCATCGGCGCCGTCCGCGCGGCGCTCGACGACGAGGGCTTGCACGACGTGCCGATCGTCGCCTACAGCGCCAAGTTCGCCTCCGCCTTCTACGGGCCGTTTCGCGAGGCGGCCGGCTCGACGCCGGCCTTCGGCGACCGGCGCGCCTACCAGATGGATCCCGCCAACGGCGACGAGGCCGTGCGCGAGGCGCTGCTCGACGTCCAGGAGGGCGCCGACGTCGTGATGGTCAAGCCGGCGCTGGCCTACCTGGACATCATCCGCCGCGTCAAGGACGCCACGCATCTGCCCGTCGCCGCCTACAACGTCAGCGGGGAGTATGCGATGGTGAAGGCGGGCGCGGCAGCGGGCGCGCTCGACGAGCGCACCGTCGTCCTGGAGACGCTGACCTCCATCCGCCGAGCAGGTGCCGACATCATCATCAGCTACCACGCGAAGGACGCCGCCCTGTGGCTACGAACGTGACCGGGTCGACCGCGACCCCCAAGATCCGCTCCCGCAAGGGCGGCGCCGCGATCGAGATGGACGACGTCGATCGGCGTCTGCTGAACCTCATGCAGGGCAGCTTCCCGCTCGCGCCCAAGCCCTATGGCGCGGTCGCGGCCGAGGCCGGCGTCACCGAGGACGAGGTGCTGCGCCGCGTCCAGCACCTGCTCGACGAGCGCATCATCCGCCAGGTCACGCCGATCTACGACACCCGCGCGCTCGGCTACGGCTCGATGCTCGTGGCCGCGAAGGTCGATCCGGAGCACCCGTGGCGGGCCGCGAAGATCATCAACTCGCACCCGGGCGTCAGCCACAACTACCTGCGCAACCACGAGTTCAACATGTGGTTCACGCTCGCCGTCGAGGGCGACTCCAAGCTCGGCCTGCAGGGCACGCTCGACCTCATGCAGGAGCTCACCGGCGCGACCTCGATCCGCCAGCTCCCGACGCTCAAGCTCTTCAAGATCCGCATGGAGCTCGAGATGGACGGCGACACGAAGTCGCTGTCGACCGAGGGCGAGGCGCAGGCGCCGGTCACGCTCGAGGGCGTCGCCTACGACGAGCGCGACCGCGAGATCATCCGCGTGACCCAGGGCGACCTGCCCGTCGTGTCCGAGCCCTACGCCGCCTCGGCGGCGCGGCTCGGCATGACCGTCGACGAGCTGCTCGAGCATCTCGCGGGCATGAAGGAGCGCGGGATCCTTCGCCGCGTCGCCGCGATCCTCTATCACCGCCGCGCCGGCTTCTCCGCCAACGGGATGGGCGTCTGGAAGGTGCCCGACGACAAGATCGCCGAGTTCGGCCCGCGCATGGCCTCCTTCCGCGGCATCTCGCACTGCTACCAGCGCCCGACCTACGAGGACTGGCCGTACTCCGTCTTCACGATGGCCCACGGCCGCTCCAAGGAGGAGTGCGACGCGATCCTCGACGCGATCGCCGGCGAGTTCGAGATCACCGAGCGCGCGACGCTGTACTCCTCGACCGAGTTCAAGAAGATCCGCCTCCTGTACTTCACGGACGACTTCACCGACTGGGAACGGGAGCACGGCGCCTGAGCCGCATGCTGCGCTCGTCGCCGCGAGCGCGCACCGGCTGGGCCGCCACGCGCGGATGACCGCCTCCCTCACCGACACGCGATCGGCCGAGCACTACGCGCGGGCGCTCGCGTACCTGCCCGGCGGCGTGAACTCGCCGGTGCGGGCGATGCGCTCGATCGGCCGCGACCCGATCTTCGTCGACCGCGCCGAGGGCGCCGAGCTGATCGACGTCGACCACAACCGCTACGTCGACTGGGTCTGCTCGTGGGGCCCGCTGATCCACGGGCACGCGCACCCCGAGATCGTCGCCGCGATCGTCGAGGCGGCCAGCCGTGGGACGACCTTCGGCGCGCCGACGCTCGGCGAGGTCGACCTCGCCGAGGAGGTCAGCCGCCGCGTCCCCGGCGTGCAGATGCTGCGCATGACGTCGTCGGGCACCGAGGCGTCGATGAGCGCGATCCGCCTCGCGCGCGCGGCGACCGGTCGCACGAAGCTGCTGAAGTTCGCCGGCGCCTACCACGGGCACGTCGACGGCCTGCTCGCGGAGGCGGGCAGCGGCCTCGCGACCCAGGGCATCCCCGCCTCGCCGGGGGTTCCGGCCGAGGTCGCGGCGAGCACGATCGTGATCCCCTGGAACGACCCCGCGGCGCTCGACGAGGCGATCGCCGAGCACGAGCTCGCCGCGATCCTCGCCGAGCCGTACCCGGCCAACATGGGGCTCGTGCCGCCCGCGGAGGCCTTCCTCGAGCTGCTGCGCACACGTGCGGACGACAACGGCGCGCTGCTCGTCTTCGACGAGGTGATCTCCGGCTTTCGCGTCGGGCCCGGCGGCGCGCAGGGCCTGACCGGCGTCCTCCCCGACCTCACCGTGATGGGCAAGGTCATCGGCGGCGGCCTGCCCGCGGCGGCGTACGGCGGCCCGCGCGAGCTCATGCGCCGCATCGCCCCGGCCGGCGACGTCTACCAGGCGGGAACGCTGTCGGGCAACCCGCTGGCCGTCGCCGCCGGCCTGACGTCTCTCGCCCTGCTCGCCGGCGAGGCGCCCTACCTCAAGCTCGCGGCGATCACGAGCGCGCTCGCCGAGGGACTGGCCGGCGCCGCCGAGGCCGCGGGCTACGAGGACGTCCAGATCGCTACCGCGCCCGGCCTGCTGACGGTCTTCTTCAGCGCCGTGCCGGTGACCGACTACGCCGGCGCCCAGGCCTGCGACCTCGATGCCTACGCCGCCTGGTGTCGCGGGCTGCTCGCGCGCGGCGTGTACGCGCCCGCGTCGCAGTTCGAGGCCTGGTTCCCCTCCCTCGCCCACACGCCCGAGCACGTCGCGCGCACCGTCGCCGCCGCGACCGCCGCCTTCGCCGAGATCCGCGGATGAGCTCCCCGATCATCCGGCTGCGCGAGGCAGTGCGCGAGTCCGGCTCGCCGCTGGCGGCCCAGCTCGGCGCCGAGCCGGACCAGGTCGAGCCGCTGCCCGGCGACGAGCCGCACCCCGCGACCCTCGCGGCGGCCGGCCCGCGCGCCGCCGCCGACCGCGCCGACGTCGAGGTCGCCGTCGCCGCCGTCGACGAGGGCTACCGCCTGCACTACAGGCGCCCGCGCGCCCTGCGGATCGGCGACGCCGACCTCGCGCTGCTCGCCGGGGATCGCCTCTACGCGCTCGGCCTCGCCCGCCTCGCCGCGATCGGCGACCTGACGGCGATCGCCGAGCTCGCGGACGTGATCTCGCTCAGCGCGCAGGCGCATGCGAGCGAGGACGAGGATCTGGCGGCCGCGGCGTGGGAGGCGGGCGTCGCGGCCATCGCCCACGGGTCGACGACCGCTGCCGACGCGGCCAAGGCACGTGCCCGGGAGGGCGATCCGGGCGCGGCGCGGGCGCTGCGCGAGGCCGCCCGCGCCGCCGTGCGCTGACCGCGAACGGGCCCGATCTGCGGGACTGACGCGTGCGCGTTCGCAGCACGGGGTCGTCGAAGTCGCGCGGTCGGTAGATTCCCGTCCCCGTGCCTGACGACCGCAAGAAGAAGAAGCTGACGACCGCCGAGGCGAAGATCCCCGGCGCGTACGAGGGCGAGACGGTGACCCGTCGTCGCTTCATGACGACGAGCGCCCACACGGCCGGTGGCATCGCCTCCGCCGCGTTCGCGCTGCCCGCGCTCGGCATGGCCTTCGGGCCGGTGTTCGAGAGCCACGCGGCCCACTGGGAGGCCGTCGGCCCGCCAAGCGACTTCCCCGACGACAACTACATCCCGCGGACGATCACGATCTCCCAGGGCATCGGCGAGGCCGGGAAGTCCACGGTCTACGTGCGCAAGTACAACCCCGCGATCGATCACCAGGTCAAGGACAAGTACAACGACTTCGTCGCGATCTCGACGCGCTGCATGCACCTCGGCTGCCCGGTGCGCTACGTCGAGGCCTCCGAGCGCTTCATCTGCCCGTGCCACGGCGGCGTCTACGACCGCGAGGGCAAGGTCTCCGGCGGCCCGCCGGTGCGCCCGCTCGACCGCTTCTACACCCGCATCCGCAACGGCCTCGTCGAGCTCGGCCCGCGCTACAGCCTCAACGACGAGCTCAAGCGCTTCTCGCCGCGCGATCCGGGCGAGTCCCTCGACGGCATCGGGCAGTACCTCTACCCGGCCCGTCCGACCGCCCGCAAGCTCCCAGGAACCTAAGGCTCAACTGATGGCCAAGCTCCCCACCATGCCCCTGCGCCGGCGCATGAAGCGCTCCGACGCAACGCCCACCGCACCCGCCGCCGCGCCCGCGCGCACAAAGCTGCAGGAGACCGGCGTCTCCACGATCGACTGGCTCGACGAGCGCACCTCGCTGTCGGCCGGCGCCCGCTGGATGATGTTCCGCAAGATCCCCAAGGGGACGAACTGGTTCTACACGCTGGGCTCCGCGACGATGTTCGCGTTCCTGTCGCAGGCCGTGACCGGCGTCTTCCTGGCGATGTACTACGACCCGGCGCCGACGCGCGCCTACGAGTCGATCCGCTTCCTCACGAACGAGGTCTTCCTCGGCGAGTTCGTACGCGGCATGCACAAGTGGGGATCGAGCGTCATGGTCATCCTGATCTTCCTGCACATGGCGCGGACCTTCTTCTTCGGCGCCTACAAGTACCCGCGCGAGCTGAACTGGGTCATCGGGGTCGTGCTGCTGATCCTGACGATGATGATGTCGTTCACCGGCTACCTGCTGCCGTTCGACCAGCGCGGCTACTGGGCGACGACGGTGGGCGTCGCGATCAACGGGACGGGCCCGCTGATCGGCCCGTACATGTCGGACTTCCTGCGCGCGGGCCCGGAGTTCGGCGCGACGACGCTGTCGCGCTTCTACGCGATCCACATGCTGCTGCTGCCCGGCATCATCGCGGCCATGATCGGCGCGCACCTGTACCTGGTCGCGCGCCTCGGGACCACGGCGCCGCCGTGGATCCGCGCCGAGTCGAACCCCGAGCTGCGTGAGGAGCGGGCGTGAATCAGCTCGAGAAGGAGGCATACCTCCGCGAGTACACGATCCTGAAGTCGCGGGGCAAGCCGTTCTTCCCCTATGCGGTGGCGAAGGACGGCTGGATGGCCGTCGTCGTCATGGCCTCGATCATCACGTTGTCGATCGTCCTCGGCGCCGAGCTCGGCCCGAAAGTGGACCCGACGACGACGACGTACGTACCACGTCCCGAGTGGTACTTCTTCTTCCTCTTCGAGGTCCTGCGCGTCATCAAGCCGCCGGCGCTCGTGCCGCTGGCCGCGATGGGCGTCCCCACGTTGTGCATGATCCTGCTGTTCCTGCTGCCGTTCTACGACCGCAGCGCGGAGCGCCGTCCCGAGCGCCGGCCGATCGCGATGATGGCGGCGCTGTTCACGATCGCCGCGATGGCCTACCTCACCTACGAGGGGGCGGTCGCCGGCTCGCCGAACCAGATCGACATGGCGACGCCGACCAGCGTCGTGGCCAACGGCCCCGCCGCGGTGAAGAGGTTCGTGGCCGGCGAGCAGGTGGTGGCGCAGTCCGGCTGCCTTGCCTGTCACAAGATCGGCGAGAACGGCAACCCTGGCCCGGGACCGAACCTGTCGAAGATCGGCGGACGGCTGCCGCGGCAGGCGATCGCGCGCACGCTCGTCAACCCGACGGCGCCGATGCCGGCCTTCACCCAGCTGGCCGCCGCGAAGCGCGACAACCTCGTCGAGTTCCTCTCGCAGTTGAAGTGACGCTCGCGGCGCCGAGTCCCGGCGTCAGCATGCGCTTGCGGTCCCGATCGAAGGCGACGGGAGCACGATGACCGAGAGCGACAAGGGAACCCTGCAGGAGCCCCAGGTGCGGGCGATGTTCGACCGCATCGCCGGGTTCTACGACGTCATGAACTCCGTCATGACCGCCGGCCTGCATCACGGCTGGCGGCGCCGGGCCGCCGACCTCGCGCACGTCGGGCCCGGCGACCGCGTGCTCGACGTCGCGACCGGCACCGGCGACCTCGCCCTCGAGCTCGCTCGCCGGGTCGGGCCCGGCGGCGAGGTGGTCGCGTCGGACTTCTCGGAGGAGATGCTCGTCCACGCGCGCGCCAAGGCGCCGCGAGCCGCGGCGAAGGTCACCTTCGAATGGGCCAACGCGATGGCCCTGCCCTACGCCGACGGCGAGTTCGCGGCCGCGACCGTCGGCTTCGGCGCGCGCAACTTCTCCGACCTCGACCTCGGCCTGCGCGAGATGGCGCGCGTCGTGCGCCCCGGCGGCCACGTCGTCGTGCTCGAGATCACGACGCCCACGCGGCCGCCGCTGTCGACCTTCTACCGCCTGTGGTTCGACCGCGTGGTGCCCCTGATCGGCCGCGTCGCCGGCGACACCGAGGCCTACGAGTACCTGCCCAACTCGGTCAAGCGCTTCCCCGCCCCGCGCGAGCTCGCCGCCAGCATGCACGCCTGCGGGCTGGACGTGCGCTACGTGCTGACGGCGGGCGGCATCATCGCGCTGCACGTCGGCACGCGCCGTGACAGCGGCGCAAACCCCGACCCGGCGCCGGCGGGGACGCGATGACGAGCGCGGCTCGGAGCGTCGAGGCGATCGTCCAGGTCGCCGGCACGCACGTCCCGGTGCTGCTGGCGCAGGTCGAGGAGCGGCTGTCGGCGCTCGCCGCCGGCCACGGCCCTGTGCTCGGCGAGCATGCGACCGCGACGATCGACGCGGGCGGCAAGCGCCTGCGGCCCCTGCTCGTGCTGCTCGCCGCGGGCAGCTCCCCCGACGACCCGCG
This sequence comes from Solirubrobacteraceae bacterium, assembly GCA_036491075.1. Lineage (GTDB taxonomy): Bacteria > Actinomycetota > Thermoleophilia > Solirubrobacterales > Solirubrobacteraceae > CADCVQ01. The sequence continues at coordinate 8,089 of DASXCR010000034.1, forward strand.
CGAGCTCGTGGCGTGTGCGGCCGCGGTCGAGCTCGTGCACTCGGCGACGCTCGTCCACGACGACGTCCTCGACCGCGCCTCGATGCGCCGCGGCCTGCCGACGGTCTGGGCACAGGGCGGCCGCGGCCTCGCCGTCGCGACCGGAGACCTGCTGTTCTCGCGCGCGTTCGCCGAGCTCGTCGCGGTCGGCACGCTGGCGTCCGTGCGCGCGCTGTCGCGGGCGACCTCGGCGCTCGCCGAGGGCGAGCTGCTGCAGCGCCAGGACGCCTGGGACGCGACCGTCGCCGTCGAGCGCTACCTCTATCGCTGCGAGCTCAAGACCGCACGCCTGTTCGAGGCCGCATGCGAGCTCGGCGCGCTGTCGATCGGGCGTCAGGGTGTGCACGTCCGGGCTCTCGGCGAGTTCGGGCTGCGGATCGGCCTCGCGTTCCAGCTGCTCGACGACGTCCTCGACGTCTCCGGGCCGGCCGCGAGCACGGGCAAGCACCGCGGCACGGACCTGCTCGACGGGACCGTGACGCTGCCGCTGATCCTCGCCCGCCATCGCGACGACGCGCTGGCGACGCTCGACCTGCGCGAGATCACGACGCCGCCGCAGGCGACGGAGCTCTGCGAGCGCATCGAGGCCACCGGCGCGCTGGCCGACGCGAAGGCGCAGGCGCTCGCGATCGTGGTCGACGCCAAGGAGACGCTGGCCACGCTGGATCTCGAGGACGGCCAGCGGCGCGCGCTGGATCTCGTCGCCGACTCGGTCGTCGACCGCCACGCCTGAGCCGGCGTCGGCTGGCGAGCGCGGACCCGGCTGCCCGAAGGCCTAGAAGTCCTCGGGCAGGATGTGGCCGGCGCTCATGGCGACGACGAAGCGCTCGACGTCCTCCTCCATGTTCGCCCGGGTGATCTGGCGTAGGTCCGAGACGAGCGCCTCGGTGCCGCGGTCGAGCGTCTCGTCGAAGAGCGCGATCGCGTCCTCCTCGAAGACGTCGGTGACGGTCCACTCGCAGTTGGGGCAGCGCAGGCTGACCTCCCAGCGCGAGCGGTCGGCCTGCTCCCAGGACACCGGGTAGACGAGATCCGACGCGCAGTCGGGGCAGATGTGCAGCTCATGCTGGACCGGCGTGGCCTGTTCGAACGAGATGACCTCGATCGTCTTGCCTGACGGCAGCGTCACCTTGCGGATGTAGCGGTTGTGATCCGGGGCCGGACTATGTTCGAACTCCTGCATGACCCACTCATCGGCATGCGGGCGCGGAACTTGACCCCGTGTGACCGATGTCAACGTGACGTCGGCGCGGGACCGTCCCGCTACGCTTGCCGTCACCCGACCCAGGAGCACCCATGTCGAGCATCGGCCCATTCGAACTCATCGTCGTGCTCGTCATCGCGCTCCTCGTCCTCGGCCCGAAGCGGCTGCCGGAGCTGGGCCGCTCACTCGGAACGGGCATGCGCGAGTTCAAGGACGCGATCCTCGGCAGCCCACGGACAGGCGCGCCGCCCGCTATCGCCTCCTCCCCCTCAGAGCAGTCCGACGACGCGCCCGGCCGCTCGCGCGGCTGAGCCGCGCCCCGAGTCACCGCCGACATGCCTCGCAAGCTGCGGCCGATCGGCCACGAGGACCGCCTGAGCCTCGTCGACCACCTCGACGAGCTGCGCCGGCGGCTGATCTACTCGATCGTCGCGCTGGTCATCTGCTTCGGGTTCTGCTTCTGGCAGAACAACGCGATCCTGAGCATCGTCACCAAGCCCGTCCGCGACACGCAGAACCTGAAGAACCCGAGCAAGAAGAGCAAGGACCCGCTCGAGCAGAGCGCGCTGTTTCAGAAGAAGCAGGGCGCCGCCTACGCCGAGCTCGCGCCCGCGCTCTCCCTGGCCGGCAAGACGATCGCCTCCGTCGGCGGCGACGGAAACCTGACGTCCGCGCAGCGACAGCAGCTGAGGAGCACCGTGACCGCGCTCGCGGCCGCGAGCAAGGCGGTCGGTGAGGCCGCCCAGGCGCTGCCGAAGAACAACCAGCGCAACCTCATCACGCTCGGCGTGACCGAGCCGTTCACGGCCACGATCACGGTCGCGTTCTACGCGGCGCTGCTGCTGTGCATGCCGTTCCTGCTCTTCCAAGCGTATGCGTTCGTCCTGCCGGCGTTCAGCCCGAAGGAGCGCAAGGTCGCGCTGCCGCTGATGCTGATGGTGCCGTTCTTGTTCGTCTGCGGCGTGCTGTTCGGCTACTTCGTCGTGCTCGAACGAGCCGTGCACTTCCTGCAGAACTTCAACGACAACTCGTTCGACATCCTCCTGCAGGCCAACCAGTACTTCAAGTTCGCGGTGCTGTTCGTCGCCGGGATCGGCCTGCTGTTCCAGATCCCGGTGGGCGTGCTCGCGGTCACGCGGCTGGGCATCTTCACGCCGAAGCAGCTCGCGAAGAACCGCGGCTATGTGATCCTCGCGATCTCGATCCTGGCGGCGGTCGCGACGCCGACGCCGGACCCGTTCACGATGGGGCTGGCGATGGCGCCGCTGATCGTGCTGTTCGAGCTCAGCATCCTGCTTGCGCGCTGGGTCGGCCGGATCCGGCCGCAGGTGGCGGAGGAGGAGGACGACGAGGAAGACCTGCCGACCGGCTACGACGACGATCCGCTCACCGGTTACGAGGACGACGACGACGAGCTCGACATGGACGACGACCCCGTTACGGAAGCCGAGCACGAGGACGCGGGGCCGGACCTCGAGCAGGCCGTGGCCGACGTGCAGCGCGCCTCGGAAGCCGAAAACGACAGCCCGTCGCAACCACGGCCCGACGGAGAGCGCGACGGGGACGATCCCCCTAAGCTGGGAGATCTGCACGACCCGGACGTCCCCGAACCGAAGGACTGATCGCCGATGCTGTTCGACCTGCGCGGACGCGGCCGTCGCCGCACAGTGCAAGCCATCTATCTCGGTCTCGCCCTCCTCATGGGCGGCGGCCTCGTCGGGTTCGGCATCGGGGGCAACTCCAACGGCGGCGGCATCTTCGACGCGATCGTCGGCAGCTCCGGCAACGGCGACAGCGCGACGAGCACGCTCGACAAGCGGATCAAGAACGAGCTCGCGGCAACCCGCCGCGATCCCAAGAACCCGGCGCTGTGGGCGCAGCTCACGCGGCTGCGCTATCAGCGGGCGACGCTCGACGGCCTCGCCGCAGACCAGCAGACGTACACCGCCAAAGGCAAGGCGACCCTGCGCCTCGCATCGGACTCCTGGGAGCACTACCTCGCGCTGAACCCCAAGAACGCGGACACGCGCGTCGCGCGACTGATGGTGCAGGTGTACGCCGCCACCGGCATCGACGAGCCCACGAACGCCGTCAAGGCGATGGAGATCGTGACCGCGGCCGAGAAGCCGCCGAGCTCGAACCTCTTCGCGCAGCTCGCGCAGCTCGCCTACCAGGCGGGCCAGACCCGTACGGGCGACCTGGCGTCCGGCCGCGCGGTCGACCTCGCCGACAAGTCCACCCGCAAGGCGCTGAAGGCCCAGCTCGACCAGATCAAGACCGCGGCGGCCACCGCCGCCGCCCAGGCCGCGACCACGACGACGGGCTAGACTTCCCAGCCTGCACCGACCCGCCCTTGTAGCTCAACTGGCAGAGCAGCGGACTCTTAATCCGAAGGTTGGAGGTTCGATTCCTCCCGGGGGCACTACGGGTCATTCCGAGAAGTAGTCCGGGGATGACGAATGACGAACGCGAGCATGATGATCGCGGGGAGCGGTTGTCGGCGGTGGGCTCGGTTGAGAACGGCACGCACGGAAGCGACGCTGTCCACGCCCGCTCACATGGCGCGGGGACTCGTACTGGGTAGCGGCGCCCTGGTCCTCGTCATCGCCGGCGCCGCGGCCGTCCGACGGGCTGCTGACGTGTCTTGAGTTCCGGACGGTCCTCGCGCGTTTCCGGTGGTCATGACACGCCAGACCACGACCGGCCGGCGGGCCGAGCAGCGCGACGTCGAGCTCCTTGACCTCCGGCGCGGACGCGTGCGCAAGCTGATCTGCCATCTCCTGGGCCGCCAGCGGCCGAGCAGCGATCGTGACCTATGACGGCCACATGTACCGGCTGCACGTTCGAAGCGCCAAGACCGTCTCCATCGGGCCGCAGACAGCATTCGACGCTGCCCTGTCCCCGGATGGCTGCCGCGTCGCGTACGCCACCGACGCCGACCACGATGGGTCGTCGCGAACGGCGAGACCACCCAGCCGGCCACCGAACTGCATCTGCTCGATCTGCGCAAGAACGTCGACACCAGGCTCACGACACGAAGGACGTCGACGACGCCCAACCCACGTGGCTGAGCAACAGGCAGGTGGTGTTCGTCCGCAACGACAGGCTGTGGAGGCTGAACACGATCAGCACAGCCGCCCGACGGCTGACGGGCCCGGCCGGGAAACAGATGCAACGGAGCAGTCTCGACAGCGACCCGAGCATTTGCGACCTGAGGCCACCGCCGCCTGGGAGCGCCCAGGGACACCCGGGCGCCTGCCTTCGGTGAGGCCGAAGCGGGCGAAGCTCGCGGCTACGCAGACGCCGGACTGCGCGGCGCCGCTACGGAGATCGCCTGGATCCCCGACCGGCGCGCGCACTACCAGCGCCGGCCGCGATCCGCCGGCGTGAACCCCAGCCGGCGCGAAGGCATCGCGCGGCCAGGTCTTGACCAGCGCCCCGATCGGTTCAAGATCCCGCGGATGCATCCGCTCGTAGACCAGCTCGGCCTCACCGCCCACGACGAGGGCGGCTTCTTCGCACAGGGCTACAGATCCGCCGCGACCGTTCGGACCCCCGCCGGCGAGCGGTACCTGATGGACACGATCTACTACCTGCTGACGAGCGACTCGCCGATGGGCTGCCTGCATCGCAACCGCTCGGACATCACGCACTTCCTGCATCTCGGCGGGCCCGTCACGTACCTGACCGTGGCACCGACCGGCGAGCTGACGGAGATCGTGATGGGCAGCGACCTCGCGCGCGGGCAGGTGCTGAAGATGACGGTGCCGGGCGGCCATTGGAAGGCGTCGTTCCTCGCTCCCGGCGTGGGCGAGTGCCTCATCAGCGAGGCCGTCGTGCCCGCCTTCGACTACGCCGATCGCGAGCTGGCGACGCTCGAGGCGATCGCCGCCGAGCACCCGTCGCTGCTCGAGCGGCTGCGGCCGTACGTCCACGACGCGAGCGGCACATGAACCTCCACGACGCGAGCGGCATTGACCGGCCAGCGCAGCGCCGTCGGCGACGCCCGCCCACGGCCGGATACCCTCGCTGGCATGACGCTCTCTCCGTGCCCCACCGCCCGCTGATGTTCGCCGCGATCGACGGCGCCGTCATGGACGCGGCCGACGCGCAGATCTCCGTCCTCGATGACGGCCTGCTGCGCGGCGATGGCGTCTTCGAGGTCCTGCGCATCTACGCGGGCCGACCGTTCGGCCTCGACGAGCACCTCGAGCGCATGGCACGCAGCGCCGAGACGCTGCGCCTGGCGTTCGACGAGGCGGCCGTCCGCGCCGACGTCGCGGCGCTGATCGAGGCCGGCGGCGCGATCGACGCCGGGCTGCGGCTCGTCCTGACGCGTGGCGGGCGGCGCATCGCGCTGCTCGAACCGCCGAAGGTCTTCCCGGCGTCGACGGCGCTCGCGACGATCACGTACTCCCCGACCCGCCTCCTCGACGGCGTGAAGTCACTGTCCTACGGCGCGAACATGCTCGCGACGCGCCTGGCGAAGGAGGCGGGCGCCGACGAGGCGCTGCTCGTCACGCCGCACGGCCGCGTGCTCGAGGCCCCGGTCGCCGCGTTCTTCTACGTGCTCGGCGGCGAGCTCTGCACGCCGCCGCTGTCCGATCGCATCCTCGACTCGATCAGCCGCCGCGTGCTGCTGGCGACGGCGGACGCCCGCGAGCGCGTGACGACGCTCGACGACCTCGCGACGATCAGCGAGGCGTTCCTCGCGTCGTCGCTGCGCGAGGTCCAGCCGGTGCGCTCGATCGACGGCCAGAGCCTGCCCTGCGTCTCCGGTCCCGTGTCGGCCGCCGCGGCCGAGCACGTTCGCGAGCACATCGAGGCAGCGCTGCAGCCGCTCGCGTGAAGATCGTCACCGTCATCGGCAATCGACCGCAGTTCGTCAAGGCGGCCGCGGTGTCCGGGCCGTTGCGGGCGGCGCACGAGGAGGTGCTCGTGCACACCGGTCAGCACTACGACGACGAGCTGTCGACGATCTTCGTCACGGAGCTCGGCGTGCCGCGGCCGGAGGTCCAGCTCGGCCTCGGCGGCGGGTCGAACACCGAGCAGACCTCGCGCATGCTCGCCGCGCTCGGCGAGGTGCTGCGTCACGAGGCGCCGGACGCCGTGCTCGTCTACGGCGACACGAACTCGACGCTCGCCGGCGCGCTCGCGGCCGCGCAGCTGCAGATCCCGCTCGCCCACGTCGAGGCCGGCATGCGGTCCTTCGACCGGGCGATGGCGGAGGAGGTCAACCGCCTGCTGACCGACCAGCTCTCCGACCTGCTGCTCGCCCCGTCGCAGACTGCGGCCGCGAACCTCGAGCGCGAGGGCGTGGCCGGCGAGGTCGAGGTCGTCGGCGACGTCATGGTCGACGTCGCGGCGCTCGCCTCGCCGCGCGCGTTCGCCGACGAGGCGCCGCTCACGGCTGCCGGCGTGACGGCGTACGAGTACCTGCTCGTGACGGCGCATCGCGCGGGCAACGTCGACGACCCGACCCGCCTGGGGCGCCTCGTCGAGCTGCTGCTGTCGCTCGACGGCCCGGTCGTGCTGCCGCTGCACCCGCGCACGCGAGCGCGCCTGGAGGCGGCGGGCCTGCTCGACCGCCTCGCCGCCGCCGTGACCGTCCTGCCGCCGCTGGGCTATCTCGCGTTCACGTCGCTGCTGACGCACGCGCGGGCGGTGCTGACCGATTCCGGCGGCGTGCAGAAGGAGGCCTACCTCGCCGGCGTGCCGTGCGTGACGCTGCGCGACACGACCGAGTGGGTCGAGACCGTGCAGGCGGGCTGGAACACGCTCGTCGACCTCGACGCGAGCGCCGCGCGCGAGGCGCTCGCGCGCCCGCAGCCGGCCGCGCGGCCCGAGCTCTACGGCGACGGCCACGCAGCGCAGCGGGTCGTCGCGGCGATCGCAAGGCTCGGTGCGCGATGAGCGGTCCGCCCCCGGGCCGGGTTGGCCCCGCATCTGCGCGCGCCGTCGTCGCGACCAAGGCGATGCGCGGGAACGGATGACCGGCAGACGGCCTCGCCGCACCTGCCACCGCACCGGCGCCGCGTCGCGACGCGCTGCCGTGGTCGCGGCGGCTAGTCTCGGCGACCGATGAGCGATCTTCCCAGCGCCCCCGGCCTCGTCCTCAGCCCGACCGCGACGGTCGGGCGCGATGTCGTGTTCGGCGCGCACGTCGTCGTGCACGGCGGCGTCGTCATCGGCGACGGCTGCACGATCCAGGACGGCGCCGTGCTCGGCAAGTCGCCGAGCCTGTCGCGCCGCTCGACCGCGGCGCGCGGCGAGCTCGAGCCGCTCGTGATCGAGGAGGGCGCGGTCATCTGCTGCCACGCGATCGTGTTCGCCGGCTCGCGGATCGGCGCGCGCAGCATCGTCGGCGACCAGGCGTACGTGCGCGAGCGCACGACGATCGGGCCGGACACCGTCGTCGGGCGCGCGAGCGCCGTCGACAACGACGTCAGCGTCGGCGCGCGCGTGCGGATCCAGTCGCAGGTGTACGTGACGGCCTACAGCGTCGTCGAGGACGACGTCTTCGTCGGACCGTGCGCGATGACGACCAACGACGACACGATGGCACGCCTCGCCCCGGGCACGCCGATGCGCGGCGCGACGCTGCGCCGGGCGTGCCGCGTCGGCGGCGGCGCCGTGCTGCTGCCGGGGGTCGAGATCGGCGAGGAGGCGTTCGTCGCCGCCGGCGCCGTCGTGACGAGCGACGTGCCCGCGCGCAAGGTCGTGATGGGCGTGCCGGCGCGGGTCGTGCGCGACGTGCCCGACGAGGACCTGCTCGAGCACTGGAGCTGAGCGAGACGCAGCGGGAGCTTCCGGTCGCGCAACCGTGCACTCGGTGCGCGCGGGGACGGCGGACGCTCCGCAACGCCGTGCCTCGGCGGCGTGCCTCGGCTTGGCGCCGGCGCCGCCCTACGCCGCTGCGGCGAGCGGCGTCTCCTGCATCCAGATGATCTGGTCGCGGCCCGGGCCGACGCCGACGAGCGCGATCGGCACCTTGACGTGCTCGGCGATGTACGCCAGGTAGTCCTGGGCGGCCTGCGGCAGGTCGGACGGCGTGCGGCACTCGGTGATGTCCTCGCTCCAGCCGTCGAGCTCGATGTACTGGCCGCGGGCGTGATGCAGGACCGTCTGGTGATAGGGGAAGTCCGAGAACTCGGCGCCGTCAGGGCCGCTGTAGGTCGTGCAGACCTTGATCCTGTCGAAGCCCGACAGCACGTCGAGCTTCGTGATCGCCAGCGACGTCAAGCCGTTGATGCGCGAGGCGTAGCGCAGCGCGGGGATGTCGAGCCAGCCCGTACGGCGCGCGCGGCCGGTCGTCGTGCCGAACTCGCCGCCGCGCGTGCGGATCTCCTCGCCGACCCCGTCGTCGAGCTCGGTCGGGAACGGGCCCGAGCCTACGCGCGTCACGTAGGCCTTGGCGACGCCCCAGACCTCGTCGATGTCCTTCGGGCCGACGCCGGCGCCCACGCAGGCCGCTCCGGCGATCGGGTTGGAGGACGTGACGAAGGGATACGTGCCGTGGTCGATGTCCAGCAGCGCGCCCTGGGCGCCCTCGTAGAGCACGAGCTTGTCGGCGTCGAGCGCGTCCCAGACGATGCGCGCGGTGTCGGCGATGTGGCGTTCGAGGCGGTGGCCGTAGGTGAGGTAGGCCTCCGTCATCGACTGCAGGTCGAGCGACGGGTCCTTCGCGTAGGGCCGCAGGCTGAGGCGCTTGGGATCGATCGCGGCGGTGATCTTCTTCTTGAGGATCTTCTCGTCGAGGAGGTCCTGCATGCGGATGCCCAGGCGCGCGGCCTTGTCGGCGTAGGCGGGGCCGATCCCGCGCCGCGTCGTGCCGATCTGCAGCTTGCCGAGCTTCGTCTCCCCGGCGGTGTCCAGCAGCAGGTGGTAGGGCATGATCACGTGCGCGTTGGCGCTGATGCGCAGGCCGCCGGTGTCGACCTTGCGCGCGCGCAGGGCGTCGAGCTCGTCGGTCAGCACGCGCGGGTCGACGACGACGCCGTTGCCGATGATGCAGCGCTTGCCGGGATAGAGGATCCCCGAGGGGATCAGGTGGAACTTGAAGACCTCGCCGTCGCGGATGATCGTGTGGCCGGCGTTGTTGCCGCCCTGGAAGCGCACGATCGCGTCGGCCCGCTCCGCGAGCAGGTCGACGACCTTCCCCTTGCCTTCGTCGCCCCACTGGGCGCCGACGATGCAGATTCCGGGCATGAGGTACGGGAGTCTAGGCGGCTTGCCGGACCGGGCGGTTTCAGGCCGGCGGCGCGGCCGCGCCGGGGCGGCGTCCGTCGGGGCGCTGCTGGCGCGCATCGGCGCCCCACAGCGGCAGGACCTCGCACATCTCCTCGAGGCGCGAGACCGTGCGCTCGTTGATCTGGTCGGCGAGGGCGTCGCGCTCGAGGTTCGTCGTGATGACGATCGAGCGCTCGTCCTCGTAGCGCGCGTTGACGATCGCGTAGAGCTGCTCGAGCACCCACGGGCTCGTCTTCTCGGCACCGACGTCGTCGATGTGCAGCAGATCGACCGCGGTCAGGCGGTCGAGCAGCTCGACGTAGCTGTTGCTGCGATCGTCGTCGAACGTCGTGCGGATCTGGGCGAGCAGCCGCGGCAGCGAGTAGATCGCGACGCTGCGCCCGGCCTCGATCGCGTGGCGCGAGACGAGCATCGCCAGCGTGGTCTTGCCGGTGCCGACCGAGCCGAAGAACCACAGCCCGCGACCGCTGTCGAGCTGCTCGTCGATGCGGCTCACGTAGCGCTTGACGGCGGTCGTCACGGGACCGGCGATCTCCGTCACCGGAGGGCGATCGAACGAGACGCCGCGGTACTTGCGCGGGATCACGCCGCTCAGCGCGCGCGAGCGGGCGCGGCTCTGGCGCTGGGCGCGGCAGCGGCAGTCGCTGGCGGTGTTCGTCGTCTCGTCGACGACGAAGCCGCTGCCGTCGCAGACGTTCAGCGGGCACGTCTCTGGGGGCGTCGTGGTGAGGGCGGAGGGCATGGCGGTTCGGTCGGGCTTCTGAGCGTAAGACACCGGGCGGCGGCTCCCGCCGGGTGTCTGCCACATGTGTCGCTATCTGCGGCGAGACGCGCGACGGATCAGCCGTAGCGGTCGGGCGAGGTGTAGTTGAGGAACTTGGGGTACTCCTTGGCGAACGTCAGCTCGACGTCGCCGATCGCCCCGTTGCGGTGCTTGGCGATGATGATGTCCGCGATGCCGGCGCGCTCGGTGTCCTTGTCGTAGTACTCCTCGCGGAAGATGAACGCGACGAGGTCGGCGTCCTGCTCGATCGACCCGGACTCGCGCAGGTCGGACAGCAGGGGGCGCTTGCTGTCGATCGACTGGCCGCGCGTCTCGACGGCGCGCGAGAGCTGCGACAGGGCGATGACGGGGACGTGCAGCTCGCGCGCGAGGATCTTCAGCCCGCGGCTCATCTCGCCGACCTGCTGCACGCGCGACTCGACGCGCCCGTCCGGCCGCATGAGTTGGAGGTAGTCGATGATGATCAGGCCGAGCGGGTTCTGCTGGTGCAGCCGCCGCGCCTTCGCCCGGATCTCGATGATCCCGACGTCGGACGAGTCGTCGATGAACAGCGGCGCCGCTGCCAGCTTCGCGGACGCCTGCAGGATCTTCGGCCACTTGCCGTCGGGAACGCGACCCTTGCGCAGCTCGTCGCCCTTGATGCGCCCCTGCGACGCCACGAAGCGCTGTGCGAGCTCGGTCTCGGACATCTCCAGCGAGAACAGCGCCACGGGGCGGCCGTGGTCGATCGCGGCGTTCTCGGCGATGTTCGTGACGAGGGCGCTCTTGCCCATCGCCGGCCTCGCGGCGATGACGATGAGGTTGCCGGGCTGGAAGCCGCCGGTGATCTCGTCGAGGTCGCGGAAGCCGGATGGGGTGCCGGTCAGCGAGGTGCCCTCGCGCGACAGCTTCTCCATCTTCTTCAGCTCGTCGTCGAGGATCTCGTCGATCGAGCGGAAGTCCTTCTGGCGGTCGTCGTGGGCGACCTCGAGCATCGCGCGCTCGGCCTGCTCGACCAGGTCGCGCGGCGCGGCGGCGTGGTTGAGGACCGACGCCTGGATCTCGTAGGTCGTGCTCAGCAGGCGCCGCATGAGCGCGTGCTCGCGGACGATCTGCGCGTAGCGACGGATGCCACCGAGGCCCGGGACGCCGCCCGTGAGCTCGTCGATCGCGGCCTTGCCGCCGGCCTCGTCGATCCTGCCGGCCGCGCGCAGGTGCTCGGCGACGGTCAGGACGTCGATCGGCTCGCTCTCGCGATACAGCGTGAGCATCGACTCGTAGATGACGCGGTGGCGGTCGCGGTAGAAGTCCTCGGGCTTCAGGCCCTCCTCGATGACGAGGCCGTACATCGCGCGATCGGAGAGCAGGATGCCGCCGAGGACCGACTGCTCTGCCTCGAGCGAGTGCGGCGGCGCGGCCCCGGCGGCGATCTGCGGGGCGGGGCGCGGCGGGGAGTCGGGGTACGTGCTCACGGCGCTACGAGCCTAGGCGGCCTAGGAGGCCGGGCCCGGCGTCGGCCCCGCGTGTTGCGGGAACTTTCGGACCCCAACCAGGTGGATGGCACGACGAATCTCGCACGAACGCATGTTCGCACACGGCGAGGACGGCACGACGGCACCCCGCCCACCCCGCAGCGAGCCGCCGGTTCGCTCACGCCGGGCGATTCAGGCGGGTTCGTCGGGCCAGCGACCGTGGAGGTCGAAGAACTCGCGCGCCGCGTCCTCGTCGTCGCGCTCGTGGTCGCCGCGAGCTGCGTACCAGGCGAGGACGATGATCGAGCCGGTGCCGCCGACGACGCCGGCGACACCCCAGAACATCTCGGCGATGCCGGCGAGCGGCACCACGAGCTACTTCTTCTCGACGACCATCGTCTTGACCGAGGCCGTGACGCCCTCGGCTATCTCGACCACCACGACGTAGGTGCCGACGTTCTTGATCGGCTCCTCGAGATGGACCTTGCGCTTGTCGACCTTGACGCCGCGCGCCTCTTCGATCGCGTCGGCGATGTCCTGGTTGGTCACCGAGCCGAACAGGCGGCCGTCGTCGCCGGCCTGCTGGCTGATCGTGAGGACGGTGCGGCTCAGCACGTCGGCGTCCTCGGTCGCCTTCTTGACGAGGACCTGCGCGGCGCGATCGGCCACCTCGCCGCGGCGGCGGGCCTCGGCGAGCGCGCCCTTGGTCGCCGGTGCGGCGAGCTTGCGCGGGATCAGGTAGTTGCGCAGGTAGCCCTTGGAGACGTCGACGACGGTGCCGCGGGCGCCGAGGTGCTCGACGTCCTGCGTGAGGATGGCGGAGGGCATGACCTAGCGGTCGTCGCGGCCGCGACGGCCACGCCCGCCCTCGCGCTCGGCGTCGTCGCGCCCGCCCTCGTTGACGTACGGCAGCAACGCCAGCTCACGGGCGCGCTTGACCGCACGAGCGATCTGGCTCTGGTGGCGCCGGCAGGCACCGGTGATCCGCCGCGAGCGGATCTTGCCCTTCTCGGAGATGAACTTGCGTAGCGTGGCCGTGTCCTTGTAGTCGGCCTGCTCGATCTTCTCCTTGCAATACGGACACGGCTTGCGACGACCGCTGCCGGGCCCGCCCTTCTTGTCACGTCGGCGCGTGGGCTTGCCACGGTTGCGCTGCTTAGCCACTGAAAGAGAGTCCTTCGTTTCGATGCCGGAGGGCGGGCGCGAGGGCGCACGCGACCAGACATTGTGGCAGGTCGCGTGTAAACAGCGCGGCGGACAGGATACAAAGCACCTCGGATCCCACCCGCGGGCGGGATCCGAGGCCCGGCGATCCGCCTAGAACGGGATGTCGTCGTCCGCGCTCTGACGCCCACCGCCGCCGCCCACGGCGGCCGGCTGCTGGAAGTCGCTCATGTCGGCCGGGACGTCGGAGCGCGCCTGGTAGCCGTTGGAGCTGCCGCCGCCCCCGCGCGAGTCGCCGTCGCGCACGACCGGCACGACGCTGTCGGCGTTGATGTCGACGGCCTGGCGCTTGTCGCCGCCGGGCGTCTCCCACTCGCGCCAGCGCAGCCGACCCGAGACGACGACCTTCTGGCCCTTCGTCAGGTTGCGCCCCATCCACTCGCCGAGACCGCTCCAGATCGTCACGTCGAAGTAGGCGGCGCGATCGGCCCACTCGCCCGAGGCGTCCTTGAAGCGCTCGTTGTGGGCGATCCGCAGCGAGCAGACGGCCTGCCCGCTGGGGAGGTTGCGCACCTCTGGGTCCCGGGTCAGGTTGCCCGAGACCGTTACCGAATTGATGTCGAATCCGCTCATGTGGAAGTCCTCATCCGCGCGCACGACCGCAGCGGGCACGCTCTCGTGGAGCCCCGTGGGGCTCCGGTGGATCTCTTGAGCGCCATCGGGTCGACGGACGCTCGATGGGGCGAGTCTAGACCGGCCCTCGGCGGCCACAGGCGACTACGCCGCTCTCTCCGCAGTTATTGCGCAGAGTCGTGACGAAGTGCGCGTATGACCGCGTGGATCGCCGCGAAGTCAGGCGTCTACGGGAGCCGCGGCGACGGCCACGGGCTCCGGAGCGACGGCCTCGCCGATGCCCGTGGGGCGCGGCTCGGGACGCGTCGACGGCGGTGCGGGGGTGCCGGGCTTCAACTTGATGATGCGGAAGCGGACGACGCCGTCGGCGATGCGCAGCGCGCGCTGCAGCGACTCGAGGGTCTCGCGAACACCGTGGAACTGGAGGAGGTGGTACTCCGCGTCCGTCTTGTGACGGATCTCGTACGCCGTCTGGCGTACGCCCCAGTCCTGGGTGTTGACCATTCCGATCGGTCCGATGATCTGCTCGACGCTGGCGAGTACCTTCTGGCGTTGCTCGTCCGGAGCGGCGCTGTCGAGCATCAGCACGAGGTCGTAAAGGGGGTCGGCGGCAGGCATGCGGCGGCGCATGATAGCGACCGGGGGGCGAAACCCACCCCCGCCGGGCCTATGGGGTGTATGGAACCCGATCGCCGATCGCCGCTGCGCAGCCGCATTCGCTGGGGCAACGTCGCCCGCGCCGCGGCCCTCGTCACGCTCGCGGCCGCGATCGTCGCGTGGCCGCGGCTGAGCCCGCACGACCCGCCGCTGCCACCCGCCGGGGCGGTGCCGGTGGTGGCGCCGGCACCGCCCGCCACACCGCCCGCCACCGTGCCGTCCGAGACGACGACGCGGTCGGCCGCACCCTCGGAGGCGCCGCGAGCCGCGCCGCACGACACGACGACGCGGTCGGCCGCACCCTCGGAGGCGCCGCGAGCCGCGCCGCACGACACGAGTCGCACGGGCACGTCACCGCGCGCGCGTCCAGAGAACGGCTCCCGTCCGCGCCGGCCCGCGCGGGCCCGGACGGCACCCAGCGGACCCGCGACGCCGCGCGGCTCCTCACCCACCCAAGCCGCCCAACCACCCTCGGCGCCCGCACGCGTGCAACGCCCGCCCGTGCCGGCGCGAGGATCGGCGCCCAAGGCGCCCGAGTTCAGACCCGGCGGCTCCGACGCCGCCGGGTTCGGCCCCACACCCGCCGTGGGGCGCGGGTGAGGCCAGCGCCACGCCCGGGCGCGCGTCGGGTTCAGCGACCCACGAAGAAGAGCACCAGCGCGACGATCGCCAATGCGAACAGCAGCGGGTGGATGATTACCCCGCCGGCGATCGCGACGATGAGCAGGACGACGGCGAGGATCAGCAGCATGAAAGCCTCTTTCGGGCGACGTGGCGAGGGCCTCGCAAGGGGGAGGCGAAGCGAGCATTCCCGGGAAACGCCTCCGGCACTCGCCGCGTGCGCGCAATCGACTGACGTCCCAGGGCCAGACCCGGTCGCGACGGCGGCCGCGGTACCCCAGACCTACCCTCGCGTGCGCGACCCGGCCCGCTTGGCGCCGATGTCGGCGAGCTGGTCGTCGATCCAGTCGCCGGGGTTGCGCGCCGTCACCGCGGCGCGCAGCCCGCGCGCGCGCCGCGCGCGTTCGTCCGCGCTCATCGTCAGCGCCGCATGGATCGAGTCGGCCGTCTCCGTGATGTCGAACGGGTTGACGCTGAGCGCGAACTCGCCGAGCTCCTCGTGCGCGCCGGTGTTCTCCGACAGGATCGACACGCCGTCGCGCTCGTTGACGAGCGGCCCCTCCTTGGCGACGAGGTTCATCCCGTCGAACATCGCGTTGACGATCATCACGTCGTAGTTCTTGTACGCCGCGACCGCCTCCTCGAGGTCGTCGCGCAGCTTCAGCTGGATCGGCATCCAGTCCGGGGTGCCGTGGCGGTGGTTGACGACCGCGACGAGCGCCTCGATGCGCCGGAGGTAGTCCTGGTACTGCGCGACGTCCATCCGCGACGGCATCAGCTGCGCGATGAACGTCACGCGCTCGAGGAACTCCGGATGCTCTTCGAGGAACTCGTCGAAGGCCTCGAAGCCACGCAGGATGTTCTTCGACAGGTCCGCGCGGTCGACGCGCAGGATGAGGTGGTCGCGCCGGCGGCGCTCGAGCTCGGCCTCGAACTCGCGGGTGCGCTCGCTCTCCGCCACGCGCCGCGTCGCCTCGTAGTCGATCGGCAGCGGATAGGCGCGGACCCAGACGTCGCGGCCGTCGTAGCGCACGATCCCCTGTTCGAAGTCGACGTCGAGGTCCAGCAGGTCGCGGCAGCACTGCAGGAAGTTCCAGCGGTAGGAGCGCGTGTGGAAGCCGACGATGTCGTTGGCGAGCACGCCCTCGAAGATCTGGTTGCGGATCGCCGTCGGCAGCACGCGCCAGGCATCCGGCTGCGTCCACGGGATGTGCACGAAGTGATGCAGGAAGACGTCGGGACGCGCCGCGCGGACGACCGTGGGCAGCGTGTAGAGGTGGTAGTCGTGGACCATCACGACGGGCTCGTCGACGCCCTCGATCTGCTCGATCACCGCGGCCGCGAGGTCGGCGTTGACGACCTTGTAGCCGTGCTCGAACGCGTCGACCTCCTGACGGCGGATGTCCGGCGCGTTGGAGAGGTCCCAGAGGTAGTGCTGGATGAACCACAGCATCGGGTTGGCGACGACGTTGTAGAAGCGGTCATAGGCGTCCGGGTCCGACGCGACGAGGCGCACGTGGTACTCGCCGCCGTCGGCGGTCTGCACCTCGAACGGCTTGGCGCCGGAGTCCGCCGCCTGGCGCACGTCGCCGTCGGTCATCGCCGAGGCGATCCAGACGGCGTCGCGATGCGACGCCAGTCCCGTGAGCGCCGTGACGAGCCCGCCTCCGCCGCGCGTGAACGAGCCGTCGACGTCGAAGGTGACCGGCCCCCGGTTGGAGACGAGGACGAGGGGGGCGGCGTCCGGCATGAAGCGGCAGTCTAGGTCGCGACGCGGTGCGGCCCTACGGCGCGACGGCCGCGTTGGCCTGCTTGGGCCGCGTGCCGAGCTTGACCGTCACGTTGCGCGGCTTGCCGTCGCGGTAGATGCGCAGCACGACGTCCTGACCGGGCTTCAGCGACGCGAGCGCGACGCTCAGCGACGCGTCGTCGTCGAGCGGATGGCCGTCGACCGCCTTGATGATGTCGCCGCCCGGCTTGACGTCGCGCGCCTGGAAGGTCGCGGTCGCGCCGCCGGCGCGCAGCCCGGCCTTCGCCGCGGGGCCTCCGCTCGCGACGCCCTGAACCCACGCGCCCTGCGTCACCGGCAGCTTGAAGCGCCGCGCGAGCTGCGGGTAGATGCGCGTCGTCGTGATGCCGAGGTAGGCGTAGTCGACGTGGCCGTCGGCGCGCAACCCGGCGAGCGTGCGCCGCACGCTGTCGACGGGGATCGCGTAGCCGACGCCCTCGCCGCCGCCGCTCGTGGTCTGGATCTGGGAGTTGATGCCGAGCACCTCGCCCTTGGCGTTGACGAGCGGACCACCGGAGTTGCCGCGGTTGATCGCGGCATCGGTCTGGATAGCGCCGTCGATCTGAAACCCGGTCAGCGACTCGATCGAGCGATCGATCGCCGACACGACGCCGACCGACAGCGACTGCGGCTCGCCGAACGGCGAGCCGATCGCGGCCACCGGCGACCCGACGACGAGGTCGTGGACGGTGCCGAGCTTCAGCGGGCGCAGCGTCAGGCCCGCCGGGTCGATCTTCAGCAGCGCGACGTCGGCGTTGGGGTCGAAGCCGACGATCCGCGCCGACACCTCGTTGCCGTCGGCGAACGCGACGTAGAGCTCCTTGGACTCCCTGATCGCATCGCCCGTGCCATCGGTGACGACGTGCGCGTTGGTCGCGATCTCGCCCGACCCGTCGAGCACGAACCCCGAGCCGATGCCCTCCCCCTCGCCGGCGCCCGGCGACGAGCCCGAGCTCGGGAGCACGCTGAACACCGTGACCACGCCGGGCGCGTCGTGGCGGTAGATCGCGGCCGCGTCGAAGCCGTCGCTCGGACCGGCGCTGCGGACGACCTCGACGGTCGTGACGCGATCGACCGTGCGCACCGGACCGCCGGTCGTCTCGGACGCGCGGGAGGACGACGCGCCGCCGGGCCCGTCCTTCGCGCCGCAGCCGGCGAGCGCCAGCGCGACCACGCAGGCGACGGCCGCGAGCGGGGGCCTCACGCGGGCAGCTCCAGCGAGAACGTCGTGCGGCCGGGTATGACCTCGACCTCGAGCGAGCCGCGCATCCGCTCGGCGAGCTCGCGTGCGATCGCGAGCCCGAGGCCCGAGCCCTGCGCGTCGTCCGA
>DASXCR010000035.1:0-7612 GCA_036491075.1 Solirubrobacteraceae bacterium
CGCGCACGTCGCGACGGTGACGCTGTCGGCGATGGGCGCGCTGACGCTCGTGACCGCGGTCTCCGCGCTCGCGCAGCTGCGCTCGCGCGCCGCGCCGCCCTTCGCCGCGCCCGCGCCCGCCCTAGCCGCGCCGGCGCGACTCCCACCCGCTTCGCTCCCGTCCACGTCGCCCAGACCGACCTCGCCCCCACCGGACCGCGACCCCATCCCATCCCAGCCCGAACGGCGCGACCGCGCGATCGCTCGCGTCTCCGACCGGGTGGCCCTCTGCGGGCTGCTCGCGATCGGCCTCGCCGTGCGGCTCGCCTGCAGCCGCGGGATCTGGCTCGACGAGGCGACGACGATCCACCAGGCGCAGATGCCGCTCGGGCAGATGCTCCACGTCCTGCGCACGACCGACGTGCACCCGCCGCTGTACTTCCTCGTCGAGTGGGGCGTCGCCCACGTGGCCGGGACCGGCGAGACCGCGATGCGGGCGCAGTCGCTGCTCGCCGGCACGGCGCTGATCGCCGTCATGTACCTCCTCGGCCGCGAGCTCTACGACCGCCGCGCCGGGATGCTCGCCGCGGCGCTCGGCACGCTCGCGCCGTTTCTCGTCTGGTACTCGCAGGAGGCGCGCATGTACGCGCTGTTCATGCTCTTCGCCGCGCTCGCCACGTACGCACAGGTGCTCGTCTTCCGTCGCGGGGCGAAGCGTCACTGGGCGCTCTACGCGCTGGCGGCGGCGGGGCTCATCTGGACGCAGTACTTCGGTGCCCTCTTCGTCGGCGTGCAGCAGGTCGGCTTCCTCGTGGCCGCGTGCAGCCTGCGCCGCTCAGGCCGGCCGGCATGGCCGTTCCTGCGTGCCTGGCTGGTCACGCTGACCCTGGTCGTGCTCGCGGTGCTCCCGGTGGTCCCGTTCGCGCTGGACCAGTTCCAGGCCAACCAGGCGGCCGGCAAGGGCTTCGACGCGCCCGCCAACGCGGGCGCCGGCGTGTCGGATCCGGCGCAGAGCAAGCCCGGCATCTACGGGCTGCTGACGAACTTCGCGTGGGGCGTCGGGGGCTATCACTCCGACGTGACGATGGCCGAGCTCGCCGCGCTGTGGCCGCTGGGCATGCTCGGCGGGCTGCTCGCGCTCGGGCGCGACCGCCGTCCGATCAGCCGCCTGCTGCTCGCGTACGCGCTCGTGCCGGCGCTGGCGCTGTTCGCGCTCGGCTTCGCCAAGCCGTTCGTGTTCGAGATCCGCTACTTCTGCGGCGCGGTGCCGCTGCTGTTCGTGCTGCTCGCGCGGGCCGCGACCGGCTGGGTCCGCGGGACCGTCGCGATCGTCGTGCTCGCGACGGTCCTGCTGGGCACGCTCGCCGTCGCCGAGGCCGATCAGCAGCTCAACCGCTCCAACCCGCGCATGTACGACTTCGAGGGGGCGATCGAGAAGATCGAGGCCGAGAGGCGTCCGGGCGACGTCCTGCTGTACGAGCCCGACGACCTCAGCGACCTCATCTCCTACTACGGCCGCGGGCTGCGCGCCGGGCCGCTCGCCGGCGGCGTGCCGCGGCGCCGCGATGCCGGGCGCGTGTTCCTGCTCGGCAGCTTCCTCACCGACAAGGGCAACGTGCTCGCGACCCGCCGTGGTCTCGCCGCGCTGCGCCGCGAGTGGAAGCCGCTGGGCGGCTTCCAGCGCCCGCAGGTCCGCGTCTGGGAGTTCGGCAAGTGAGCCGCGACGTCCGCCTGGAGGACCCGCGCTGGGACGCCCGCGCCACCGGCTCGGTGCGCACGATCCGGCTGCTGATGCTCGTCGCCGCGCCGCTCGCGCTGCTGTACTTCGGCTGGCTGCTGCAACCCGAGCGCGTCGGCAACCCCGTGCTCTACGGCGTGCTCGTCGCCGCCGAACTCTTCAACCTCGTGCAGGCGGCGGGCTTCTGGTGGACGACGGCGCGCCAGGTCGTGCGCCCGGACATCGCGCTGCCGGCGGGCTGGCGACCGCGCGTGGACGTCCTCGTCCCGGTCTACGGCGAGCCGGTCGACGTCGTCGAGCCGACGATCGCGGCGGCGCGCGAGATGCGCGGCGCGGACGTCGAGGTCTTCCTGCTCGACGACGGGGGCGACGCGGACATGCGCGCGCTCGCCGGGCGCCACGGCGCGCGCTACGTCACCCGCGAGCGTCACGAGGGGGCGAAGGCGGGCAACATCAACCACGCGCTCGCGCGGACGTCCGCGGAGTTCGTCGCCGTGTTCGACTGCGACCACGTGCCCGACGTGCGCTTCCTCGAGCAGACGCTCGGCCATTTCGAGGACGACGGGCTCGCCTTCGTCCAGACGCCGCAGTACTACGCGAACGCCGGCGAGGGCCGCATCCAGGCCGCCGCCTGGGCGCAGCAGGCGCTGTTCTTCGGCGCGATCGCGCGCGGCAAGGACGGCCACGGCGCGATGTTCTGCGCCGGGACGAACGTCGTCTTCCGCCGCACGGCGCTCGAGCAGACGGGCGGCTTCCCCGAGGGCCCGCTCACCGAGGACTTCGAGCTGTCGGTGGACCTGCACGCCCGCGGCTGGCGCAGCGCGTACGTCCCCGAGGTGCTGGCCCGCGGCCTCGGTCCCGAGGACATGGCCTCCTACGTCAGCCAGCAGCAGCGCTGGGCGCGCGGCTGCCTGTCGGCGGTGCGCACGACGCTGCGCGCACGGCTGTCGCTGCGGGTGCGCGCGCAGTACCTGCTGTCGTCGATGTACTTCCTCAGCGGCTGGACGGTGCTCGTCTACATGGCGATGCCGATCATCCGGATCACGACCGGGCTGCAGCCGCTGGACGGCTCGACCGCCGACCAGTTCCTCATGCACTTCGCCCCGTACTTCGGCTGGGCGCTGCTGACCGTCTCGATCGCCGGCGCGGGGTCCTACACCTTCGGCGCGTTCGCGCTGCAGTCGGCGAGCTTCTGGATCGGAGTCCAGGCGACCGTCCTCACGCTGCTGCGCCGCCGGGGCAGCTTCGTCGTCACGCCCAAGCGCGGCGAGGTGCGCCGCCAGCTGCGTCCCGTGTGGCCCGCCCTCGCGGTGGTGGCGCTGCTGCTCGGCGCCGCGCTGTGGGGCCTGCTGGGCGGCGTCTCGGCGGGCACGCTGAACAACGTCGCGTTCGCGTTCCTGCACATCGTCGTGGTGCTGAGCGGCATCTGGGTCGCGCTCGTGCCGGCGGCGCCGGTGCCGGCCGCCGCGGCACCGATCTCGCCGCGGGCCGAGCCCGGCCGGGCGGGCGCCGCGCCGCGGGAGCGGCTGGTCGCATGAGGTCGGCTGGCCGCGCCGTCGCCGCGCTCGCGCTGCTCGGCGTGCTCGCGACCTCGGGCTGCGGCGACGGCGACGACGCCCGCGCCGCGGCGACCACGCCGTCCGCCGAGAACCTCGCGCGCGCCGCGACGGACCGCTTCCTCGACCGCTACCTCGCTGCGGACGGGCGCGTCGTGCGGCGCGACCAGGGCGGCGACACGGTCAGCGAGGGGCAGGCCTACGCGATGCTGCTGACCGCCGCGGCCGGCGACGGCGTGCGCTTCGACCGCGTCTGGAAGTGGACGCGAGCGCACCTGCAGCGCCCCGACGGGCTGCTGTCGTGGCGCTACGGCGACGGCCGCGTCGCGGATCCGCAGCCCGCGACCGACGCCGACCTCGACGCCGCGCAGGCGCTGGTCCTCGCGGGACAGCGCTTCAGCCGCTCGGACCTGCGCGCGGCGGGTGCGCGGATCGCCGCCGCGGTGCTCGACCACGAGACCGCGACCGGCGACGACGGCGGCCGGCTGCTCGTCGCCGGCCCGTGGGCCGTCGCGGGACGGATCGTGAACCCGAGCTACTTCTCGCCGCGCGCGTACACCGCGCTCGCGGCGACCGGCCGCGCCGCGGAGTGGGCGCAGCTGGCCCAGCAGGCGCTCGCGCCGGCGGCGACGGCGCTGCCACCGGACTGGGCGAGCGCCACCACCGCGACGCTGGCGCGACCGCTCGCGGGCCCGGCGCTCGCCAGCGCGGGACCGCCGCGGTACGGCTTCGACGCCGTCCGCGTCGCGATTCGCATGGGCGCCGCCTGCGACGCGCCGTCGCGCGCGGTCGCCGGTCGCCTGTGGCCGGCGCTGTCGGGCTCCGACGCGGGACTGCTCCCGCGACGGCTGGACGGGCCGCCGGCGGGCGGTGCGACCCGCAACGCCGTCGCCCTCGTCGGCGCGGCCGGCGCGGCGCGCGGCGCCGGCCGTCCCGCGGACGTCACGCGCCTGCTCGACGCGGCCAGCAAGCAGGACAGCGCGACGCCGAGCTACTACGGCGCGGCGTGGGTCGCGCTCGGGCGGGTGCTGCTGACGACGGACCTCGCCGGCCGCTGCCCATCGTCGTGAGCCGGGGGTGGGCGCCTCACGCGCCAGGCTCCGTACAATCCGCGGCGATGCGCCGACGGATCCGCTCCGCGGCCTTCCCCCTGCGCCGCCATTCGCTGCCCCAGATCGCGGTCGACGGGGCGTTGGTCGCGCTCGCGTACTGGCTCGCCTACCGGCTGCGGTTCGACGGCACGTCCTCGGTTCCCGACCGCTACCAGGATCTCTTCGACGCGACGATCTGGCCCGTCATCGGCGGATCGATGCTCGTCTACGCCGCGTTCGGGCTGCACCAGAAGTGGTGGCGCTACGTGACCCAGCGCGACTACATGCGGATCCTGCAGGCGGTCGTCATCGCGACCCTGCTGCTGCCGGGCTACATCGCGGTCATCAAGCCGGTCACGCAGCGCTCCGCCGGCGGCGACGCGCCGGTCACCGCGCCGTCCGGCGTGATCGTGCTGTTCCTGCTGCTCACGCTCGCGTTCGTCGCGGGCATGCGCTTCGTCGCGCGCTCGATCTACGAGCGACCCCTCACCGGCTTCCGTGCGCGCGCGGGGGCACGCGGCCTGCTGATCGTCGGCGCCGGCGACGGCGGCCGGCTCGTGCTGCGCGAGATCCTGCGCAACCCCGAGCTCGGCCTCAAGCCCGTCGGCTTCGTCGACGACGACCCGACCAAGCGGCGCCTGCGCATCGACGGCGTCAAGGTCCTCGGCGCGACGAGCGAGCTCGCGCGGATCCTCGACGAGGTCGAGCCCGACGAGGTCACGATCGCGATCCCTTCGGCCCCGGGCACCGTGCGTGCGACCGTCGTGCGCGCCTGCCGCGAGCGCGGGATCCCGGTGCGCACGCTGCCGACGGTCTTCGAGCTGCTGCAGACCGGCGGCAACTACGTGCGCCAGGTCCGCGACGTGCAGGTCGAGGACATCCTCGGTCGCGAGCCCGTGCGGATGGAGCTCGATCGCGTCGGCGCATACCTCAGCGGCGAGATCGTCCTCATCACGGGTGCCGGCGGCTCGATCGGCAAGGAGCTCTCGCGCCAGATCGCGCGCGTCGCGCCGCGCCGGCTGATCCTGCTCGACCACGCCGAGGACAACCTCTTCACGATCCAGCGCGAGCTCGAGCACGACCGCCACGTGCACCCCTCCACGCTCGACGCGGTGCTCGCGGACTGCAAGGAGGAGGAGCGCATGCGCGAGGTCTTCGGCGCGTATCGCCCGACCGTCGTCTTCCACGCCGCCGCCTACAAGCACGTCGGCCTGATGGAGCAGAACCCAGTCGAGGCGGTGCGCAACAACGCGATCGCGACGCGGCTCATGGCGCGCATCTCCGGCCAGATGGGCGTCAAGGCGTTCCTGCTCGTCTCGACCGACAAGGCCGTCGCGCCCGCGACGGTCATGGGCGCCTCGAAGGCGCTCGCCGAGTTCGCGCTCGAAGCCGAGCAGGCGCGCTTCCCGAAGACGCGCTACTGCGCCGTGCGCTTCGGCAACGTGCTCGGCTCGTCGGGCTCGGTCGTGCCGATCTTCCGCCGCCAGATCGCGCTCGGCGGCCCGGTCACGGTCACCGACGAGCGCATGACGCGCTATTTCATGACGATCCCCGAGGCCGTCCAGCTCATCATCCGCTGCGGCGGGCTGTCGAAGGCGCACGGCCCGACGACCCAGGACGCGGCCGGCGGCGAGGTGTACGTCCTGGAGATGGGCGACCCCGTCCGGATCCTCGACCTCGCGCGCACGATGATCGAGCTGTCCGGCCTGGATCCCGAGCGCGACATCGCGATCGAGATCGTCGGGCGCCGGCCGGGGGAGAAGCTGCACGAGGAGCTCTTCAACCCCTACGAGCGACCCCAACCGACACCCGCGGAGAAGATCCTGCGCGCGGAGCGCGAGCATCGTGCGCCGCAGGCGGTCGACGACATGTTCGACCAGATCGGCCTGCTCGTGCTCGAGGGCGACGCCGCCGGGCTCGCCGCGAAGGTGTCCGAGCTGTCGGCTGTCTCCGACGGCTGGACCACTAGGATCCTGCCGTCGTGAACGCCATGTTGCTCGCCGCCATAGCGCTCGGAGACAAGATCGAGCGCTACGGCGCGTATTTCGGCTACGCCGCGGTCATCGGACTCGGCGTGCTGTCGATGCTCTACTTCGCCCAGGCGCGCGAGGTCAAGCGCCTGCGCGAGTGGGCGGGCCGCGCGCCCGACCGCGAGGTCGATCTCGCCGCGCGCGCCCCCGGCCGCGTGGTCGCCCAGCCGATCCCGCGGGCCGCCGTCTCGCTGCCGCCGGCGGGTCCGCAGACGCCCGCGGCCCAGCAGGCCGACGCCGCGCGCAAGGCGGCGGCCGCGACCGTGCTCGAGAAGTTCCAGCCGCCCGGCACCGCGCCGGCGCCCGCCGCCGGGCCCCCCGGCTCGCTCGCGCGTCCCGCGGCCGTGGGCCCGCCCGGCACGGTGCCCGGCGTCCCGGCGGCCGCCGCGCCAGGGACGCCCGGCGCTCCGACGCAGGCTCCGGGCAGCGTCCCCGGTCAGCTGGGCACCCCGGGCACCCCCGGCGCCCCCGTCCGGCCCGCCGGCGCCGCGCCGGCGACGGCCGCACCGCCCGCGCCCGGTCCGGGCGTCGCGCCGAGCGCCGCGACCGCCGGCTCCGTCGCCGCGGCGCGCCAGGCGGCGATCGCGAGCCGCAGCCCGAGCCAGGCCAACGGCTCCGCCGGCGACCACGCTCCCCCGCCGTTCGTGACGCCGCCCCCCGAGCTGCCCTCGCGCCGGCGCGAGGTCTCCAGCCGCGGCCCGAGCCGGATGGGGCTCTACATCGGGGGCGCCTTCACGGCGCTCGTCATCGTCGTCGTGCTCGTGCTCGTGCTGACCTCCGGCGGCGGCAGCCCGGCCAAGCAGGCCAACCGGGTCGCCGGCTCGCCGCCCCCACCGCCCGCCGCCGCGTCGAAGACCCACTCGTCCGCGCCCGCCGTCGACCGCAAGGCGACGAAGGTCGCGGTGCTCAACGGGACGACGCAGAACGGCCTCGCGGCGAGCGTCGGCAGCAAGATCGAGCAGAAGGGCTTCACGATCCTCTCGAAGGCCACGAACGCCGACCAGAAGATCGCCACGACGACCGTCTCCTACGCCGCCGGCCAGGAGCCCGCCGCGAAGCTCGTGGCGAAGATCGTCGACGTCCCGGCATCCGCCGTGCAGCCGATCGACGCGAACACGGCCACCGCGGTGACCGCGCAGGCGGACGTCGCCGTGATCATCGGCAACGACGTCGCAAGCACCGGTTAGCGCCGACGTAGTGCAGCACTAGCAGGCCTCT
>DASXCR010000036.1:0-8078 GCA_036491075.1 Solirubrobacteraceae bacterium
CGTCCTCGGGACGGCGCCGGGCATGAACATGCCGGTCGGATCGAACGGCTGGCTTTCGCGGCAGGACTCCGTCACGAGCTTCGTCGCGTTCGCCATCGCTCAGGCGCGCCGGGCCAGAGAGCGCAGGTAGCCGGTCATCAGGACACAGCCTACGACCGCCCAGGCCGCCAGCGGCAGCAGGTCGCGCCAGAGGATGCCGGTGCCGCCGAAGCGCGGGTCGAAGGCCGCCTGCAGCCCGTCGGCGAGCGGGCGCAACGGCAGCGCCTTGGAGACGTCCTGGATCCATGCCGGCGAGCCGTCCATCGGGTACCAGACGTTCGAGATGAAGACCATCGGCAGCGTGACGACGCTGACGAGGCCCGCGCCGTTCTCGGGCTTGTTGACGAGCCGCGCGGCGGCGATGCCGAGCGTCGTGAAGGCGGCGGCGCCGAGCGCGAGGGTCGCGAGCAGGCCGACCATCTTCTCGCCCGGCACGTGCGCGCCGAACAGCGGCACGCCGATGGCGAACAGCAGCACGATCGACAGCACGAGCACGATCAGCGTCGATCCGACGGCGCCGCCGACATAGGCGAGCCATGGCAGCGGCGTCGTGCGGACGCGCTTGAGGATGCCGTTCGTACGCAGCGCGGCGAAGACCATCGCGCTCGAGTTGAAGCAGATCAGCAGCACCGCGTAGGCCATGATCCCGGGCGTGTAGAAGTCGATGAACGACAGATTCCCGCGCACGTCGAGGGTGTTGCCGTGCTGCAGCCCGCCGAAGATGACGAGGAACATCATCGGGAAGATCAGCGAGAAGAACGCGGCGCGGCGGTTGCGCCAGAAGCCGCG
Organism: Solirubrobacteraceae bacterium; assembly: GCA_036491075.1. Classification (GTDB taxonomy): domain Bacteria; phylum Actinomycetota; class Thermoleophilia; order Solirubrobacterales; family Solirubrobacteraceae; genus CADCVQ01. Next base: position 829 of record DASXCR010000036.1, read on the forward strand.
CTGCTGATAGCGGACCTGCCAGGCGGTCAAGCCGAGGTCGTGGGACAGGCTGGTCGGTACGGCGGTCATCGTGTCGCCTCCTCGGCGCTCGCGGTCTCGGTCTCGGTCAGGGCCAGGTACACGTCCTCGAGCGTCGGCTGCGAGACCGAGAAGCGGCTCAGGGCGATGCGGTTCTGAAGCGCCCAGCCGGTCAGCGCGTTGGTCGCCGCGACGCCCTGCGACGTCGTCACCAGGATGGCGCCGCCGTCGGCGCTGACCGCGCTGTCGGGCAGCGGCGGCAGCTCGCCGAGGACGACGTCGTCGGGCAGGACGAAGCGGATCTCGGTCGGCAGCTCGTCGCGGCCGCCGAGCGCCTCGGGCGGCCCGCTCGCGACGATCTGGCCTTCGACCATGACCGCCACGCGATCGGCGAGGAACTGCGCCTCGTCCATGAAGTGCGTCGTCAGGAAGACGGTCTTGCCGGTCTGACACAGCGAGCGGATCGTCGACCAGGCGGCGCGCCGGGCGTGCGGATCGAAGCCCGTCGTCGGCTCGTCGAGGAACAGCACGTCGGGGTCGCCGACAAGGCCGAGGGCGAGGTCCAGGCGCCGGCGCTGGCCGCCGGACAGCTCGCCGGCGCGGGTGTCGCGCTTGGCGTCGAGCTCGACGAGGTCGATGAGGTGGTCGGGCGCGAGGCAGCGCGAGTACCAGCGGCCGTGCATCTCGAGCAGCTCGCCGACCGTCAGCTCCTCCTGGATGCCGCTTGACTGCAGCACGACGCCGATGCGGTCGCGCAGGCCGCGGTCGCCGGAGCCGGGGTCGATGCCGAGCACCTCGACCGTGCCCGACGTTGCGACACGGTGGCCCTCGACGATCTCGGTGATCGTCGTCTTGCCGGCGCCGTTGGGACCGAGCAGGCAGAAGACCTCTCCCTGCGCGACCTCGAAGCTGACGCCCCGCACCGCTTGGACGTCGCCGTAGCTCTTGTGCACTTCGGATACCTGGATGGCTTGCATGCCGATGAAGTTAGATCCGCGGGCCGGCCGGCGTAAGTGCCGTGCGTCCTCACGTCGCCATGACATCTGTCATGGCTCACCGTAGTGCAGGCCGCACTCGGCAATCCTGTGTGTAACCGCGATCACACAGGACGCTGCCTGCCGGGAACTGTCGCTGGGGTTCACAACCGCAATCCTGCTAAGGAGCATTTCACACTTGCAGATCCTTCGGGCGTCGCGGCCTCGGGGGCGACCGCCTCTCACGCCTCACCACGTCGGACGGCCGTCGCTCGGCGCGGCGAGCCCACCGGCGTGTGAATTACGGTTAAGAGACCTCGGCGGGCGCGGCGAGGCGCTGCACGTCGACCTCCGACAGCAGGCGCTCGACCTTCAGCGGGTCCACGAGGCCGGCGCCGAGGCGCTGCACGGACTCCGCGCCACAGGCGACCCCGAAGCGCAGGCACTCGCCCGTCGGCTTGCCCTCGTAGCGGGCCGCGACGTAGCCGGCGAGGAAGGCGTCGCCGGCCCCGACGGTCGCGACCGCCTCGCGCGGGTCGATGCGCACGCGGTACAGCTCGCGCTCGCCGTCGTCGATCGCCGACGCGAAGCAGCCGTCGGGAACCGTCATGATCGCCTCGACGGCGCCGAGCGTCACCATCTCGCGCACCGCGATGACACGGTCCTCGTCGTCGTTGAACTCGTGGCCGACGAGCTCCTCGGCCTCGAGCACGTTGGGCGAGACGACGTTCGGCGACGCGCGCACGGCGTGGCGCAGCGGGTCGCCGTCGGTATCGACGACGACCACGAGCCCGAGCTGGCGCAGCTCGCGGATCAGCCCGGCGTAGACGTCCGAGGCCATCCCGCGGGGCAGCGAGCCGGCGAACACGACGATCGCCGCTCCGCGCGCGAGATACAGGAGCTTGTCGTGGAAGAGCTCGAGCTCGGGCTCGCTGACGGCGGGGCCGCGCTCGTTGATCTCCGTCTGCTCGCCGTTGGTCGGATCGAGCACGGCCGTGTTCGTCCGCGACTCCTCGCGGATGCGCACGAAGTCGTTGAGGATCGACTCCTCGGTGAGCGCCTCGACGATCCGCGTGCCCGTCGCGCCGCCCGCGAAGCCGGTCGCGATGACCGGCTGTCCGAGCGTCTTCAGCGTGCGAGCGACGTTGACGCCCTTGCCGCCCGGCAGCGTGGTCTGCTCGACCGTGCGGTGGCGGCGACCGAGCCGGAAGTTCGGCACGGACAGCGACTTGTCGATGGCTGCGTTGAGGGTGACGGTGATGATCATGAGACTGTCTCCTCGCGCCTGCGCGTCCGCCGATGCTCGGCATCCAGCGCCCTCTTGCGGCGCAACGCACGTCGGCGCAGCATCAGGAGTGGGAGGCTACAGATCAGCAGCAGCGCGATGGCGATCTCGGTCTGCGATCGGCTCAGCAGATCGCTCAGCCGCGTGCCCAGGCCCGCTTCGGAGACCGGCTTTGCGGTCACGAGCGGCACGCGCGCGAGGACCATGCCCGCGTCGCGGACGATCGCCGTCCCGACCCGCGAGCCGCGCGCCAGCGGGCCGTCGACCTCGGTCGGCAGCCCGGTCACGGTGACGGTCGGGTGCGCGCCGGTGCGCAGCACGCGCCGCACCGTGGTACCCGCGACGACCTGCACGGAACTGCCGCCGCGATAGCGCAGCCCGACCTTCCCCATCACGCGACCCTGCGCGAGCTCGGTCCGCGCGCGATAGCCGTTCAGCCCGTAGCGGATCAGCGCGAGCGAGTCCGCGTCGCGCGCGTTCTCGCTCGGATCGCCGAGCACGACCGTGATCACCGTCACGCCGTCGCGCGTCGCCGAGCCGACGAGGATGTAGCCGGCGACGTTCGTGTGCCCGGTCTTGACGCCGTTGACGACCGGGATGCGGCGGACGAGGTCGTTGCGGTTGATCACCACGCGCTTGTGCGAGCCGCTGCGCAGCGTCGCGCTTGGGAGGTCCGTCGTGCGGCGGAAGAACTCGTTGCGGCGCAGCACGACCGCGAGTCGTGCGAGGTCATGCGCGGTGGAGTAGTTGCCGGGCGTGTCGAGCCCGACGGGCGTCGTGTAGTGCGTGTTGCGCAGCCCGAGCGCGACGGCCTGCTTGTTCATCTCGGCGACGAACGCCTTCGTCGAGCCGGACGTGCCGACGGCGATCGTCGCCGCCGCGTCGTTGGCGCTCGGCAGCAGCGACGCGCGCAGCAGGTCGCGGACGCTCATGCGCTCGCCCGCGCGCAGGCCGATCAGCGACTCGGCCGGCGTCGCGTGGTAGTCGGGCGCGCTGAAGACGTCGTCGAGGTCGTCGCGCTGCAGCGCGACGAGCACGGTCATGAGCTTCGTCGTCGACGCGATCGGCCGGCGCTGCTCGGCGTTCTTGGCGTAGAGGACGTCGCCGGTGGACGCCTCCATCACGATGGCCGCCTTGGCCTGGATCTGCGGCGGCGCGGCGGCCGCCTCGGACGCCGTGGCGTGCACGGCGCAGAAGACCGCTACGAGCACGACGGCCAGCGCCAGCGCGAGCCGTCTCATGCCCGGATGCCGAGCCCGCTGGTCGCTGCGCGCCTGCACCACGGGGCCGCAGGATATTGGCCGCGCCGGTCGCGCGAGCCTCATCCCAGCGCCCACGCCACCTCGCGCAGCCGCTCGGCCTCGGCCCGCGCCGCCGCGCGCGGCTCGCCGCCGTGCTCGTGAGCGTGCGCGATCGAGCGCGACGCGCTCACGAGTCCGCCGGCGCGGCCCGCCGCGAACGCGGGCGCCAGGTCCTCGACGCGACCGCCCTGCGCGCCGATGCCGGGCAGCAGGAACGGCGCGCGCGGCATCAGCTCGCGCATCCGCGCGACATGCTCGGGCACCGTCGCGCCGACGACGGCGCCGATCTCCGACAGGCCGTCCCCGGGACCGGCCAGCCGCGCGACGATTCCGGCCACGCGCTCCCACACGCGACCGCCGCCGGCGAGCTCGAGATCCTCGAGGTCCGCAGCACCCGAATTGGACGTGCGCACGAGCACGAAGACGCCCGCTTGCGCCGCGCGCGCGCCGGCGACGAACGGCTCGAGCGCGTCGACGCCGAGGTAGGGGTTCGCGGTGAAGGCGTCCGCGCCGAGGCCGGGCGCGTCGCCGAAGGGCGTCGGCGTGCTCCCGACGAGCGCCTGCGCGTATGCCGACGCCGAGACGTCGATGTCGCCGCGCTTGGCGTCCGCGATCACGAGCAGGCCGGCCGCCTGGGCGTGCTCGATCGTCGCCGCCAGCGCGGCCCAGCCTTCCGCGCCGAGGCGCTCGAAGCAGGCGAACTGCGGCTTGACGGCGACGCAGGCCTCGCCGACCGCGTCGATCAGCGCCGCGCAGTGCACGCGTACCGCGGCCGCGGCGCGATGCGCGGCCGAACCCGTGGATGGCGCGTGCTCGTGCGCCTGCGGCCACAGCCGCGCCGGATCCGGATCCAGACCCAGCACGATCTGCGACTCGCGGGCGGCGACCCGCGCGCTCAGGCGCTCGGCGAAGCTCATGCGCGGTTGCGCCTACGCGGACCTGCCGGCAAAGCCACCTCGCTACTTGCGGACGGCCTGCTTGAGGCTCGAGCCCGCGGTGAACTTCGGCACGACCGTGGCGGCGATGCTCATCGTCTCGCCGGTGCGCGGATGCACGCCCTCGCGCGCCGCGCGCTCGGCGACGCTGAACTTGCCGAAGCCCGCGAGCATCACCTCACCACCGCGGCTGAGAACGTCCTCGACGGTGTCGAGCGTGGCATCGATGGCTTCGGCGGACTGCTTGCGCGACAGGCCGGTACGAGCGGCAACGGCGTCGACGAGCTGGGACTTCGTCACGGCGGTGGACTCCTTGTCCTGTGATCAGGGTTGCGTCGAAGCTAGCAGCGCGACCGGATACCTCCCGATCGGGGAGGATGGCCGGGTGCCACTGAACCGCATCGCCTGGCTGCTGACCGTCGCCGCGGCGTTCATCACCGCCGTGCTGCTGTTCGTGTCCGGCTACAAGGGCTACGGCGCGATCGCGATCGCCGTCGGCCTCAGCGCCGCCATCAACCTGCTGCGCTGACCGACCGCGGCGCGAGCTCGTCGCCCGGCTTGACGCTCGCCTCCGGCTCGAGGTGGATCAGCACGTCGGCGCCACGCAGGCGCGCCTGGATCGCGTCCTGCAGCTCGTGCGCGGTCTCGTGCGCGGCCTCGAGCGTCGTGCCGGCGACGAACTGCACGTGCAGGTCGACGTAGCGCCGCGACCCCGCACGGCGCGCGCGCAGCTTGTGGTAGCCGCAGACACCGCGCGGCGCGAGCTCCTCGATCGCCGTCCGCACGGCATCGAGCTCCTCCTGCGGCAGCGCCTCGTCGACCAGCACGCGCGACGCGCGCATGAGCAGCTTGATGCCCGTGTAGACGATCGCCGCCGCGACGGCGAGCGCGATCACCGGATCCAGCCAGCGCGCGCCCGTGACCTGCACGACGACGAGCCCGGCGAGCACCGCCGCGGAGGTCGCCGCGTCGGTGCGCAGGTGCGCCGCGTCCCCCTCAAGCGCGGGCGAGTCCGTTTCGCGCGCGCGACGCGCGAGCACGGTCGAGACGACGAGGTTCGCGACGACCGAGATCGCGATCACCGCGATGCCGATCCCCAGCGAGCTGACGCCCGCCCCGCTCGCCAGGCGCCGCACCGACTCGAACACGATCACGCCGGAGCCGACGAGGATCAGCAGCGCCTCGATCGCCGCCGCGAGGTTCTCGATCTTGTCGTGGCCGTAGGGGTGGTCGTCGTCGGCGGGCTTGTCGGCCGTGCGCACCGAGACATAGGCGACGACCGACGCGATCAGGTCGACCGACGAGTGCATCGCCTCGGTGATGATCGCGACCGACCCCGTGATCGCGCCCGCCGCGATCTTCAGCACGATCAGCATCGAGTTCGACGCGATCGACAACGCGGCGGCGCGGGTCTTCACCCCGCCGGCGGGTGGCGGCGCGGCGGCGATGGGCGTGCCGGCCATGCTCAGCCGCCGATCAGCGCCAGCAGCTCGCGCGCCGCGCGACCGCGGTGGCTGATCGCGTCCTTCTCGTGCGGCTGCAGCTCGGCCATCGTGCGCCCGTCGTCGAGGTCGTCCGGCAGGAACGCCGGGTCATACCCGAACCCGCCGTCGCCACGCGGGCGGTCGTCGAGCGTTCCGCTGCAGCGTCCCTCGACGGCGTGCACCAGCACCGGGGCCGCGCCGGGCGCGGTCCCCGGCTCGACGAGCACGAGCGCGCAGACGTACGCGAGCGCCGAACCCGCCGGCGCCTCGCGCAGCAGCTTGGCGAGGTTCTCCTCGTCGGTGGCGTGCTCGCCGGCGAAGCGCGCCGAGCGCACGCCGGGCGCGCCGCCCAGCGCGGCTGCCTCGATCCCGGAGTCGTCGGCGATCGCCGGCAGGCCCGTCGCACGCGCGGCGGCGAGCGCCTTGTCGCGGGCGTTCTCGAAAAACGTCGCGCCGGTCTCGGGCGGCAGCTCGACGCCGCTCGGGAGCGCGACGATCTCGTGCCCCGGCAGCAGCGTCGCGAACTCGCGCGCCTTGTGGGCGTTGCGGGTCGCGAGGACGAGCCTCACGCCACCGCGCCCGCCTGCACCGCCCGCAGCACCGCGATCCCGTCGCCGGCCAGCGCCAGCAGGTCGTCGAGGTGCGCGCGCGAGAGCGGCGTGCGCTCCGCGGTCGCCTGGACCTCGATCAGCCCGCCCTCGCCCGTCATGACGACGTTCGCGTCGACCTCGGCGGTCGAGTCCTCGGAGTAGTCGAGGTCCAGCAGCGGGACGCCGCCGACGATCCCCGCCGAGATCGCGGCGACCGAGCCCGTCAGCGGCGAGCGCTCGAGCCTGCCCTCCCCCACGAGCTTGCGGCAGGCGAGGTCGAGCGCCACGAACGCGCCCGTGATCGAGGCGCAGCGCGTCCCGCCGTCGGCGGTGAGCACGTCGCAGTCGAGGTAGATCGTGCGCTCGCCCAGCGCCTCGAAGTCGATCACGCCGCGCAGCGAGCGCCCGATCAGGCGCTGGATCTCGACCGTCCGCCCGTCGACCTTGCCGCGCGTGGCGTCGCGCTGCTTGCGATCGCCGGTCGACGCGGGCAGCATCCCGTACTCGGCGGTGGCCCAGCCGCGGCCCTTGCCGGCCATCCAGCGCGGCACGCTCTCCTGCACCGAGGCCGTGCAGATGACGCGCGTCTCGCCCTGCGTGATGAGCGCCGAGCCGGTCGCCGGCTTGACGAAGTGCGGCTCGATCGTCGTCGGCCTGATGTCC
>DASXCR010000037.1:0-5436 GCA_036491075.1 Solirubrobacteraceae bacterium
AGGGCTCGCTGCGCTGCGAGCGCCAGGCCGAGTACGGCTACGACACCGTCGACGTGAAACTGCCCGCCGTGATCTCCGTCGGCGACGCGATCAACGAGCCGCGCTACCCGTCGCTGAAGGCGATCATGGGCGCGAAGAAGAAGCCGCTCGAGGCGCTGGCGATCGGCGACGCGGGCATCGAGGCCGGCCGCGTCGGCGAGGCCGGCTCGAAGGTCGTCTGCGGCGACTTCAAGGCGCCGCCCGCGAAAGCCGGCGGCACGATCATCGAGGACGAGGACACCAACGAGACGGTCGAGAAGATCGTCGCCTGGCTCGACGAGAGGAAGCTGCTGTCGTGACCCCGATCCTCGTCTACGCGCTGCACTACGAGGGCGCCTTCAACAAGAACTCGCTCGGCGCCGTGTCCGAGGCCGCGCGCCTCGCCGGTGAGCTCGGCTCCGAGGCGCACGCCGTCGTGATCGGCGACGCGTCCGACGAGCTCGCCGCGTCGCTCGGCCGCTACGGCGCGACGAAGGTCTTCCGGGCCAAGGACGCGCCCGAGGGCCTCGCGCAGCCGGTCGTCGACGTCATGGCCCACGTGATGGACGAGGGCGGCCACGGCTACGCGCTCTTCGGCGGCGGCCTGCTCGGCTTCGAGATCGGAGCCGGCCTCGCGGCGCGGCTGAACGCCGGCGTCACGATGGAGGTCACGAAGGTCGACGTCGTCGACGGCAAGCTCACAGCCGAGCGCCCGATCCACGGCGACTCGTCGATCTCCACCTCGCGGTACAAGGACCGCGGGATCGTCATCGGCCGCCTCAACGCGTTCGAGATCGCCGCACCCGGCGACGGCGCGGCGACCGTCGAGGACGTCACGGTCGAGCTCTCGGCCTGGTCGACGCAGGCGACGATGGTGACGCGCGGCGAGGCACGCGGCGCGGAGGTCGACATCGAGGGCGCGGACTACCTCGTCGCCGGTGGCCGCGGCCTGGGCAAGGTCGAGGGCTTCGAGCTCTGCGAGGCCCTCGCCGCCGCGCTCGGCGGCGCCGTCGCGGCGACGCGCGCGGTCGTCGACGCGGGCTGGTACCCGTACTCGACCCAGATCGGCCAGACCGGCAAGACCGTCGCGCCGAAGCTCTACCTCGCGGCCGGCATCTCCGGCGCGATCCAGCACAAGGTCGGCATGCAGGCCTCGGAGAACATCGTCGCGATCAACAAGGACTCAAACGCGCCGATCTTCGAGTACTGCGATCTCGGCATCGTCGGCGACCTCAACAAGATCCTGCCGAAGCTCACCGAGGCCATCAAGGCGAGGAAGGGCTAGCGCGACATGCCGGTCGTCGACGCCTCGGCACCGGCGGAGTTCCCGCCCCCGGTCGATCCGCAGGGCGAGTTCGTCAAGCGCGGCCTCGATTCCGAGGACGACCTGATCGAGGTCGGCGTCGCGATCGTCGGCGGCGGCACCGCCGGCCTCGCCTGCGCGAACCGGCTGCTGGCGCTGCTCGGCAAGGACGAGGAGCTGCTCGAGTCGCTCGGCGAGGTGCCGGTCGCCGTCATCGAGAAGGCGAAGACCTGCGGCGGCCACAACCTCTCGGGCGCGGTCATGCGCCCGCAGCCGCTGCTCGAGCTGTTCCCCGAGATGACGCGCAAGGACTGGCGTCTGGAGGGCTTCGCCTACGGCGCGGTGACCCGGGAGGCCGTCTACCTCGTGCCCAACGCCCGGCGCGCGTTGAAGATCCCCACGCCGCCGCCCTTCAAGAACCACGGCAACGAGGTCGTCTCGGTGTCGGCGCTCGCGCGCTACCAGCAGCGTGTCGCCGAGGAGGCGGGCGCGTACATCCTCACCGAGACCTCGGCGTCCCAGCTGATCGTGCAGGACGGCCGCGTGGTCGGCGTGCGCTCCGGCGACAAGGGCCGCGGCCGCGACGGCAGCCCGCTGCGCAACTTCGAGCCGGGCACCGACGTCAAGGCCCGGGCGACCGTTCTCGCCGAGGGCTGCTGGGGCCATCTCACCGGCGCTGCGATCCGCGAGTTCGACCTCGCCGACGGGCGCGAGCCGCAGGTCTGGGAGCTCGGCGTCAAGGAGGTCTGGAAGGTCCGCCGGCCGCTCGATCGGATCATCCACACGATCGGGCCGTGGCCGCTGAAGCTGTCGGCGCGCTACGGCCAGATCGGCGGCACGTGGATCTACCCGATGAACGACGAGAGGACCGGTGAGGCCTACGTCTCGATCGGCTTCGTCGTCGACCTCGAGTACGCCGACGCGACGACGTCGGCCCACGACCTGCTGCAGCAGTTCAAGCTGCACCCGCTCGTGCGCGACATCCTCGAGGGCGGCGAGCGCGTGAGCTGGGGCGCGAAGGCGCTGCCCGCGGGCGGCTGGTGGTCGATGCCGAAGCTGACGATGCCCGGCGCGCTGCTCGTCGGCGACTCCGCGGGCATGGTCGACACCGTGGCGCTGAAGGGCGTGCACCACGCGATCAGGTCGGGGATGCTCGCGGCGGACGCGATCTACGCGGCGCTCAAGCGCGGCGACGCGGACCTCTCGTCCTACCAGCAGGCCGCCGACGACTCGTCGATCGGCAAGGAGCTCTTCGAGGTCCGCAACACGCGCCAGCCGTTTCAGAAGGGCTTCCTCAAGGGCGGCCCGCTCGTGAACCTCATGATCATGAGCAAGGGCCGCTTCCCGGGCGGGCGCTGGTCGTGGCACCGCAACGACCAGCGCGAGATGTTCGTCGGCGACACGAAGGACGGCTATCCCAAGCCCGACGGCAAGTACACCTTCGACAAGCTGTCGTCGGTCTACATCACGCACAACGCGACGCGCGACGACGCGCCCAACCACATCCGCGTGCAGCGCCACGTCCCGCGCGAGATCGCCGAGACGTGGGCGTGGATGTGCCCGGCGGGCGTCTACGAGATCCCCGAGGACGCGCCCGCGTCCGGCCGCGTCGACGTGATCGTCAACTACACCAACTGCGTGCAGTGCGGCGCGATCACCGCCAAGGGCGGCCGCCTGACGGTGCCGGAGGGCGGCGACGGGCCGCTGTACCGCGACACGTAGCGCTCGAGCACCGGCAAACCCCGCAACTTGCGGTGCCGCCCGCTGTCATAGCCAGGCATGGATTGCGCGAAGCGCACCGGATCGATCGTCGCTGCCTGGCTCGCGCTCGGGACGGGCGTCGCGCTGGCGCAACCGGCTCCGGTCACGCCTGCGCCGCCTCCGCCCGCGACCCCCGTCGCGCTGAGCGCCGCCGTCGAGACCTGCGAGACGAGCCCGCTGCCCGTCGGGCGCGTCGCCTCGTTCGTCGGCTCGATGCCCGCGACCACCGGCGCGACGCAGATGCAGATGCGCTTCGACCTGCAGCGCCGGCACCCGGGCGAACGCCACTGGCGCATCGTCCGCGGTGCCCAGGGCTTCGGCGTCTGGGCGACGGCCGACCCGGGCCGCGCGGGCTTCGTCTTTCACAAGCGCGTCGACAGCCTGCCCGCGCCCGCGGCCTATCGCGCCGTCGTGCGCTTCCGCTGGAACGCGGCCGACGGCACGATCGTGCGGCGCGCACGGCGCACCACGAGCGCCTGCGACCAGCCGGACCTGCGACCCGACCTCGTTCCCGGCTCGCTGCGCGCGGTGCTCGACGCGCAACCCGCACTCGCCGTCTACACGTTCGTGGTGCGCAACTCGGGGCGCTCCGCGGCCGGCCCGTTCTCCGTGCGCGTCGCGGGCGCCGTCGCCGGCGTCCCCGGCCTGGCGGCAGGCGGGCAGGCCTCGGTCGTGGTCGTCGGCGCCGCCTGCGCGCCCGGATCGATGGTCGACGCGCTGGTCGACTCCGATCACCGCGTCGACGAGACCGACGAGCGCAACGCGCTGCGGCGCAGGTGTCCACTCGCCTCCTGAGCCGCTCCCGGAGCGCGGGCTTGCTGCCGATAGACTCGGTGCAACTATGAAGACCGACATCCATCCTGAATACGTCGAGGCCCACGTGCGCTGCACGTGCGGCAACGAGTTCGTGACGCGCTCGACAACGCCCGACATCAAGGTCGAGATCTGCTCGAACTGCCATCCGTTCTACACGGGTCGCCAGAAGCTCGTGGACACCGGCGGTCGCGTCGACCGCTTCAAGCGCCGCGCCGCCAAGCGCCAGCCGGCCGCGTAGGCAGGCAGGTCTCACCGTTGGCAGCCGCTCCAGACGCGCAGCGGCTGTCCGACGGCTCCCTCGCAGCACGCCGCGACGCGCCCGTCGGCGGCCAGGCCGTCCTCGAGGGCGTGATGATGCGCGGCGTCTGCACCTGGGCCGTCGCCGTCCGGGCGCCGGCCGCCGACCAGCTCGCCGGCGGCAGGCACCTCGACGTGGGCGAGGCGGCGCGCGGCGAGATCGTCGTGCGCAGCTTCCCGCTCGTCTCCGTCCTCAGGCGACACCGCTGGATGCGCTGGCCGCTGATCCGCGGCGTCGTCGCGCTCGGCGAGTCGCTGCAGATCGGCTTCAGGGCGCTGAACATCTCGGCGAACGCGCAGACGCCGGACGAGGAGGAGCCGATCTCCGGCGGCACGTGGGTGGGCACGGTCACGGTCGCGATGGTGTTCGCGGTCTCGCTGTTCTTCCTGCTGCCGGTCGGTCTGACGAGCCTGATCAAGGACCGGCTGCCCGGGTCGCTGGTCTTCGTGCTGGTCGAGAAGGTCATCAGGATCACGATCTTCCTGGCGTACCTGTGCGCCGTCTCGCGGATCAAGGACCTGCGGCGCGTCTTCGAGTACCACGGCGCCGAGCACAAGACGATCTCCTGCTACGAGGCCGGCCTGGAGCTGACGCCCGCCAACGCGCAGCGCTTCAGCCGCCTGCACCCGCGCTGCGGGACGAGCTTCCTGCTGATCGTGATGGTCGTCGCGGTGATCGTCTTCGCGCCGCTCGGCACGCCCGCGTGGTACTGGCTGTTCGCCTCGCGGATCCTCGGGATCCCGCTCGTCGCGGGGCTCGCGTTCGAGGTCATCAAGTGGTTCGGTCGCAACCGCTCCAAGCGCTGGGCGCGCGCGCTGATGGCGCCCGGGATGAAGCTCCAGCTGCTCACGACCCGCGAGCCCGACCTGACCCAGCTCGCCGTCGCGATCGCCGCGCTGCAGGCGGTCCTCGACGTCGAGACGCCGACCGACGCCGGCGAGGAGGACCGCGTCGGCATGGAGGTCGTGGCGTAGTCAGGGCTGCGGCGGGTGCGCCGTCGCGACGGCCATCTCCTCCTCGTAGCCGACGACCTGGTTGCGACCCTCGTCCTTGGCGCGGTACAGCGCCTGATCGGTGCGGCGCAGCAGCCGCTCCGCGGCCTCGCCCGGGGCGAGGCCGGCCACGCCGATCGACAGCGTCACGCCGTGGCGCTTGGAGAACGACGTGTCCTCGGCGATCTTCGCGAGCATCCGGCGTGCGACGTCGGTGGCCTGGTCGGGCGGGCAGTCGGCGAGGATCA
>DASXCR010000038.1:0-15360 GCA_036491075.1 Solirubrobacteraceae bacterium
CGGCGCGCCGCCTACGACGACGAGCTTCATGTCGCGCGCGCGCTCGCCGGAGATGCGGCTGAACGCCTCGACGAGCACGTGCGGGTTGTTCTCGGGCTCCAGGCGCCCGACGAAGAGGACGTACTTGCCGGGCTCGAGGCCGAGGCGCTCGAGCGTCTCGGTGCCGGTGTGGCCCGGGTCCTCGACGCCGTAGGGCACGACGCCGATGCGCTGCCCGTAGCGCTGCTCGAAGATCTCCGCGACCGCGTGGGAGTCGGTGATCGCGGTGTCCGACCAGCGCGGCGCGTTGCGCTCGGCGAAGCGCAGGTACGCCTTGGCGACGGCCGGCCACTTCGAGCGGTCGGAGTCCAGGCCGTCGACGTTGATGACGGTCGGGATCCCGGCACCGCGCGTGAGCAGGCACATCGGGCTGTTGCCGGCGATGAAGAACAGCGCGACGTCGGGTCGCACGCGGCGCGCGCAGTGCAGCGCCGACAGGAACGTGTGGCTGAACGTGTCGAGGTACTTGTTGCGGATCGCCGGCACGTGCACGAGCCGCGCGCCCTTGTGCTCCTTGAGCTTGCGATCTACGACGTGCGGGCGGCAGTAGACGATCACCTCGTGGCCGCGCTGGGTCAGCCGGCTGGCGAGCTGCTCGGCGGCCGTCTCGAAGCCGCTGTAGGACGCGGGGATGCCGCGCGTGCCGAGGATCGCAACCTTCATCGCTTCACCGCAGCGAGCGTATATGCCGCGATATGCGCGCGCGCCGAGGCCTGCCAGGTGAACTGGCCCGCCCGCTCGCGCCCGCGGCGGGCGAGGTCGGCGCGCAGATCGGCGTCGGTCGCGACGTCGTGCAGCGCCCGGGCGAGCGCGCCGGCGTCGTAGGGATCGAACAGCAGCGCCGCGTCGCCGACGGTCTCGGCGAGCCCGGGCGAGCGCGCGGCGATCACCGCGACGCCCGCGAACATCGCCTCGATCGGCGTCAGGCCGAAGCCCTCGTGCAGCGCGGGATGCACGAGCGCGGCGGCGCCGTCGAGCAGCGCGGGCAGGTTCGGCTCGGACATGCAGCGCACGCCGGGCTGCTCGGCGGTGGCATGGCCGGCGAGGACGAGCGGGAGTGCGCGCGCGGGCGCGGCGGCGGCGCGGTAGCGCGCGTGCGCGTCCAGCAGGAGGGCGAGGTTCTTGCGCGGCTCGTCGTCGCCGACGTAGAGGAAGTGCTCGGGGCGCACCGCCGCGACGAGGCGCGGCTCCTGGCCGGGACCGTGTCGCGCGACGACGATCCTCGCCGGTTCGACGCCCCAGCGCGCTCGCGCGTCGCGGCTCGTGGTCTGCGACACGCAGACGACCGCGTCGGCTCCCTGCGCGGCACGCCGGTGCGTCAGCGAGGCGTAGCGTCGAAACGACGGCGAGAAGCAGTCCGGCAACCGCTCGAAGGCGAGGTCGTGGACCGTTACGACCTGCGGGCACGGCGCGCGGGCGGCGAGCGCCGGCAGCGGGTGATGCAGGACGTCCGCACGGGCTTCGCGAGCACGGCGGGGCAGCTCGACCTGCGTCCACCACAGGTCGATGGCGAGGTTGCGCGCGCTGCCCGCGCCGCCGCCGGCCGGCGCCGGCCGGCGCTCGTTCGCGGCCTCGACGACCTCGACGCCCTCCTCGCGCAGCGCGCGCGCGAGGCGATCGACGTAGACGCCGGTGCCGCTCGGCCCGCGGCGCGCGTACGTCGTGTCGAGCAGCACGCGCATCAGCCGCGCACCGCGCGCGCGAGGATCGTCCCGCGCCTGGCGCGCAGCCCGGCGACGTCGAAGCCGAGATCGTCCAGCAGCGCGCGCAGCGTGGCCGGCGAGAAGAAGCGCACGTGGTCTGAGCGCGGCTCGAAGTGCGCGGCGAAGCGCCGGCGGCTGAGCGCGAGCGCGAGCAGTGTCGCGCGCCCGTGATGCGGGGTCGTGACGAGCAGCGTCCCGCGCGGGCGCAGCACGCGCCGCAGCTCCGACAGCCAGGGCGCGACATCGACGACGTGCTCGATCACCTCGCCCGCCCAGACAACGTCGACGCTCGTGTCGTCCAGCGGCAGCGGCCGCCCCGGCTCCCACGGGCGGGCGTCCAGTGCGGGCACGCGCTCGCGGGCTCGGTGCAGCGCCTCCCGCGCGACGTCGACGGCGACCGGCCGCGCGCCCGCCTCCACGAGCGCCGCGCTGAACTCGCCCGCCCCGCAGCCGACGTCGAGCACGTCCTGCCCCGCGCACACGTGATCGAGCAGGAAGGCGCGCCGCGGCTCGAAGCGCTCGGGCGCCGCGCCGGCCGGCACGGCGTCCCAGATCGCGTCGCGACGGTCTGTCTCGGTACGCACGGACCATCACGCTATCGGCGGGCCGGGGCACGGCCTTCGGATAGGGGTCGCCGCCGTCCCACGTGGAGCTCCTTCAGCGACTGACGGGGTGCGCGCGCGCCGCGCCGCGCGCCGCGCGCGGCGCGCCGTCGCCTATCGTCGCGGGTCCGCGACTTCCGACGACAGGAGCTGAGGTCCCATGGCCGGCTGTAGCCATCTCGATCACATCAAGGTCACCGAGCTGCCCGCGTCCGTCGACGGCTGCGCGGCCTGTCTCGCGGAGGGCGGCGTGTGGCTGCACCTGCGCATCTGCCTGGAGTGCGGCGAGGTCGGCTGCTGCGACGACTCCCCGGGCAAGCACGCCTCGGCCCACGCGGCGAGCACGGGCCATCCCCTGATCCGCTCGCTCGAGCCCGGCGAGGACTGGTCGTGGTGCTTCCCAGACCAGCTCGCGATGCGGATCGCGGCGGTGCGCGGCGAGACGACGATTCCGCCTTCCCCGATGCTCTGAGCCTGGGCCCGGGCCGGGCCGGCGCCGCGTTGCGTCGCCGCCGGTCCGGCGAGCGCGGCACGCGCGCGCTCGGGCTCGCGCCCTGCGACGATCAGCGGCGTGCGGATCCTTGCCGTGTGTGCGGTCGCCCATCCGGGCGGCGCGGAGATCGGGCTGCTGCGTCTCGCGCCCCGGCTGCTCGCGCGCGGGCACGAGCTGACGCTCGCCACGCCCGGGCCGGGGCCGATGGACGACGCCGGCCTGCCGGTCGTCCGGATCGCGCTCGGCGGACTCGAGCGCGGGGCGGGCGCGCGCGCGGTCGCGAGCTGGTCGCAGGTGCGGCGGCTGTCGCGCGGCGTGGATCTCGTGTACCTCAACGGCACCGTCAGCGGGCGGCTGCTGCCCGCGCTCGAGGGACGCCGGACCGTGCTGCACGTGCACGACATCGTCGATCGCGTGCCGCGCTTCTGGTCGCGGGCGAACGCCGTGCTGGCCGACTCGGGCGCGGTCGCCGAGCGGTTGCGCCCTGGCATCGAGGCGCACGTCGTCCACTGCCCGGTCGAGCTCGACGTGGCGGACGTGCCTCCGCCGTGGCCGGCCGGGGACGGCGTCGTCGTCGGCTTCGTCGGGCGGATCGAGCCGCGCAAGGGACCGCTCGATCTCGTGCGCGCGGCGGCGGCGATCCACGCGGGGGCGCCGGGGTCGCGGATCGTGCTCGTCGGGGACGACCCGTATGACAGCGCGCCGGAGTACGCCGCGCAGGTGCTCGCCGCGACCGACGTCGAGCACGTGCCGTGGGTCGCCGACGGCGCGGCGGTGATGCGCCACCTCGACGTGCTCGTCGCGCCGTCGCGTCAGGAGCCGTTCGGGACCGTGCTCGCGGAGGCGATGGCGGCCGGCACGCCGGTCGTGGCGACGCGGGTCGGCGGGTTGGCCGAGGTCGTGGCGGACGGCGAGACCGGGCGCCTGGTCGAGCCGGGCCGGCCGGACGAGCTCGCGGCCGCGGTCCTCGAGGTGCTCGCGCGGCGGGCGGAGATGGGCGCCGCCGCGCGCGAGCGCGCACAGCGCTTCGGCGCCGACGCGTACGCCGATCGCGTCGAGGCGATCCTGCTCGGGGCGGCGCGATCGTGAGGGTCGTGCTCGCGCGGCCCGCGCCGGCGTTCGTCGCGATGCGCCCCGCCGCGGCCGCGGGTTCTCCGCGGTGAAGGTCGCATTCGACAGCCGTCCGGCGCCGGACCCGCGCGGGATCGGGCGCTACGTCAGCTGCCTGCTCGACGCGCTGCGCGAGACGACGCCGGACGGCGACACGCTCGTCGAGTCGCATCGCCCGCGACGCGTCGACGTCTTCCACTCGCCGTGGATCGACGGCGCCCTGCTGCGTCCGCCGTGCCCGCAGATCGTGACGCTGCACGACGTGGTCCCGCTCAAGCGCCGCAGCGAGTACCTGCGCACGGGGATCCGCTTCCGGATGCGCTACCTGGCGGTCGAACGATCCGCCCGCGTGATCGTGCCGAGCGCCGTCGTGGCCGCCGAGGTCACCGAGCATCTCGGGATGCAGCCGGAGCGCCTCGTCGTCGTGGCGGAGGCGCCCGCGCCGGGCCTGCGCCAGCGCAGCGCATGGGAGATCTCCGCCGTGCGCAAGCGCTACCGCCTGCCCGACGACTACCTGCTGTGGGTCGGCGGGCTGCAGACCCCGGACCCGCGCAAGCGCATCGCCGCGCTCGCGAAGGCGCCGCGCGCGCTGCCGCTCGTGCTCGTCGGCGCGACGAAGCCGTGGGCGCACGAGCTGCCCGACGTGATCCTGACCGGCCAGGTCCCCGACGAGCACCTCGCCGCGATCTACTCGGGCGCGCGGGCGCTCGTGTTCCCCTCGGACGACGAGGGCTTCGGCCTGCCGACGGTCGAGGCGCTGGCCTGCGGGACGCCCGTCGTCGCGTCGGACATCCCCGTCCTGCGCGAGGTCCTCGGCGACCGTGCGACCTTCGTCGAGTCCGGCGATCTCGAGGGCATGCTCGCGGCCGGGGTCGCCGCGCGGCGCCCGGCACCCAAGCCGCCCGCGTGGACGTGGCTGGATGCGGCGCGCGCGACCTGGCGGGTGTACGAGGAGGCCGCGGGCTGAGTCCGCGTAGTCGGCGGCAGGGGCCGCGGCCAGAAGGCGTCGGGTGCGGCTGAGCCAGCGGTGATCGCGAAGCACGCCCGATCGAGGCCGCCGTCGGCCTTCCTCTTTTTCGATGTCTGGCAGTCGCTACTCCCCGGCGAGTAGCGAGTGCTAGACACACGCAGACCAGGGGTGCGTACCGCGGACCCCTGGTCTGCGGTGCGCACCGCGGACCGCCCCGGGCGACGGCTCGTCGCGTCCAGCGCTTGCTACGCCCGGGGTCGGCGGACCACGGCGCGTTGCTCTGACGGACGCGACCGGTGCCGGTCGTCCCGGCAGGGCGTGGCAGATCGGACGACGACGGCGCCTCCGGGCTCGGGTCCGGCATGGTGCGTCGGCAGCCACGATCCACCGCATGCCACGGGCCGCGGCAGACGGCCGCGTCGGCCGGCTGAGCCTCAGCCGCCGAGCAGCGCTCGGGCCGCGTCGCCGCCGAGGCGCACGCTGTAGTTCGTGCCGCGGTCCTCGGGATAGATCTGGGTCGTGTTGGCGAGCACCAGGCCCGGCACGCCCGTGCGCAGCGCGGGGATCCGCTCGTGGTAGCCGACCGTCACGATCGGCTGGGCGGCGGGCTCACGGTGCAGCCACTTCGCCCGAATCCAGTCCGGCGAGAACGCGGGCTGCACCGCCGTCAGGCCCGGCAGGTACGCCGCCAGCAGCTCGTCGGCCGACAACCCGAGCAGCGGGTCCCCCGGTGCGAGGTAGTTCGCGACGTAGAGGAACCGGCGGCCCCCGTAGCGTGCCGGATCGACGAAGTTCGTGTGCTCGATGAGCCCGACGAACGGCAGCGAGGTGTCGGCGATGTTCGTCCAGTAGAACGGCGAGAACCGGCGGTCGAGCTCGAGCAGCAGGCACAGCGCAGTGTGGTACTCCGCGGCGCGCAGCCGGCCCACGTAGTCCGCTCCGGCCGCCGCCGCGAGATCGTCGTCGAGCAGGCCGAGGAAGACGTCGTTGGGCACGGTCGCGACCACCGCGTCGTAGTGCTCGCCGACGCCGTCGGCGCGCTGGAAGCGGCGCGGGTCGTGGCCGGAGCGAAACGAACCCGCGGAGCCCGCGAGCACGACGAAGCCCGCCCCGTCGACCCCACGGCTCAGCGACGCCGCCGGCCGGTCGATCAGCACGCGCCCGCCGCCCGCGACGATCGCCGCGCGCAATGCGGAGAACAACAGCTCCCACGAGTGCTTCGGGTAGCCGAGCTTCTCCTCGCGCGCCTCGTCGCCCTCGAGCTGGCGGCGCAGCGTGAGCTTGCTCCACAGCCACGCCATCGAGATGTCCTCCGCGCGCTCGCCGAACTTGCCGCGCAGCAGCGGCCCCCAGACCTTGCGCCACGGCCCCTTGCCCATCCGCGACTCGATCCACTCGTGCGCGGTGATCGCCTCGAACGGCCCCGCCTCCTTCGCGCGCTTCTGCAGCATCAGCACCGCCAGCCCCATGCGCACGCGCGCCAGCGGCCGCAGCGGCCCGAAGCGCAGCAGGTCCAGCGCGCCGTTGAACGCCCACTGGCGCCCGTCGACGAAGAACGCCATCGTCGACGTCTTCCACTCGAGCTCGTCGCCCATCCCGAGCTCGTCGTACAGCGCCACGATGTGGCGGTCGCTCGTGAAGAGGTGGTGGTAGTAGCGCTCGAGCACGTCGCCGCCGCCGACGTCCAGCGTCGCCGCCTGGCCGCCGAGCCCCGGCCAGCGCTCGTAGACGTCGCAGACGTGGCCCTCCTGCGTGAGCCGGTACGCGCAGACGAGCCCCGCGACGCCGGCGCCGATCACCGCGACCCTCATGCCCGTACCGCCGCGCGCATCCGCGCCACGCCGCCGAAGCGCGCGACGAGCGCGATCAGCCCCAGCAGCGTGATCGGGACCGCGATCACGAACCGCAGCAGCAGCAGGTACGACAGCGCGGCGCCGCCGCGGCCCAGCGCGTGCAGGCCGAACACGAGGGCGGCGTCGAACGTGCCGACGTAGCCCGGCCCACTCGGGACGAGCACGAAGATCGTCGCCAGCCCCATCAGGTAGCCGACGTCGAGCACCGCGAGGTGCAGGCCGATCGCGTCCGCGGTGAGCCACCACGCGCCCCATTCCAGGCACCACACGAGCGCCGACCAGGCCAGCAGCACCGCGCCGTGGCGGCCGCGCATGCGGCGCGTCGCGGCCGTCATCGGAGCGAGGAAGTCGACGACGCGCCGCAGGTGCCCGCGCCGCTCGAGGACGAACGCCGCCGCGGCCGCGGCCGCGGCGAGCGCCAGCACGATCAGCGCGGCGAAGACGAAGCGCCCGGCGGAGGGCGTGTCGACGTCGCCCAGCACGCCGTACGCGAGCACGACGAAGAGCCCGACGAGCAGCACGACGTCGAGCACCCGCTCGGCGACGATCGTGCCGATGACGGTGCGCGCGTCGGTCTGGGCGCGCGGCGCGAGGAAGACGACGCGCAGCGCGTCGCCCGCGCGCGCCGGCAGCACGTTGTTGCCGAGGTAGCCGACCGCCACGAGCCCGTAGACGTCGGCGCGTTTCGGCCGCACCCCGTTGTGATGCAGGAGCGCCAGCCAGCGCTCGGCGCGTGCGGCGCAGCCCGCGAGGTAGACGCCGATCGCCGCGGCCAGCACCGCCAGCTTGGCGGGCGAGTCCGGCCACGTCGGCGCGTCCTGCTGCAGGGCCCAGACGACGACGCCGGCCAGCGCCGCGATCGAGATCGCCGCGCCGAGCAGCGTCAGCGCCCGCTGCCGGCTCATCGCCCGTCCCACGATCACTCGCGGTCCATCCCGCAAACCCGCTCACGCGCGGATCGATGCAACGGATGCACGGGACGAGCCACTACCGGGCCGTCGAACGCTCGCGCTCGTCCTCGGCGGTCCCGACGTTCGCGCGGTCGCGCACGATGTACAGCGGCCGGCGCTTGACCTCGTCGTAGATCCGCCCGACGTACTCGCCGATCAGCCCGATCGCGATCAGCTGGATCCCGCCGAGCAGCAGCACCGCGACCACGGTCGACGTGATCCCGGGGAGGAACTGGCCGAAGAAGCGAAAGGCGATCGCGACCGGGATCGCGAGGAAGGCCAGGCACGCGCACGCGAAGCCGGCGACCGTCGCGAGCTGCAGCGGGACGTTCGAGAACGACGCGATCGCGTCGAGCGCGAAGTGCACCATCTTGCGGATCGGGTACTTCGTCTCGCCGGCGTGGCGCGCCTCACGCGTGTACGGCAGCGCGGTCTGCGTGAAGCCGACCCACGACGTCATCCCGCGCAGGTAGCGGTTGCGCTCGCGCATCGTCAGCAGGGCGTCGAGCGCGCGCCGGTCCAGTAGCCGGAAGTCGCCGGCGTTGGCGGCCAGCGGGACGTCGGAGACCTTGCCCATGATGCTGTAGAACCAGCGCGCGGTCGTGAGCTTGAACTTCGACTCGCCGGCGCGGTAGGTGCGCGTCGTGTAGACGACGTCCGAGCCGGCGCGCCAGTGCGCGATCATCGCGGGGATCAGCTCGGGCGGGTCCTGCAGGTCGGCGTCGATCATCACGACGGCATCGCCCCGCGCGTGATCCAGGCCGGCCGTGATCGCGGTCTGATGGCCGAAGTTGCGCGACAGCGTGATCGTCTTGATGCGCGGGTCCGCGGCGGCGATCTCGGCGAGGATCGCGGGCGTCCCATCCTTCGAGCCGTCGTCGACGACGATCAGCTCCCAGGGCAGGCCGGCCATCGCCGCACGCACGCGCTCGCAGAAGATCCGCGCGGTGCCCTCCTCGTTGAGCATCGGCGCGACGACGCTCACCAGGGCCAGCTGCCGTTCGGCCACGCAGTGATCGTAGAGGTCCGCCCTCGCGCGGCGGGTCCTGCGTCCGGCGACCGTGCGCCTGCGATCGCGCACGCACGGCGCGGTGGCGGCGCGCGAGCGACGTGGCGGACGGCGCGCGAGCGACGTGGCGGGCAGCGCGCGGGCGGACTTGTCGTACGCTGCCCGACGTGTCGCGCTGTGCCGCCTGCGGTGCGTCCGGCCTGCAGCCGCACCTCCAGGTGGCCGGCGAGGCGGGCCCGGACGGGCTGATCCCAACGACCGACAAGTTCGGCACGGCGCTGTCGGACCTCGTCCGCTGCCCGAGCTGCGGCCATCGCCAGACCGAGCCGATGCCGGCCGACGCCGTGCTCGAGAGCGCCTACTCGGACGCCGCCTCCGACGACTACGTGCAGGAGGAGCCCGGTCAGCGCGAGACCGCGCGCCGGGCGCTCGCGCGGATCGAGCATCACCTCGCGCCCGATCCGCAGAACGGGTCGGCGCGCAAGCGGGAGCTGCTCGACCTCGGCTGCTGGGTCGGCTTCCTGCTCGCCGAGGCGCGCGATCGCGGCTGGGAGGGCGTCGGCGTCGAACCGTCGCAGTTCGCCTCCGCCTACGCCCGCGACGAGCTCGGCCTCGACGTGCGCACGGGCGAGCTGCTGACGGCGCCGCTGCCGCTGCACTCGTTCGACGCGGTCGTCCTGGGGGACGTCATCGAGCACCTGCCGCGCCCCGGCGAGGCGCTCGACCGGCTCGCGGAGCTGCTGCGCCCGGGCGGCGTCGCGTGGATGGCGCTGCCGGACGCGGGCAGCCGCGTGGCGCGCCGCCTCGGTAGGCGCTGGTGGTCGGTGATCCCGACGCACGTGCAGTTCTTCACGCGCGGGTCGATCCGCACGCTGCTCGAGCGCCACGGCTGGACGGTGCTCGAGATCGCGACCGCGCCGAAGGCGTTCAGCGTGCGCTACTACCTCGAGCGGATCGGCGGCTACTCGCCGCTGGTCGCGCGGCTCCTCGTCCGGGGCGCGAGGGCGGCCGGTCTCGCGGAGCGCATGTGGGCGCCGGACTTCCGCGATCGCATGGCCGTCATCGCGCGGGCGCCGTCCTGATGGACCTCGGGCTGACGGACCGGGTCGCGCTCGTGACCGGCGCCTCGCGCGGGATCGGGCGCGCGATCGCAGCCGGCCTGGCCGCGGAGGGCGCGCGGGTCGCGGTCGCGGCGCGTCCTTCGGCGGAACTCGACGGCGCCGCCGCGGCGATCGGCGGGCGCGGGTACGCGTTCGACAGCGCGGACCTCGACGCGATCGGCCCGTTGCTCGACGCCGTCGAGATCGACCTCGGCCCGATCGACGTCTACGTCGCCAACACGGGCGGTCCACCGCGCTTCGAGGACCCGCTCGCACCGTCGGCGCAGGAGTGGGAGCGCGCGCACCGCACGCTCGTCGTCTCGCCGATGCTGATCCTGCAGCGCCTCGTGCCGGGAATGCGCTCGCGCGGGTTCGGACGTGTGATCGCAGTGTCCTCGAGCGCGGCGATCGAGCCGCTCGACGGGCTGCAGCTGTCGAACGTCAACCGGCCGGGCCTGCTCGCCGGGATGAAGCTGCTCGCGAGGGACTGCGCGGCCGACGGCGTGACACTCAACGCCGTCCTGCCCGGCCGCATCGCGACCGACCGCATCGCTGCGGGCTACGGCAGCATGCAGGCCGCGCAGGAGGCGGCGCGCGACGGCGTGCCCGCCGGCCGGCTCGGCACGCCGGAGGAGATCGCGGACGCGACGGTGTTCCTGTGCTCGGCGCGCGCGAGCTACGTCACCGGCCAGTCGCTGCTCGTCGACGGCGGGCTGACGCACTCCTGGTGAGCGCGCCCCGCGCCGGCGTCAGGCGCCGGGCGGGCGGCGCTCCTCGTAGCGCGGCAGGCCGTCGTCGGGGATCGGCTCCCACGGCGCGGCGAACGCGACCCAGCCGCGGTAGCTCGGCCGCACGCCGGGATCCTCGTCGAACGCGGCGAGGCGGATGTTCAGCTGCGCGTGATCGTCGGGGTTGCGGCTGAAGAGCTGCCCGCCGCAGACGCTGCAGAACCCCTTCTCGAAGCCCCCGTCCGGATGGCGCCACCATGTCAGCCCGCCGTCGCAGAGCAGCTCGAAGGCGGCGGCATCGACGCGCGTCTGCGGGGAGGCGGCGCTGCCCGTGCGCCGCTGGCAGCGGGTGCAGTGGCAGTAGCCGGCGAGGGTCGGCGCGGCGCGCAACGCGAAGCGCACGGCGCCGCAGCTGCAGCCTCCGGTGAGCGGTGCCGTCATCGCGGGTCATCTTCGCACCGCGGCGGTGGGGCATGCTGTGCCGCGATGTGCAGCGACGACACGACCCTCGATCCGACCGCCGTGGCCGCACAGCCGCGGGCCGGTGCGCTGGAGATCCGTGGCGTCGCGATCGGCCTGCTCGACGAGCCGATCGACCTGCGCGTGCGCGGTGCCGGCCCCGATGCGCGGCTCGTCTGGCGCGCGCGCTACCGCGACGACGACGGCCGCATCTGGCGGTCCGCGGGCCTGCGGTGCGAGGATCTCGCGACCGGTTGGTCGCCGCTGAAGGACGGGACGGGCGACATGGCGGCGCTGCGCTCGCTGCGCGCGGTGAGGATCGACGTGCGCGTCGAGGGCGCGGACGGTCGCGGAGTCGCGCGTGCCCTCACCCGCCGGATCGCAGGTGAGGGCGTGCGCACGCGGCGCTGGCGCGACGGGCTGGCGGCGACACTGCACGTCCCGGCTGGGGCGACCGCGGGCGCGACGGTCGTGATCGACGCCGCCGGGACCCCCGCGCAGGCCGCCGTGGCAGCGCTCGCCGCGCCGCTGCTCGCGTCGCGCGGCGTGCTCGTGCTCGTCGTCGGTGCCGCGGCCGGCCGCGCGACGGGCGATCCGATCGCGAGGGCGTGCGAGCGACTGGCCGCGGTGCCGGCTGCCGGCGATCCGATCGTGGTGCTGAGCACCGCCGACCCGTTCGCGAAGGGCGCCGGCGATCCGGAGGCCGTCGTCCTGCCGCCGGGCGTCGGCGTCCGCGAGCCCCACGCCGCAGCGGCAGCCGAGCGCGCCGGTGCCTGGGACCGGCTGCTCGAACGGCTCGGCGCCCTGCCGCGCCTGCGGCCCGGCCCCCGCTGACGGCGACGGCCCGCGACGACCACTGCGAAGATGCGACGCGTGCGGCCGGCACCGATACCGCCGAGCCGGCGACGGCGCGGCGTCCGCGTCGCGCGCTGGGTGGTCACGTCGTGCGCCATGGCCGCGGCACTCGCAGGCTGCGCGGCGAAGCCCGCGTCCCCGGCGGCGACGACCGTCACGATCCCGTACGTCTCACCGCCGCGCGGCGCCACACGGCCAGCCCCGGTCACCCCACACCTGCCGGCAGCCGCGGCCGCCGCGCAGGCGGCCGCCGTCGAGCATGCCGTCAGCGACGGCCAGCCGATCTACTGCGGGCGCGGCCACAGGCGACTCGTCGCGCTGACCTTCGACGACGGCCCCGGCCCGGACACCGCCACCGTCGTGCACCAGCTGCGCCTCGCCGGCGCGCCCGCGACGTTCTTCCTCATCGCCCGCAACGTCGCGCGGTTCCCGCGCTCGCCCCGGCTCGAGCGGCAGGTCGGCGCGATCGGCGACCACACGGTGACCCATCCCGACCTCGACCTCCTCGGCCACGCCGCCGCGCGCGCGCAGATCGCGGGCGGCCGCAGCGCCGCCCTGCGCGCCGCGGGCCATCCGGTCACCCTGTTTCGCCCGCCCTACGAGGCGCACGATCGCTGGATCGACCGCGAGGTGCGCCGCCAGGGGATGGCCGAGATCCTGTGGGACGTCGACTCGACCGACACGAGCAGCCCGGCGACGGACTACCACGAGATCTATCGCCACGTCCGCCACTTCGCGCGACCGGGATCGATCGTCCTCATGCACGAGAACCGCCCGCAGACGGTGCGCGCGCTCCACGCGATCCTGCCGATGCTGCGCCGGCGCCACCTGCAACCGGTCACCGTCCCGCAGCTGCTCGCCGCCGATCCGCCCTCCGCGACACAGCTCGACGCCGGCTACGAGGGCTGCCAGCCCGGCTGGCGCCCGCCGCGCGCCGGCCACGACCGCCAAGCACGGCGCCCCGCCCGCTCGCGCTCCCGCCACGAGTGATCGGCGGGTGCTATGCGAGCTCGACCGCGTCGCCGAGGGCGACGGTGCCGGCCTCGAGCACCTCGCCGTAGACGCCGAAGGCCAGCGGCTCGGTCGTGTTCAGCCCACCGCGATAGGACCGCAGGATGTCGAGCGTCGGCACGTCCAGGACGCCCGTATCGGGGTGGCGATGCGTCGTCGAGCAGCGCCCGATGTGGCCGGAGATCCTCACGAGCGCGGCGCCGACCCGCAGCCGCCGACCCAGCCAGCCATCCTCCGCGTGGGCCACGACGCCATCGATCTCGACGTGCATGCGAAAGCGCCGGCCGTCGACAGCGCCGAGCCCCGCCACGTCCTCGAAGCCGGTCAGCGAGGCATGCGACATGAGGCTCACCGCGCCGGCGTGTCCCCGATCGGCGCCGACGTCGCCGACGATCTCGACGAGCCGCAGCGGCCGGCCGAAGTGCGCCGACAGCGCCTCGGACCACGGGCCGAGCACCGGACGCGCCTGCTGCGCACGCGAGAAGACGAGCGTCGTCATCTTGTCGCCGGTGCGCACGACCCCTTCGACGACCTCGCCGTCCGGGAAGGTCAGCGTCAGCGTGCGATCGGCGTGGCGGTAGGTCGGGATCACGGTTCCCAGCGTGCCGACGTGCTTGCCGTTGACGAGCCGCCGGCGATCGTCGATCAGGTAGAAGCGGCGATCGTCGGGCACCCCGTCGGGCTCGAGCCGCAGCTCGTCCACGGCGCTGACCCGCAGGCCCTTGACCGGCGTCGTCGCGAGCGCCGTCACGATGATCGGGCGCGTCACGACGTCCCGCTCAGCTCTCCGCCGGACCCTCGAGCTCGAGCACGTCGAAGGACCACAGCTCGCTGCTCGTCCCGACCGGGCCGCCCTTGCGATGGCCGGCGTGGCCGGCGGCGAAGTCCGGTCCCGCGAGCCACGCCTCGAAGTCCTCCTCCGAGCGCCAGCGCGTGAGCACGAGGCAGACCTCGCGCTCGTCGTTGGGTCGCAGCAGCTCGAAGGCCTCGAAGCCCTCGGCGCCCGAGACCCTTCCCGCGCGGGAGGCGAAGCGCTGCGCGAACTCCTCGAAGCGATCCCGCGGGACCGTGATGGCGTTGATCTTGACGATGCTCATGCGCTGATCCTACGAGCGCCCTACCCGGCCGCCGGCCGCACGTCGCGGCGCGCACACGCCGCTCAGCAGCCGTCCGGCCCGCACGTCGCGCCGTCGGCGACGACCTCGATCGGCTGGGCCTGGCGCAGGAGCTCGAGCAGCACCTCGGGCGGCTGGGCGCCGGATGCCCCGAAGCGGCGATCGACGACGAAGAACGGCACGGCGTTGATGCCGAGCTGCCCCGCGGTGCGCTCGTCCGCGCGGACCTCCTCGCCATAGAGGTCGCCGGCGAGCAGGTCCGCGACCTCGTCCGCCGGCAGGCCGACCTCGGCCGCCAGGCGCCGCAGCACGTCGTGGTCGGACACGAGCTCGCCATCGGTCAGGTAGGCGCGCATGATGCGCTCCTTCATCGCGTCCTGCAGGCCGTGCACGGCCGCGAGATGCACGACGCGGTGCGCGTCGAACGTGTTGCCGCGGCGGGCGATGTCGAAGCGGAAGTCCAGCCCCTCGCCGGCGGCGGTCTCGGTCATGCGGGCATGCATCGCACGCGCGCCCTCGAGGCTCGTGCCGTACTTGTCGGCGAGGTGCTGCGCGGCGTCCACCTCGAGCCGGTGGGGTGCGTTCGGGTCGAGCTCGAACGCGCGCCAGGTGAGCTGCACGTCCTCGCGATGCTCGAACGCGGCGAGTGCGGCCTCGAAGCGGCGCTTGCCGACGTAGCACCAGGGGCACGCGATGTCCGACCAGATCTCGACTTGCACGTTGGCTCCCTCCGGATGGGACCGCTCGCGACAGTTGCTCAAGCAACTACATCGAGCATAGCGCGCCGATCACAGCGGGTCCGCGGCAGGATCGGGGGGCGGGCGATCGAGACCGATCGAGCGCCACGCCCGACATCGCGGGATCGGCGGCCCGTTCATCGCGAATGAACACCGTTCGGTCCGCGATCACGCCCAGCAGATGACGACAGGCTAGGGACAGCCGCCCGGTCTAAGAGAGGACGCCTCTTCCCCGTGGCGTCCTCTCTTTGCTTTCCGGGCACGTGTTCGCGTAGCCGCGGCCCACCGCCCTCCCTACTGGGCGTCAGGCCGCGGCGACGAACACGTCGACCGGCACGCCGAGCGACACCGAGCGACCGCGTCAGCGGCCCGGCGCGTCGCCGACGACCCAGCGTCGCGGCCGCTGCGGATCAGGCTCGTAGGCGCAGTACGTGCCGGTCCGGACGGCGGCGTCGAGCTCGCGCCCGAGGCGGGCGTCGCAGCTCGCGATGCGCCGCAGCGTCGAGCGGATCGCCCGCGTGACGTTGACCCGCGCGCGCTCGGCGTGCGAGGCGCCGAGATCGCGATCGCGACCGCGCAGGCCGACCGCCAGCCCGAGCTCGCGCTCGACGAACGCGAGCTCGGTC
>DASXCR010000039.1:0-12218 GCA_036491075.1 Solirubrobacteraceae bacterium
ATGGGCAAGCCGATGCCCGGCTGGGACGTGCAGATCCTCGACGAGGACGAGCGGCCCGTCGCGCAGGGCGAGCGCGGCGAGATCTGCCTGCGCGCGCGCTCGAACCCGCACTATCCGCTCGGCTACTGGAACAACGACGAGGCCGCCATCGAGACCTTTGGCGGCGAGTGGTTTCACACGAAGGACGCCGCCTCGACCGACGAGGACGGCTACTACTGGTACGAGGGCCGCGCCGACGACGTCATCATCTCGGCCGGCTACCGGATCGGCCCGTTCGAGGTCGAGTCGGCGTGCCTGGAGCATCCCGCCGTCGCCGAGGCCGCCGCCGTCGCCTGGCCTGACGAGCGTCGCGGCAACGTCGTCAAGGCGTTCGTCGTACCGGCCGCGGGATACGAGGGATCCGACGAGCTCGGCAGGGAGATCTCGTCGTTCGTGCGCGAGCACCTGTCGGCCTACGCGTACCCGCGAATCGTCGAGTTCGTCGAGGATCTCCCGAAGACCCTGACCGGCAAGATCCGCCGGATCGAGCTGCGCGAGCGAAGCAAGGAGTCCTGAGACATGGCGAGCAGCGATCAGACCTCGTCCCACGACAAGCTGGCCGCGCGCCTCGAGGAGCTGCTGCAGGTCGAGTCGTTCCCGCCGCCGGAGGACTTCGCGCGCGACGCGCTGCTCAACGATCCGTCCGTCTACGAGCGCGCCGCCGCCGACCCGCTGGCGTGGTGGGCGCAGCAGGCCCGCGAGCTGCACTGGTTCAGCGAGTGGGACACGACCTGCAACGACTCCAAGGCGCCGTTCTACAAGTGGTTCGAGGGCGGGACGATCAACGCGTCATACAACTGCCTGGACCGCCACGTCGAGGCGGGCCTGGGCGACCGCGTCGCGCTGCACTGGCGCGGCGAGGAGGGCGAGGAGCGCGACGTCACGTACGCGCAGCTGCACGCCGACGTCATGCGCTTCGCCAACGCGCTGCGCGACCAGGGCATCGAGCAGGGCGACGTCGTCGGGATCTACCTGCCGATGATCCCCGAGGTCGTCGTCGCGATGCTCGCCTGCTCGCGGATCGGCGCCCCGCACAACGTCGTGTTCGGCGGCTTCTCGCCGGAGTCGGTGAAGGAGCGCATGGAGGTCTCGGAGGCGAAGGCGCTGATCACGGCCGACGGCGCGCGGCGCAAGGGCAAGGTCGCGGCGGTGAAGCGGTCCGTCGACGAGGTCGGGATCGCGGTCGACACGACGATCGTCGTGCGCAACACCGGCATCGAGTGCCCGATGGGGGAGGGCGACGTCTTCTACGACGAGATCATGGATGCGGCCTCGCCGGACTGCGATGCGACGGCGCTCGACGCGGAGCACCCGTTGTTCATCCTGTACTCGAGTGGCTCGACCGCCAAGCCGAAGGGCATCCTGCACTCGACCGGTGGCTATCTCACGGGCGCCGCGTTCACCCACAAGTACGTCTTCGACCTCAAGCCCGAGACCGACGTCTACTTCTGCTCGGCCGACGTCGGCTGGATCACCGGGCACACGTACATCGTCTACGGGCCCCTGATGAACGCCGCGACCTCGGTCATGTACGAGGGAGCCCCGGACTACCCCGACAAGGACGTCTGGTGGGACCTCTGCGAGCACTACGGCGTGACGATCTTCTACACCGCTCCGACGGCGATCCGCGCGTGCATGAAGTGGGGCGAGCAGTATCCGGGACGCCACGACCTCTCCAAGCTGCGCCTGCTGGGGACGGTCGGCGAGCCGATCAACCCGAAGGCCTGGGTCTGGTATCACCACGTCATCGGCGGCGAGCGCTGCCCGATCGTCGACACGTGGTGGCAGACCGAGACGGGCTGCATCATGATCGCGCCCCTGCCGGGGATCACCCACACCAAGGCCGGCTCGGCGACGCAGCCGCTGCCGGGCGTGTTCGCGGCAGTCGTCGACGACGCGGGCGAGGAGATCGAGCGCGAGCAGCAGGGCCTGCTGACGCTGACGCAGCCGTGTCCGTCGATGTTGCGCACGCTCTACGGCGACGACGACCGCTACGTCTCGACGTACTTCGAGAAGTTCGGCCCGCGGACGTACTTCGTCGGCGACGCGTCGCGCGAGGACGCAGACGACTACTTCTGGGTCATCGGCCGCGTCGACGACGTGCTGAACGTCAGCGGCCATCGCATGTCGACGGCCGAGATCGAGTCGGCGGTGGTGTCGCATCCGAAGGTCGCCGAGTGCGCGACGATCGGCGCGGCGGACGAGGACACCGGCCAGTCGGTCGTCTGCTTCGTGACGCTCGAGGGCGATCTCGAGGGCACCGACGAGCTCGTCGCCGAGATCCGCGAGCACGTCGCGAGGAAGATCGGCAAGCTCGCGCGGCCGAAGCGGATCGTCTGGGCCGACGACCTGCCCAAGACGCGTTCGGGGAAGATCATGCGCCGCCTGCTGCGCGACATCGCCGAGGGTCGCGAGCTCGGCGACGTCACGACCCTGCGCGACCCCGACGTCATGGCGCAGCTCGAATCGCGGATCGCCGAGCGTCGCGACGAGGCGGACGCCTGACGCGGCCGCGGGTGCGCCGCCGCTCGACCCTGGACCGCCCCGGGCGACGGGGCTTCATCCACGATCTTCGCTGAGATCCAGGCTCAGGCGTCGGCGAACGGCAGCCGGCTCACGAGGTCCGTGAGCTCGAACACGCGGTGCACCTGCTTGGGGCCGCGCAGGATCGTGAGGCGGCCCGTGGCGCTCGCGCGCTCGGCGGCCATCAGCAGCAGCCGGATGCCGGTCGAGTCGATGAAGTCGAGGCTGCCGAGGTCCACGACGATCGCGGCGGCATCGGTGGCCTCGACCTCGAGCAGCGCCTCCTCCAGACGCGGCGCACCCGCGATGTCGAGCTCGCCGAGCAGCTCGACGACGTGCGTGTCGCCGTTGCGCGTGCTGCGCAGGCCGAGCCCCCCGATGGGATGTGCGCCGCTGGCCTGATCGTCGGTCGGCATCTGCTCGCGACCCTACCAGCGCCGCGCACACCCCAGCCCTGTCCGTTCGCGCTACGCGCTGGAGGCCGCGCGGGCGTCGAGCTTGGCCTGCGTACGCAGCTCCGACACGATCCGCTCCAGGCGCGGCTCGGTCTCGCGGTCGACATGGGTCATCGCCGCGGCCACCGCCGGGTGCACGGACGCGATCCGCTCGTGCATCGCCTGCGCGACGGCGCGATACGCGGGATGTCCCTCGCGCCCGGAGCGCAGCTCGATCAGCTGCATCGCGGCGCGGGCGTTGAGGTCGAGCACGTAGCGCAGGCGGTAGCCGAGGCACAGCGCGTACATCGCGGCGCGCCGGTCGTGCCCGGCGCCCAGCAGGCGCTCGTAGGCACGCTGCGAGACGTGAAGCGCGCGGCGGAAGTCGTCGCCGACGCCGGCCTCGTCGACCTCCTCGGGCACGCCGGCGCCGAGGTCGGGCGTGAGCGCCTGCCACTGACACGTCAGCATGCGGTGGCGCTGCAGGTCGCGAAAGGCGCCGTAGTCCGACACGATCTCGAAGCGATAGCGCAACGACTCCAGGCCGCGTCCCGGACGGTGGCGGCGGTTCGCGCGGTCGCCTGTCAGGTCGCGCACGAGCTCCGCGCGCTCGTGACCGTCCAGGCCGGCGAGCGCGGCGAGCGTGGTCTGCTCGTCGACCCCGGTCGCCTCGAACAGCAGCGCGGCGAGCATGAGGACCTCGTCGCCGTCGTGATGCGTCAGGCGCACGGACGGACCGCCCGCGCCGTCGTCGCCGGGCGCGCGATCCAGGCCCAGACGGGCCGCCCAGCGCTCGCCCGCCTGCTCGCGCCGGCGCAGATACGCGATCCACTCACCGCCGCGATCCGGGCGCTCCACGCGCGAGACGAAGCTCGGCATCACCGCCTGCACCGACGACAGGATCATCGATCCGTAGTGGCGCGCCTCGGGCAGCGGGTGCGCGAGCAGGTGCATGACGAGCTGCTCGTACGTCTGGCCGGTCGCGAAGATCCCCATGTGCGACAGCGACGCGGCGGGCAGCAGGCCGCGCAGCAGGTCCAGCGCCTTGGCCTTGATCGCCCGCGCGTGCGCGCGCGGCGACTCGCCGTCGGCGGCCGGGTAGCGCTCAGCCGCCCAGGAGCAGACGCGCGGGATCGCCGCCGCGTAGACGTCGAAGATCTCGTCCATCGCGGCCTCGTACTCTCGGCCGAGCTCCGCATCGCGGTAGTAGCGATAGCACGAGGACCCCTCGATCGGGGCGTCGTAGGCGATGTAGCGCGTCGACTGCTCGAGATACGCGCCGAGCCGCGGGCGCTGCAGCACCTTCGTGAGCACGTTGGACACCCATTCGCAGGCGACGTGCGCGCCGCCGAGCTGCGCGATCGAGTCGTCTCCGTAGCCGACGAAGATGCGCTCGTAGAAGTCCGCCGCGCGGGCGCCCTCGGCGTTGTCGTACGTCGGGCCGTCGCCGTCGCCGTCGCCGAGCGTCTCCGCGAACTCGTCGAGCGCCAGCCGCCGCAGCGTCCCCGGGTAGCGGGAGTAGCGCGCGAACAGCGCTCCCTTGACGGTCTCGGGAAGGTTGACGAGCGCGAAGACGGGCGCGTCGAGGTTCGTGACGTGCGGGCGCAGGCGCGTGCGCTCATCTGCGCTGAAGCTCTCGACGGGGTACTCCACGGGGGCGAAGAGGCTAGCGAGCGTGTCGGCGGACGCGGCCTCGTCCGCCGCACGACGCACACTTGCCCGCGTGCTCGATCCGCGTGCAGACCTGCTCGACGCCGGCGCCGCATGCGCGGACCTGATCGCGTACCCGAAGCGCTGGATCAACCGCCGCGTCGAGACGGTCGAGATGCTCGCCCAGGAGGAGACGCGCCGGCGCGTGTCGGTGGACTTCACGCTGTCGCCCGGCCAGCAGCGCGCCCTGCTGACGCGCCACGGGCAGGTCGTGCCGATCTCCGTCCTGCGCAAGCGGCCACTGCGCCACTTCGACCTCGTCGACGAGCAGCCGGCCACGCTGCCGCTGCTCGGGCGCTCCGACAACGGCGAGCTCGCGCTGATCGCCCTGCTGAGCGCCGCGCGGGAGGCGGTTGGGGAGGCGCCGCCCGGGGACGTCGAGAAGCTGACCGCCGACCTGCGCCAGATCGTCGTCCAGGACGAGGAGCTCGCGCGCGAGGCACTCGGCGCGCTCGTCGGCGCGGCACGCGCGGGCGATGCCGTGCGCGCCGCGCTGCTCGCCGACGAACGCTGCTGGAGCCTGCTGCGGACGTTCGCGTCGGACTACGTGCTGTTCGCCGCGCTCCCGGCGGGCGGGCCCGCGAGGCGCGTGCTCAAGTACGGCTATGGAGAGGACTTCCCGCTCGAGCCGCCGTGGGAGCATCGGCGCGACAGGTACGCCCGCGACGAGATCTGGTGGCGGGTACGCCATCCCGATCG
This sequence comes from Solirubrobacteraceae bacterium, assembly GCA_036491075.1. Lineage (GTDB taxonomy): Bacteria > Actinomycetota > Thermoleophilia > Solirubrobacterales > Solirubrobacteraceae > CADCVQ01. Next base: position 5,406 of record DASXCR010000039.1, read on the forward strand.
CGCCTGGTTCGTGATCGACTCTCCGGGCGCGTGGCGCGCGCACAGCTTCCACATGGAGATCGCGATCCCGGACGAGCTGCGCATCGCCCGCGCGACGCTGGTGCGCCGCGCGCCGGGCAGCGACGACTTCGAGGAGCTCGGAACGGCCGACGACCGGGTCAACCGCGCCGCGCTCTACGCCGCGGACGACATCGCGCCGCACGACGACGTGCGGGCGACGGTAGAGGTGGTCTCCAAGCGCGAGGGCGGCGCGAGCAGGGCGGCGCTGACCGCGACGACCGTCGCCGCCCTGCTGTGGGCGGGCTGGCTCTCCGGGCTCGATGCGACCGCCCCCGGGGCCGCGGTCTCGCTGCTGCTCGCCGGTGGCGCGATCGTCTCGGGCTTCGCCGCCGCGACGGGCCGCCACGCGATCGTCAACAAGCTCCTGCGCAGCCGTCGCCGGCTGCTGATGGTGGTCGTCCTCTGCGCCCTGGTCGCGTCCGCGAGCCTGGCGATGCAGATGCCGAGCCGCCATCCGCTGGGGGTCTGGCTTACCAGCGCGATCGCCTGCTCCGCCGCCGCGCTGCGCCTGGGTTGGTCTACGCTCCGGGCGGCCAGGTAAGCTGGGAGTGCTTCAGGTTCTCCGGATACCTGCCGAACGGACGAGACATGAGCAGAGCCTCCACTCGCATACGCACGAACGGCGCCTACGTGATCAAGTCCGCCGAGAGCGTCCCGCGTCCGATCGAGGCACGAGGGTCGCTCAACGGCCGCGCAGCGGTCGTGACGCTCGCCGACAGGCAGCTCGCGCAGGCCGTCTGGCTGCGCCACCGCGGCGCGTAGCCCCCGCGCTCCCCGACGGCTCCCGGCGGATGCGCGACCGGGCCACGGCGCCGCTGCGCGAGCAGGCCGCACCGGCCGCAGGGCGAGACCGCGCCAGCGGCGGCGCAGACCGCGGCGCGAAGCCCGGCCGCCCGCACCAGCGGCGCCCCGCCGCGCAAGCGCGACGCGGCTAGGAGCGCGGCACCGGCTCGCGCGACGGCACGGCAGCGGGCGGCTCGCGCACGGCGTCGACCGCCACGCCCAGCTTCGAATGCTGGTCCTCGAGCCCGCCACGCGCCGGATCGGCGAGGTCCAGCGCCCGCCGCAGATCGCGCGTGAAGCGCATCTGCAGCTCGGTCAGCGGCTGCAGCACACCGCGCAGCGCGAGCGCGCCGCCGACGTAGCGCGGCGCCCACACGCGCGCCGAGCGGTGCCGGACGCCGCGCTCGATCGCGTCGATCGCATCCGACAGCGGCGCCGGCGTCGCGACGAACTTCGGCAGCGCACCGGTCAGGACCTGCGACGACGGATGCGCGAAGCTCGCGCGCACGAGGTCGGTGTCGATGAAGCCGAAGTACGCGCAGCCGACGCGCGCCCCGCTGGGGGCCGTCTCGGCGCGCAGGCAGTCCGTCAGCGCCTCGACGCCGGCCTTCGAAGCCGAGTAGGGACCCATCAGCGGCGTGTGGCTGGCGGCCGCGAGCGACGCGATGTTCAGCAGGTAGCCGCGCCGCTTCGTGATCTCCCCGATCAGTGCGCGGTCCGTGCGCCAGACGCCCATCAGGTTGACCTCGAGCGCGCGCTCGACCTGCTCGACCGGCGCCGTCGCGAGGCGGCCGATGAAGCTGATGCCGGCGTTGGCGATCCCGACGTCGATCGCGCCGAAGCGCGCCACGGTCTCGCGCACCGCGCGCTGCAGCGCGTCGTAGTCGGTGACGTCCGCCTCGTAGGCGACGGCGCGGTCGCCGAGCTCGGCGGCCAGCTGCTCGAGCAGGTCCGGCTCGAGGCCGACGAGCGCGACGTTCGCACCGGCGGCGTGCAGGCGGCGCGCGGAGGCCGCCCCGATCCCTCGCGCGGCGCCGGTGATGAAGACGGTCCTGCCCGCGACGTCGTAGTCCGAGCTCAGGAACGGGATCCTCATGACGCCACCGAAGCGGGCACGGGGTCGCCCACACGCAGCTCGTAGGAGTCCGCGTCGAAGTGGCGCGTGCGCTGGCGGAAGCGGAACGTGAAGTCCGGCCACAGCGTCGTGTTGCGACCCTGCGCGTCGAGGTACCAGCTCGCGCACCCCGACGACCACACGGTGTTCTTCATCATCGCCTGCACCTCCTCGTTGAAGCGCGCGACCGCCTCCGGTCGCACCTCCACGCTCGCGATCCGGCGCTCGTCCATCGTGTGGACGGCGTCCATGACGTAATTCAGCTGCGACTCGATCATGAAGACCATCGAGCTGTGCCCGAGGCCGGTGTTCGGCCCGATGATCTTGAAGAGGTTGGGGAAGCCCGCCATCGCGGTGCCGAGGTAGGCCTGCGGGCTCGTGCCGGCGGCCTCGGCTAGCGTGACGCCCTCGCGGCCGCGCACCAGCCACGCCGTCGGCGGGTCGGTGACGTGAAAGCCGGTGCCGAGGATGATCGTGTCGACCTCCCGGCGGCTGCCGTCGGCCAGCACGATCTCGCGGCCGTCGATGCGCTCGATGGCTTCCGTCACGAGCTCGACGTTGGGCTTGCACAACGCGGGATACCAGGCGTTGGAGATCAGCACGCGCTTGCAGCCCAGGCGGAAGTCCGGCGCGAGCTTGCGCCGCAGCTGCGGGTCGCGCACCTGGCGGCGCAGGTACAAATCGGCGAGGCGCTCGGCCGGCTGCGCGAGCCGCGGGTTCTTGGCGAAGCCGAACACGAACGTCTCGCGGCTCCAGTAGACGGCCGTGCGAACGGCGCGCTGGACGGGCGGCAGCAGGCGATACAGCAGGCGTTCGGCGCGCGAGGTGGGGCGGTCGGAGTGCGGCAGGATCCACGGCGGGGTGCGCTGGAAGACATGCAGCTGCCTGACCTCGGGCTGGATCCTCGGCACGAACTGGATCGCCGAGGCTCCCGTTCCGATGACGGCCACGCGCTCGCCCGACAGGTCGTGCTCGTGGTCCCACTGCGCGGAGTGAAAGAGCTTGCCCTCGAAGCCCTCGAGACCAGCGATCCTCGGGACCGCGGGATGGCTGAGCGGACCCGTCGCGTCGATCAGCAGCGATGCGACGAAGGCGCCGCGCGAGGTCTGCACGCGCCAGCTGCGGGCCGCGTCGTCCCACGCCGCCGCGGTCAGCTCGTGGCCGAGGCGCAGGTGCGCGCCCAGCCCGTGGCGCTCGGTGCAGCGCCGCAGGTATGCCCAGATCTCGGGCTGGCGCGAGTACGTCCGCGTCCACGAGGGGTTCGGCTCGAACGAGAACGAGTACAGGTGCGAGGGCACGTCGCACTGGCAGCCGGGGTAGGTGTTCGCCTGCCATGTGCCGCCGACGTCGCCGGCGCGCTCGAGCACGACGAAGTCGTCGATGCCGGCCTCCTTGAGGCGGATCGCCATGCCGATGCCGGCGAAGCCGCTGCCGACGATCGCGATGCGGACATGGACGGGGCCGGCGCCCTCGCCGGCCGTGTGGGTGTCGGTGTCGTCGGTCACCGGCGCGAGGGTATTGACAGCCATGGTCGCGTTCCTCTCAGGCGGCGGGCGGAGTTGCGAGCACGGACGCGCGGCGCCGGCGCTCGGGGGCGTGGGAGGCGTCGCCGGGCGACGCGGTCATGCGAATCCGGTGCAGGCCCCAGCTCAGCATCACGAGCAGCAGCAGCGTGCAGAAGCCGATGATCGCGTAGGCGCCGATCGTGATCGCCGGGTTGTTCGTCCTCGCCTCGCGCTCGAGCAGGTGGTGGTCCGAGGTGAACGGCCGCACCATCGAGCTCGGCGCCGGCACGAGCGGCTTCGGGATCGCCGGATCGGCGGGTGCGTAGATCGGCAGGCCCGCGAGCGAGTTGCCGGAGTGCAGGCGGATCAGCGTCTTCCACTTGCCGTAGAGCGGCACGGCCTTCGTGGTCCGGTAGACGCCCGGGGCGATCTCCTTCATGCGGTTCACGATCAGCCCGCCGCCCTGCCATGCCGTCGTGGTCAGCCAGGTCGCGTTCTTCGCGAGGTCCGGCGGGTCGAGCTTGGCGGTCACGATCGCCGCGCGATGCGGACCGCTCACGACGTTGCGCAGCGTCACCTGCGCGCTCGTGCCCGGCGCCGTGTGAGTGTGCAAACCGAACGTCACCATCGCGGCGACGGCGATCGCGCCGATCAGGCCGGCCTCGCGCAGCCAGCGGACGTCGGGCAGCTCGTCGGAGGCCAGGCGAGCGCCCATCCACGCGCCGATCAGGCTGCCGGCGAGCGCCGTGGCGAGCCCGAGGACGGCCGCCTCCGGCAGGATCTCCTTCGGCCACGGCAGCGCCATCCAGACGTGCGACCAGGCCCACTCGGCCGCGAGGCCGACGGTCCCGATCAGCAGCCCGCACCAGGCGCCGAAGACGAGCGGCCTGCGCGGCGAGACGAGCAGGGCGAGGCCCTCCACGATCCCCGCCTCGACGATGTAGAGGGGGAAGTGCGCCTCGCTCTGGCCGATCTGACCGACGAGCAAGGTGAGCCCGGCGCGCATGACGAGGAAGAAGGCGACGGCCCCGAACGCCGTGCCGGCACCGAGCCAGACCCGGGCCAGGACGAGCACGACTCCGGCCGCGAGCATGATCAGCAGCGGCTGGAAGATGAGCTGGAACTGCGGGACGCCGAGGTCGAACTCGAGCTGGAAGGTCGACATCGCGATCAGCAGCCCGCCCGGCAGCCAGACGTTGCGCAGGCCCTTGACCCACCACGGCTCGGTCCTGATCTGGCCGCTGCGCCTCATGACTCGCAGGGCCTCGACCTGCAGCACGGCGATGCCGACGAGCGTCATCGCGGCGCCGCCGATGAGCATGAGGTGCGTCGGGCCCCAGAGCGTGACGTCTTGGCCGAAGAGCCGGTGCCAGCCGTCGTCGAGCGGGAAGCCGATCAGCGAGAAGCTGCCGGACGCGAACATCAGCACGCCGCCGAGCGGCGCGTACCAGGTCCGCGTGATCTTGATGAAGGTCGGCCCTTCCTTCTTGCGCGGCAGGCAGATGGCGAAGAACCCGGCCATCACGATGCCGAAGAGCCCAGCGAGGATGAAGTAGTGCGCGGGCGTCCCGAACGCGCCCTGGTCGCGGCCGACGTCTACGTGCAGCGAGACGTCCCAATACAGGCCGAAGAGCGCCGTGATCAGGGAGAGGATCGCGAGCCCGCAGGGCAGCGACGACCAGCCCGGCTGGCCCGATATGCGCTCCGCGAAGCGCTCGAGCCAGCCGACGATCGGCACGAGTCCGGTGCGATGGCCCAGGCCGCCGAGCATCAGCAGCACGGTGTAGACGGAGACGATCACGCCCATGGTCGCGATGTCCTTGGCGGGCGCGCCTCCGGCAGGAGGGGACGCCGTGGTCGATGCGGCGGAGAGAAGGGTCAGACCCGCGTGCAAGGAGCTCATGAGCGCAACCTAGCACGATGTCGTCAACTGATGGAACATTCTCGCATGGTCATGTCTGCGCGCCAGCGGCGCCACTGTCGGGGGCGTCGGCGGAGCGCCACTGCGGTGCTGTGGCCGAGGCTTGCAAACACCCGGTGCGAGGCCGCATCAACGGGCGATCGGTCGGGTTGTACCCACGAGAACGCACGCGGGCGCGGCGGGGGCCGGCTGATACCGTGCGCGCGTCCCAAGGAGTCAAGGAGGAGCACATGCTGAGGTCCGTCGTTCGACGTCCACCGCCCGCGGCCATCCTCGCCCTGCTGGCGCTGGTGGTCATCGCAGCCCCGCTTGCGAACGCGGCCCAGGACGCCGTGCAGAGTCCGAAGGCGGCGCGCGCCGCGAAGGCGAAGGCGAAGAAGAAGAAGTCGACCGTGGTCGCTCATGCGAAGTTCGCCGACAACGCGCAGAAGGTGCGCGGCTACAGCGTCGGCTTTGCCGCGCTGCCGAGTCGCATCGTGCTCACCGGCCCGAACGGCAAGCTGCCGGCGGCGGTGATCCCGTCCGGGACGGGCCAGCAGGGGGTACCCGGTCCGCAGGGCCCGAAGGGCAGCGGCTTCAGCCAGGTCAGGATCGTCCCCGCGACCGGGAGTGGAGCGTCGGGCACGGCCGACGCGACCGCTGCGTGCGCCCCGGACGAGAAGGTCACGGGCGGCGGCTACGAGATCGTGGCTCCGACGAGCACCGGCCAGGGTGGGGCGGAGGAGCGTGGCAGCGTGGACGTCACGCAGGACAAGCCCGTGGTCGTGGACCCCAATGCCGGAACGAGCGGCTGGTACGCGCAGATCGTGCGCGTCCCGGCCGAGGTCGACCTCACCGCCAACGGAAGCGGCGGCTACAACGCCACTCCCCACACGGCGACCACGCAGGAGAAGGTCGCCTCCATCAAGGTCTGGGCGGTCTGCGCCAAGTGAAGGTCCCTGCGTATCGTCTCCACCGTTTGAGCAACTGTCCGACGTCTTCCAAAATGAGGTCATCACCTATGCATCGTTCGTCATCCGTTCGTGCCGCCATCGCCGTCGGCGTGGTTGCGCTCGTGGCCGCGCTGGTTCCGATCAGTGCCCTCGCCGCGGCGCCGCGCAAGGACGCGGGCTACCAGGGCTTCAGCACGCAGAAGTCCGGCAACCTCACCCTTCCGGTCGATCTGCGCGTCGCGAAGGACGGCAAGAGCGTCTCGCGCTTCGACATCCAGTGGACCTCGAAGTGCGCCTCTCCGACGGGTCGCGGCGCCCTCGGTGGGCTCTCCGTGACGCTGAAGAAGGCCGTCAGCAAGCAAGGATCGTTCGGTGACACCTCCACGTTCACGCGTGACTTCGGGGGCGGCCAGACGGGCGCCTTCACCGTGGTGCTGAAGGGCAAGTTCACGAAGAAGACGCTGGCGAAGGGCACGTTCAAGGTGTCCGTCTCGATCC
>DASXCR010000040.1:0-1855 GCA_036491075.1 Solirubrobacteraceae bacterium
GTCCGCAGCTCCGCGACGATCTCGTCGAGCGTGAGGTGCTGGGTGTCGACGACGCGCGCTCCCGCCGGCGCGTGGCCGACGATCTCCTGCGGCACGAGCGCGCCGGCGTACAGGCAGACCGGGCTGGAGGCGATCAGCCGCTGCGCGCGCAGGGTCAGCAGGTCGGGTGCGCCGGGGCCGGCGCCGATGAAGTGGACGGTCACGGCTTGTGCGCCGCCCACTGGACGACCGGCCGCTGCGCGCGCCAGCCGGTGAACGCGCCGAGTGGCTCCGCCTGCGCGATCTCGATCCGCACGAGCTCGCCGCCGTACGCATTGCGGGCCGCGATCAGGGCCTGCTCGCCCTCGAGCGTGACCGCGTTGGCGACGAGCCGGCCGCGCGGGGCGAGCGCGTCCCAGCAGGCCGCGACGAGGCCCGGCGTCGCGACGCCGCCGCCGACGAAGATCGCGTCGGGGCGCGGCTCGAGGCCCTCGAGGGCCTGCGGCGCCCGCCCGACGCGCACGTCGAGCTCGGGCACGCCGAGCGCGAGCGCGTTCGCGCGAGCCTGCTGGGCGCGGTCCTTGCGCGGCTCGAACGCGATCGCGCGCGCGGACGGCTCCGCCCGCAGCCACTCGATGGCGATCGAGCCGCTCGCGGCGCCGACGTCCCACAGCAGCTGGCCGGGCAGCGGCTGCAGCGCCGCCAGCGTGATCGCGCGGACGTGGCGCTTGGTGAGCTGCCCGTCGCCGTCGTAGGCCTCGTCGGGCAGCCCGGGCGAGCGCTGCAGCAGCCGCGTGCCGGGCGCGGCGCGGCAGGCGATCGCGATCGCGTGCAGCGGGTCGGCCCAGCGCCCGCCCCACGCGTCGGCGGTCGCGTCGACGATCCGCTCGTCCGGCGCGCCGAGGCGCTCGAGCACGACGAAGCGGCTCGGCCCGTAGCCGCGCGCGCGCAGGGTGCGCGCGACCTTCGCGGCGCCGTCCTCGCCGGTCGCGTAGACGACGACGCGCCGGCCGGGAGCGAGGGCGCGGGCGACCGTCTCGGGCGCGCGGGCGACCGTGCTCACGAGCTCGACATCGGCCGACGGCCAACCGAGCCGCGCGCAGGCGAGCGCGAAGGCCGACGGGTGCGGGTGCACGTCGAGCCGCGACGGGCCGAGCCGGCGGGCGAGCGTCGCGCCGATGCCGTGGAGCATCGGATCGCCGCTGGCGAGGACGCAGGTCGCGGGCATGCCGTGCGCGCGCTCGGCGAGCTCGTCGATCAGCGGGTCCATCGGCGAGGGCCAGGCGCGTAGGGTCGCGTGGTCGCGCACGTCGGCCGGCAGCAGGTCGAGCTGGCGCCGCGCGCCGACGATCTCGCCGGCCGCGCGGATCGCGGCGCGCGCGGCCTCGCCGAGGCCGGCCCAGCCGTCGGCACCGATGCCGACGACGGCGATGCGTGGCGCTGCGTCCACGTGAGCCGCTTACCGCACAAGCGCGGCGCAGAGGTGCCAGCGCCGCGTGCTCGGCGCGGGCGGCTCGCCGTCGGTCGGCTCGCGCCCGTGCTCGCGCCAGCCGTCCGGCAGGGCGAGGAGCCCCTCGGCGGTCATGCGCTCGGCGACCGGCATCGCGGTCATCGTACTCGCGTCCCCGCTCGTGCCGGCGGCGTGACGGCCGCCTGCCGCAACCGGGATCCGCCCCCTCTGCGACGCCCGCCGCGCGTCACGCCCGCAGCGCCTCCGCGATCGCGGCGACGAGCCGCGCGTTGGCCCGCGGATCGCGCGCGGTGAGGCGGACGTGGCGCGCATCGAGCCCGGGGAACGAGGCTGCCGGGCGGACCGCGATGTCGCGCGCGCGCAGGGCCGCGACGAGCGCCGGCCCATCGGCGACCGCGACGAGGC
>DASXCR010000041.1:0-12761 GCA_036491075.1 Solirubrobacteraceae bacterium
GAGCTGCCGAAGGGCCGCGCCGCCGCCGCGCACGCCGCGTCGCCGGACTTCGCCACCTGACCGCCGGCGCGCGTCAGCGCTTGACCGCCGGCAGCTGCACGCTCTGCAGCTTGCCGGCCACGAGCACGAACGCGCGCCGCCCGATCACCGCGACGAGGGGATCCTGGTCGGAGCCCGAGAAGCGCCGCGGCAGCGTCACCGACCAGCTCCACGTGCGCGAGCGGTCGAGCAGGCGCACGCGCAGATGCGCGGACGAGGGGTGCAGATCCCCGGCGCCCTCCAGCCAGGCCACGGCGTGGTCGCCGATCGCCGGATCGCCGCAGCCCTTCGCGCAGCGCGACAGCACGGTCATCCTGCGCGCGCCGCAGTGGCCCACGAGCAGCCGCGTGCCGGCCTTCGAGTGCGAGAGCGTCGCGCCGTACGGCCGCAGGTAGGCGAAGGGCGTGGGGACCGATCCCCCCGGAGCCTGCGCGCGCAGCGGCGAGCACAGCGGCTGCGCGAGATCGGCGCGGTCGAGGTCGAGCGTGGCGCGCGGGTTCGCACGCAGATCGGCGGAGACCTTGGCGTACGTGACGACCTGACCGGTCGTGCGGTTGACGTACGCGTAGGACTGCGGGCCGTTGGCGATGTACGCGACGCCGAGCCAGTGCGTGCCGATCGTCCACCAGGTCGGGCTGCCGCCGAGCGCGTCGTGCGGTCCCGCCGCGACCGGAAGCTGTGCGGTCGTGCGGGTGCCCACGTCGTAGACGACGCCGCTGAAGCCCCCGGTGGCGGTGGCGGTAGCGGCGGCGGTGCAGTACCACAGCAGGGACCCGCCGCCGTAGTCGCCGAAGGCGCAGCCGGCGGGCGTCCGCACCGAGGCGATCTCGTGCAGTTGCCCGTCGATGACGCGGACGTGGTCGGCCGACGCGTCGTAGGTGAGCGTCGTCGCGCTGGCGGCGAGCAGCGTGCGCCCCGAGGCCGCGTCCTTGGTGGCCGGTCCGACGTCGCGCAGCGGGGGTACCGCCATGGCGCTGGACGCACCGACAGCCAGTGCGATACATGCTGCAAAAAGCGAGATTCCGGCGCGCATTCCGCATCCTCCGTCCCTGCGTGTTTCCCCGTCGCCGTGAGAACGCACGCAGGCAGCACCGCCGAGTTGCGGTCCCGGACGCGGTCGAGTGCCCGGGCGCAACGACTGCGATGCAGCAACAACTGCGTATGTGCAATACTTGCGTGCATGCAAGCATCAATCTCGACCACTCCTCCACCCCAGGCCGCCGCGGCCGGCGAGCTGGCGGCGGACCTGCTCGCGCTCTGGCGCCACGTCATCGCCACCGGCTCGGGCGACCCGGGCGCCTACGCGATCTTCGAAAAGCTCGACCTCACGCTCACCCAGGTCAAGGCCCTGTGCGCGCTGTCCGCCGCCGAGGTCACCGTCAAGGAGCTCGCCGAGCGCCTCGGCCTCTCCCTCCCCGGCGCCAGCCGCGCCGTCGACGCGCTCGTCGCGCGGGACCTGCTGCACCGCCGCGAGGACCCCGACGACCGCCGCCAGAAGCGCCTGAGCTCGAGCGACGCCGGCCGCGAGGCGCTGCGCCGCCTGGACGAGGCCCGCCTCGCCGGCATCGCCGCGTTCGCCGCGACGCTTCCGGCCGCCCAGTGCAAGCGGCTCTCCGGCGCCCTGCGCCCGATCCTCGACGACCTGCAGGAGACCGCATGACCAAGCGCATCGCCCTCAACGACGACAACCGGCGGTGGTGGACGCTCGCGGCGATGTGCTTCGCGCTGTTCATGATCATGCTCGACAACACGGTCGTGAACGTCGCGCTGCCGTCGATCCAGAAGGACCTGCACTCGACGTACGCGACGCTCGAGTGGACGGTCAATGCGTACACGCTGTCGCTCGCGGTGCTGCTCATCACCGGCGGTCGCCTCGGCGACATCTTCGGCCGTCGCAAGGTCTTCCTGCTCGGCGTCGGGCTGTTCGCCGCGTCGAGCGCCTTCATCGGCTTCTCGCAGACCGACGCCTGGCTGATCGGCGGCCGCGCGATCCAGGGCATGGGCGCCGCGCTGATGATGCCCGCGACGCTCTCGATCATCACGAACACGTTCCCGCCGAAGGAGCGCGGCAAGGCGCTCGGCACGTGGGCAGGCGTCTCGGCGCTCGCCCTGGCGATCGGCCCGGTCGTCGGCGGCTACCTCGTCGAGTACGTCTCGTGGCAGTCGATCTTCTTCCTCAACCTGCCCGTCGCCGCCGGCGCGCTGGCGATCACGCTGTTCGCGACGCGCGAGTCGCGCGACGAGACGATCGTCCCGAAGCTCGACGTCGGCGGCATCGCGACGATCTCGGTCGGCCTCGGCGCGCTGACGCTGACGCTCGTCGAGGCGAGCTCGTGGGGCTGGGGCTCGGTGCCCAACGTCGCGCTGTTCGCGGTCGCGGCGCTCGGGCTGATCGGCTTCGCGGTGCTCGAGCGGCGCGTACGCGTGCCGATGGTCGACTTCACGTTCTTCGCATCGAAGACGTTCCTCGGCGCGAGCGTGGTCGCGTTCATCGTCTCCTTCGCGATGCTCGCGATGTTCTTCTTCATCGCGATCTACATGCAGAACATCGAGCACTACACGCCGCTTCAGGCCGGCATCCGCTTCCTGCCGACGACGCTCATGGTCATCGTCATCTCGCCGCTGGCGGGCCGTCTCGCCGACCGAGTCGGCTCGCGGCCGCTGATGACCGGGGGCCTGCTGCTCGTCGCGATCTCGCTGTTCTGGCAGTCGCATCTGACCGTCGGCTCGGGCTTTCAGTTCCTCGCCCCCGGCTTCGTGCTGATGGGCATCGGGATGGGCTTCACGATGTCGCCGATGAGCACTGCGGCGATGAACGCCGTCGACCGCACGAAGGCCGGCGTCGCCGGTGGGATCCTGTCGATGAGCCGGATGATCGGCGGGACGCTGGGGGTCGCCGTGCTCGGCGCCTTCATCGGCAAGCCGTCGGACCCGGCGGCGTACGTCGACTCGCTCGGCCACGGGCTCGTCATGGGCGCAATCGTCGCGGCCGTCGGCGCGGCCGTGGCGTGGACGCTGATCTCCCCCGAGCTGGCCGGCGCCCCAGCACCGGCGCCCGTCGCGGGCGAGGCGGTCGCCCCTCCCGCGGAGGCCGCGCGGGAGACCGTCGGCGCGTAGGATCCTGCGCGTGGCGATCGATCACAGCCAGGTCGCCCACGTCGACGTCGAGCCGGGCGAGCTGCCCGCGACGATGTCCGCGTGGGTGATCCGCAAGGAGCGCGAGGGCGAGCCCGTCGACGCGTTCCAGGTCGAGGAGATCGAGGTTCCCGAGCCGGCCGCGTTCGAGGTCGTCGTACGGGTCATGGCGGCCGGCGTGAACTTCAACAACGTCTGGGCCGCGCTCGGAAAGCCGGTCTCCGTCTTTCGCTACCACCCCGACGAGGAGCATCACATCGGCGGCTCGGACGCGTCGGGCATCGTCTGGAAGGTCGGCCCGGGCGTGACGCGCTGGAAGCCGGGCGACGAGGTCGTCATCCACTGCAACCAGGCCTCCTACGAGGATGTCGAGGTCCATGGCCTCGACCCGCTCGCCGCCCCCAGCCAGCAGATCTGGGGCTACGAGACGAGCTGGGGCTCGTTCGCGCAGTTCTGCAAGGTCCAGGCGCAGCAGCTGCTCGCAAAGCCCGAGCACCTCGCCTGGGAGGAGGCCGCCTCCTACGGCCTCACGTACTTCACGGCCTACCGGATGCTGATGGACCAGGCCAGCCTGCAGGCCGGCCACAAGGTCCTGATCTGGGGTGCCGCGGGCGGGCTCGGCGTGTTCGCGACGCAGCTGTGCAAGCTGGCCGGCGCGGACTGCGTCGGCGTCGTGTCCAGCGACGAGAAGGGCGCGCTGGTCAAGCAGCTCGGCGCCGCCGACTTCGTCAACCGCGGCGAGTTCGCGGGCATGATGCGCCGCGGCGGTGAGACGCCGGAGGAGGAGAAGGCGCGCTTCGGCGTATCGCGGCAGTTCGCCAAGCGCGTCAAGGAGATCCTCGGCGATGCCCCCGACATCGTCTTCGAGCACGTCGGCAAGGCGACGTTCCCGACGAGCGTCTTCTGCGTCAAGCCGTTCGGCAAGGTCGTCATCTGCGGCGCCACGTCCGGCTTCGATCTGGATTTCGACGTACGCTACCTGTGGATGCGCCAGAAGCAGATCATCGGCTCGCACTTCGCCAACGCGTGGCAATGCCACAAGGCGAACGAGCTCGTGCGCGAGTCGAAGATCCGCCCGGTGCTCTGGAAGACGATGGGCTTCGAGGACGTCGCCAACGCCCACCAGCTCATGCACGAGAACAAGCACGCCGGGAAGATCGCGATCCTCGTGGGCGCGACAGAAGTCGGTCAGGGTGCGACGGCCGACGGTCCCGGCGCGATCATGGCGGAGGTTGGTTGATGGCATACGGCGTGGTGCATCTCCCGTGGTACGCGACGGGCTTTCGCGGCGACGATCTCGAGGCGGCGCTCGCGCAGCTCGCCCCGATCGCACTGCGCTACGGCGCGATCCGCTACGACGTCTATCGCTCGCGCGACGACCGCTACAAGTTCCTGATGGCGATCGAGTTCGAGTCCAAGGACCAGTGGGACGCGTTCTACTACGGCGCGGACTTCACGGAGATGCGCGCCGCGACGTCGAGCTGGTACACGGTCCCGCTGCTGTACGTCTGGAACGACAACATCTCCTCGGGCGCGCTACGCAGCGCCGACGCGGTGCTCGTGCCCGACGACGGCGAGGACTGAGCGACCCGCGACTCGGATGCAGCCCGTGGCGACGGTCATGCCGGAGCGGATCTCCGGCTTCCTCTCCGCGACGCAGTGCCGCGAGGTCGTCGGCGAGATCGACGCATCCCACCAGGCGCAGGCCGAGATCTGGGGCGATGACGGCTTCGGCGTGCATCCCGACAGCCGGCGCGGCACGATCGCGCAGCTCTCCCCCGCGACCGAGGACCTGCTGCAGGACCGGTTGTGGGACGTCATGCCGCGCCTCGAGGCCCATTTCGGCTGCGAGGTCACGCACCTCAGCGGCGTCACCGCGCTGATCTACCGCGAGGGCGACCACTTCGCCGCGCACTCCGACGGCGGCGGCGACGACGAGGCCCCGGCCGAGGTGCGCCGGCGCCGGGTGTCGCTCGTGATCGCGCTGAACGACGGCAGCGGCGAGCAGCGCGAGTTCAGTGGTGGGGAACTCGAGTTCTACGCCGGTTCGATCCCCGAGGTCGCGACGCAGGCGCCGCCCCTGCTGCGCGTCCGCAGCGAGCCGGGCCTGCTGATCGCGTTCGGCTCGTCGATGGTGCATCGCGTCGTCCCGGTGATCGCGGGCCGGCGCTACTCGCTCGCGGTCTGGGCGCTTGCCGATCAGCGACAGAGCGCGTAGATCGTGCCCGTCGCGACCTGCCCGACCGCGACCTGCGTCGACGAGAACGTCGCCATCACGAGCACGGAGTGCTTCCCGGCACGCGCGTTGCGATCGAGGATCGTCGCTCCGACGGCGCCGCTCGAGGCACCGCTGCGCCACGTCTTGGCGCCCGGGCAGGTCATCCGCAGCGCCCCGTAGGCAACCTCGCCGCCGCGCGTGATCCTGACGTCGCGCGAGATCGCGACCCAGCCGCGGGGCAGCGGCCTGCCGGCGCGTACCTTCGACACGCCCGGGAAGTCGACGGGACTCGTCGCCGGCGCGGAGACGACGACGCGCGGCGAGACCGCGATCGTGGTGTCGGGGCCCGACGCGGCGGCCAGCGCCGGCCCGCCGAGGGCGAGCGAGGCGACGACGGCGCAGGCGGCGCTGCGGATGATGCGATGCGAGGGCATGGGGCGTCTCTCCTTGACGGAACACCGGGTCTGCCCAGCATCTTGCGCGCCCGCGGCGCCCGATCCGGCTCCCCTAGGTGGCCACCTCGCCCACCTTCGCCGCGCTGCGCGCGGCCTACGCCGCGTCGGTCTGCGGGCCGGAGCGCTCGATGTCCTCGCGCAGTGCGCGCAGCGCCTGGCGGATGATCCGCGAGACCTGCATCTGGGAGACCCCCACCAACGAGGAGATCTCCGTCTGCGTGAGATCCTCGGTGAAGCGCAGCCGCAGCACCTCGCGGTCGCGATCGGACAGCACCTCGAACGCGTCGTCGAGCAGCACGCGGATCTCGGCGCGGCCGATCTCCGGGTCGCGCGCGCCGATCGAGTCGGCCAGCGTCACGTCCTCGCCGGTCGGCTCGTCGAGCGAGCGCGTGCGCCGGGCCTCCTGGCTCTGGATCGTGATCAGGACCTCCTCGAACGGCTGCTGCACCTTGTCGGCGAGCTCCTGCACGGTCGGGGAGCGGCCCATCGTCGTCGTCAGCTCGTCGCGCGCCTTGGCGAGCTCGATCTGCAGCTCCTGCATGCCGCGCGGCACGCGCATCGCCCACGTCTTGTCGCGGAAGTGGCGCTTGATCTCGCCGAGCACGGTCGGCGTGGCGTACGACGAGAAGCGCACCTCGCGCGTCATGTCGAAGCCCTTGATCGCCTTCATGATCCCGACGCACGCCACCTGGACGAGGTCGTCGAGCGGTTCGCCGCGGCCGCTGTAGCGCCCGGCGAGCGCGCGGGCGAGCGGCACCATCTCCTCGGCGAGGGTGTCGCGCGCACGGGTGTCCCCGTCCTCGTGGTAGCGGCGCAGCAGCTCGCGCTCGCGTTCCGCGCGGTCTCCTGCGCCGACGGTCGGCTTGTCCATCACGCTGCTTCGAGACTAGCCGTTGGGATCCGGCCACGTCCGTGCGCCGAGCCGGTCACCGCGTGGCGTGCGCCCGGGCTAGCCCTGCTCGAGCGGGGCCATCGTCAGGCCCGCGCCGCGCAGCTGATCCCAGTACAGCTCCGCCGCCTCCTGATGCCCGGACCAGACGATCGCCAGGCCGCTGCGATGGATCTGGTCGGCGATCTGGTAGCCGCGGTCCACGCTCATGCCGGGGATGTAGCGGGCCAGGGCGTGCGCGACGCCGTCGAACGTGTTGTGGTCGTCGTTGCGCACGATCACGCGCCAGTGCCCGCCCACTCCCCCACCCGGCAGCCCGAGCCGGGGCTTCTCGATCGTCTGCGCGCTCATCGACACCGCAGGATACGAGGGCTCAGCGCGTTTGGCCAGCTTCGGCGCGACGGGTCCAGTAGCGGTTCAGCCCGAGCCATTGCTGGCCGACCGGCATCGCCTGCGCGAACGAGGCCGCGTCGTGCTCGTCGAGGCCGGCTGCATAGGCGGCGAGCAGCGCCTGTGCATAGGACTCCTGATCGGTCGTCCTCGCCAGCTCGCCCCACTTCGCGAGCGCCTCGCGCAGGCGATCGAGATGCTCGGCGACGTCGGCGTAGTCGCCGAAGTGCGTCACCGCCAGCGTCGTCGGCTCCCACGCCTCGATCGCGTCCAGCGACGCGCGCCAGGCCTCGAGGTCGATGTCCGGCGGCGGGGTGGGCGGCAGCAGCAGGTCGCCGCCGGGCAGCCGCACGCCGGCCGTGTCGCCCGGGAAGACCCAGCCGCTGTCGCGGTGGCGGTAGGAGACGTGGTGCGAGGCGTGTCCCGGCGTGTATTGCACGTCCCAGCCGTCGATCGACTCGCCGCCGCGCAGCACGCGCAGCGAGCGCTCGGGGATCGGGACGACCTCGCCCCAGAGGCGGTCGAAGTCGTCGCCGTACAGGCGCGTCGCCGACGCCACGAGCCGGCGCGGATCGACGAGGTGGCGTGCTCCGCGCTCGTGGACCCAGACCTCGAGGTCTGGCCACTCGCGCACGAGCGCTCCCGCCGCGCCGGCGTGGTCGAAGTGGATGTGCGTGAGCAGCAGCGCACGCGGCTGCTCGTCGCCGAGCGCGTCGAGGACGGTGTCGATGCTCGACTCGGGGCCGGGGTCGACGAGCACGTCGTCGACCTGCCAGCAGCAGATGACGTGCTCGCGGCCGAGGTGCTCGACGTCGATGGGTCGCATCGCGTAGACGCTAGTGCAGCGTTCCGCTGCGACGCGATCGGCCTGCGTCGGCGCACGTCCTGTGCGAACGCGAGCCGGGCCGCCGGGTGCAGCCGGCGAGGTTGACGGCGGGGTCTACGATCAATCGATGGCCGAGTCGTCTGCGCATCGCCTGCCCGAGCCCGACAGACCGTGGATGATGCGCACGTACGCCGGGCATTCGACCGCTCAGAAGTCCAACGCGCTGTATCGCGCGAACCTCGCCCGCGGACAGACCGGCCTCTCGGTCGCCTTCGACCTGCCGACGCAGACGGGCTATGACTCCGATCACGAGCTCGCGCGCGGCGAGGTCGGCAAGGTCGGCGTCCCGATCGCCCACAAGGGCGCGATGCGCACGCTCATGGACGGCATCCCGCTCGAGACGATGAACACGTCGATGACGATCAACGCGACCGCGGCGTGGCTGCTCGCGCTGTACGTCGTGACCGCCGAGGAGACCGGCGTCGACCCGCGGATCCTGCAGGGCACCACGCAGAACGACATCGTCAAGGAGTTCCTCGCGCGCGGGACGTACGCGTTCCCGCCCGACCCGTCGATGCGCCTGACCGCGGACCTGATCGCCTACACGGTGACCGAGATCCCGAAGTGGAACCCGATCAACATCTGCTCGTACCATCTGCAGGAGGCCGCCGCGACGCCCGTGCAGGAGATCGCCTTCGCGATGGCCAACGCGATCGGCGTGCTCGACGCGGTGTCCCAGCGCGTCGACGCCGCCCTGATGGGCGCGGTCTTCAGCCGGATCTCGTTCTTCGTCAACGCGGGCGTGCGGTTCGTCGAGGAGCACGCGAAGCTGCGCGCGATGTCGATCCTGTGGGAGCAGATCGGCCGCGAGCGCTACGGCCTGCAGGACCCCAAGCAGCTGCGCTTTCGCTACGGCGTGCAGGTCAACTCGCTCGGGCTGACCGAGTCGCAGCCCGAGAACAACGTCCAGCGGATCGTGCTCGAGGCGCTCGCCGTGACGCTCGGCCGCGACGCTCGCGCGCGCGCCGTGCAGCTGCCCGCCTGGAACGAGGCGCTGGGGCTTCCCCGCCCGTGGGATCAGCAGTGGTCGCTGCGCATCCAGCAGGTCCTCGCCTACGAGACCGACCTGCTCGAGTACCCAGACATCTTCGCGGGGTCGCACGTCATGGAGGGCCTCGTCGCGGAGATGCTCGAGGGAGCGCGGGCGGAGATGGCGATCGTCGAGGAGCACGGCGGCGCCGGTGCCGCGGTGGCGTACATGAAGGCGGCGCTCGTGGACTCCCATCGCGCGCGGATCCGGCGGATCGAGTCCGGCGACCTCGTCGTGGTCGGCCAGAACCGCTACGCGGACTCCGAGCCGTCGCCGCTCGCGCAGGGCGCCGACGGCGCGATCATGACCGTCGACGCGGGCGTCGAGGCAGAGCAGGTCGAGGCGTTGCGAGCGTGGCGAGCGGAGCGTGACGACGACGCGGTCGACGCGGCGCTGCAGGAGCTGCGGCGGGTCGCGGCCGACGACGCCGAGAACATCATGCCCGCGACGATCGCCGCGGCGCGGGTCGGCGTCACGACCGGCGAGTGGGCGCAGGCGCTGCGCGACGTGTACGGCGACTACCGCGCGCCGACGGGCGTGGGCGAGGCGAGCGCGGCCGCGGGCGGGACCGCGTCGGAGGCCGATCTCGAGGCGATCCGCGACGAGGTCGCGCGCGTGTCCGAGGCGCTCGGCCGCCGGATCAAGATCCTCGTCGGCAAGCCCGGCCTCGACGGGCACTCCAATGGCGCGGAGCAGATCGCGGTGCGCGCGCGCGACGTCGGCTTCGACGTCGTCTACGAGGGGATCCGCCTGACGCCGTCGCAGATCGTCACGAGCGCCCTGCAGGAGGGCGTCCACGTGATCGGGCTGTCGATCCTGTCGGGCTCGCACCGCGAGCTGATCCCGGACATCGTGCGCGCGCTGGCGGAGGCCGGCGTCGACGCGCCGGTCGTGGTAGGCGGGATCATCCCCGAGGCCGACGTCGCCGCGTTGAAGGCCGCCGGCGTCGCCGCCGTCTACACGCCGAAGGACTTCGATCTCACGCAGATCATGCGCGACCTCGTCGCGCTCGTCGCGCAGCGCAACGGCGTCGCGGCGCAAGCGGCGTGAGCGACGGTCCCGAGGAGCTCGCCGCGCGCCTGCGCGCACGCGACCTGTCGGCCGCACCCGGCGTGCTGAACCTCGTCGAGAGCCGGGCACCGCGGCACCGCGACGAGATCGCCGCGCTCCTGACCGGGCTCGCGCCGAAGGTGCTCGGCGGCGAGGCGCCGGCGCACGTCATCGGCGTCACCGGCCCGCCCGGATCGGGGAAGTCCTCGCTGCTGGCGCACCTCGTCCGCGCGTGGCGTGCGCGCGGACAGTCGGTCGCCGTGCTCGCGGTCGACCCGTCGTCCCGGCGCAGCGGCGGCGCGCTGCTCGGCGATCGCGCGCGGATCGCCGTCGATCCCGGCGACCGCGGCGTGTTCGTGCGCTCGATGGCCGCCGGCACGCGGCTCGGCGGGCTCGCTGCGGCGACGCGGGCGGCGGCCGACGCGCTCGCGGTGGCGTTCGACGTCGTCGTGGTCGAGACGGTCGGCGTCGGGCAGTCGGAGACCGACGTCGCCGAGGCGGCGGATACGGTTGCGGTCGTGGTGCAACCCGGTGGTGGCGACGTCCTGCAGTTCCTGAAGTCGGGGATCATGGAGATCCCCGACGTGCTCGTCGTGACGAAGGCCGATCTCGGCTCGCTCGCGCTGCGCTCGCGCCGCGACCTGAGCGCCGCGCTGCGCTCGCTCGGGGCACGCGAGACGCCGGTCGTGGCCGTGTCCTCGCTGGCGCCGCCCAGCGGCTTCGAGGAACTCGTCGGCGCGCTCGACGAGCATCGCGCGCGGCTCGACGTCCCGGCCCGGCGGCGGGCGGCGCGGCGGGCCGCGGCGCTCGCCGAATTCACCGTGGAGCATGGCGAACGGGGCCTGCGCGCCCTCGGCGGAGCCCGCGCGGCGGCCCGGCTCCTGGCCGATCAGGACCCGGCGCTCGACGTCCCGGCGCTCACGCGCGCGCTGGAGACCGTGGCGGCGCCGACGTGAGCCGCCACGCCCGTCCCGACCCTGCGCCGCACGCGCGCGGCGCGCGCCCGCCGATGGGGGCAGCATGAGCCGCGGCGCGCTCGTCGACCTCGCGCTGATGCTCGCCGCGTTCGCGCTCAGCAGCGCGGTCGCCGGTCTGGCGGGCGCGCCGAACCTCGGCACGGCGCTGACGTTCGGCCAGCTCGGCTTCGCGGTCAGCGCGGTCTACGTGTTGCTGCGACGTTGACCGCGGGTTAAGCCTGGATCGCCGACCATCGCGCGATCTGGACTACGGCGTCGCGTTGGGATTCGTGGGACGCGGCGGCAGGATCTTCCACGAGCCGTTCTCGCGGATCAGCGTGTACACGTCCTTGCCGGGGACCTGCCCGGCGGCGGAACCCATGACGCTCGCTGCCGCGCGGTCGCCGTTGACCTCGACGCTGAGGACCTTCAGCGTCGGATCGTGGACGTTCGCGAGCGCGGTGCGCAGCGCGACCTCGCACGGAAGGCCGCCGCTCGCGGTCTGCTTGACGTACGAGGAAGCGAACAGGTCGTCGCACAGGGTCTGGTAATCCTTGTCGCGCGATGCCTTCTCGTACCGATTCAGCGTCTCGCGGACGAGCTTTGCGTCGTCGCGGCCGCCGCGCAGCTTCAGCGCGCCCACGATGACCACCACTGCGATGATGAGGTACACGCCGATGCGCACCGGCCCGCGCAGTCCCGCGAGCTTGCGGCCCGCGGCGCGAAACGGCCGGCCAAGCGCACCGCCCAGCCGGCTCAGGCGCCCGCCCTGCTTCCCGGACCCCGGCTGCGATGCGGGGGCGGTGGCCGCCGAGGCCGCCGCGAGCTCCTGCGGCGTCGGCTGCCGAGGCTGCTTTCGCAGCTTGGGCTCCTTCTTGGGCTTCGGTTGCTTCTCGGGCTTCGGCGCGCGCATCTTCACCGGCACCGGGTCGAATGGCGAGGCCTCCGCGAGCTCCTGCGCAGTCGGCTTCTTCTCGCGCTTCAACGAGGGCTTCTTCATGGCGCCGCAGACTAGTAGACACCGCCGCGCGATCGAGCCGTCACGCATCCGCGGCCGCGGGATGCGCGAACACCCGAGTACCCGATGATCGTCCTGCTCGCATTCGCCCTGCTCGCGGGAGCCGCCACCGCGATCACGCCGTGCGTGCTGCCGGTCCTGCCCGCCCTGCTGTCGGCCAGCGGCAGCGGCGGACGGCGCCGGCCGCTCGGAGTCGTCACGGGCCTGACGCTGACGTTCACGATCACGATCATCGGTGTCGCCAAGCTCGTCGACGGCGTCGGCTTCGCGAGCGGGACGCTGCGCACGCTGGCGATCGTCGTGCTCGGGCTCTTCGGCCTCACGCTGCTGATCCCGCGTGCGAGCCACTGGATCGAGGCACGGCTCGCGCCGCTGTCGCGCCTGGGTCCGCGCGGCGGGGGCGACGGCTTCTGGTCGGGCCTGCCCGTCGGCGGCGCGCTCGGCTTCGTCTACGCCCCGTGCGCGGGACCGATCCTGACCGCGGTCATCACCGTGAGCGCGAGCCGCGGGACCACCGGCTCGCTCGTCGCGGTCGGCCTCGCGTACTCGGTCGGCTCGGCGCTCGTGCTGCTCGCGCTGTCGCTCGGCGGCCGCAGGATCATGGATCGCGTACGGCGCGCCGGTCGCGGACCGGTCGTGCAGCGCGTCATCGGCAGCGTGATGGTGCTGACCGCCGTGTTGATGCTCGCCAAGCT
>DASXCR010000042.1:0-9828 GCA_036491075.1 Solirubrobacteraceae bacterium
CCGCTGAGACCGGTGTCCGTGGCCACCTTCTGTGCGAGCTCCTGCTTGGTCATTGAGTACTCCCGAGTCGGGTTCAGATCGGCCTACGCTAGCGGTTGCCCCGGCGTTGCGGGACTTCAGCCGACTTCGCAGGCTCGCTACCAGCGTTCGTTGCGGCTCGCGCGGCGAGCCTTCGAGGTGACGTTCCGCCACGAGCGGGCGCACGCGGGCGGACCCGTGCGGCGACGCGAGCTCATGCCTGCTGTGCGAGCTGCGCTGTCTGCGACGCCCGTCCGACAGCGAGCGCCTCGCAGCCGTAGAGCGCCTCCGCGTTTGCGTGGGCGATCTTCTCCCTATCCTCGCGGTCGGGGAGCGTCCGCAGGAAGTCGGTGAGCGTCGCCGTGTCGAGCTGGTGGAAGGGGTAGTCCCCGGAGAGCAGGATGCGCTCGATGCTCGTGAAGTCCAGCGCGGCTCGCAGCAGGCGGGGGCTCAGCATGCCGCTGGTCGCGATGTGGACGTTCGTTGCGAAGTAGTCGGCGACGCGGCGCTCGAGGTGGGTCGCGACGTTGGAGAGGCTGTCGATCCGGTCGAGCGCGAACAGGAGCATCTCGCCCCAGTGACCCAGCACGAGCTGCAGTCCGGGTGGCGGTCGAAGGTCCCGCGCACGATCAGGCGAAGGGCCGCGAGCCCCGCCTCGATATGCCATCCCCATCCGACGCGCGCGACGAACCGCCTCCGCGTTACCGCGCAACTTCTCGCATGCGGCTTGCGTTTCGCCTGGCGATAGGTTCGGCCGGCAGGTCACGCGGCACACATCGGGTTAGGGAGGCGGGACGATGACTCCCCTGTCGAGGCTCCTCGTCGGGATCAGGTCGGCTGGACACGGACGTGCAGGCGCGCCGGCACGGCTCCTCGGGATGCTCGTCGCGACCCTCGCGACGCTCTGCGCGGCGCCGGCGGGCGCGGGCGCCGTGGCGCCCCAGCCGCCGCCCGCGCGGCCCCTGCCAAGCCCGGCGTTCGTCACCAACGGCGACGTCGACGCGCTCGCGCGCAGCAACGACACGATCTTCCTCGGCGGCGACTTCACGCGCATCGGCCCGCCGACCGGCGGCGGCGTCGCGCTGGACCCGGTCAGCGGCCTGCGCGCGACGCAGTTCCCCGACGTGCGCGGCACCGGCTTCGCGCTCGTCCCGGACGGCACCGGCGGCTACTACGTCGGCGGTCACTTCGACGCCGTCGGCGGGCTGCCGCGCAAGAACCTCGCGCACGTCCTCGCGAGCGGCGCCGTCGACCCGAACTTCGCCCCGGTCGTCGACGACGACGTGCTCGCGCTCGCGCTCGACGGCGGCCGCCTCTACGTCGGCGGCGACTTCCTGCACGTCGGCGCCGTCATCCGGCGCCGTCTGGCGGCGCTGGACCCGGCGACCGGCGCGGTCGACCCCGCCTTCAACCCGGGCGCCGACCAGAGCGTGCAGGACTTCGCGATCGCCGGTTCGCGGATGTTCGTCAACGGCCGCTTCACCGGCATCGCCGGGCACAGCCGCAGCGGAATCGCCGTGCTGGACACGACGACCGGCGAGCTCGATCCGGCGTTCGACGCGGTCCCCAACGGCCAGGTCGACGCGGTGCTCGCGCTCGGCTCGCGCTTCTACGTCGGCGGTACGTTCACCGAGGTCTCCGGTCGCAGCCGTGCCGGCCTGGCGGCGTTCGACGTCTCGACCGGAGCGCTGGATCCGAACTTCAGCCCGTCGACGAACGGCAACGTCTACAACCTCGCGACCGACGGCACGCACCTCTTCGTCGCCGGGCACTTCACGGAGATCGGGCGGGCGTTCAACAACGCGGTCGCGTCGCTGGATCCGGTCACCGGAGAGGCCAGCCAGGCGTTCCGGCTGTTCCTCGACAAGGACGCCTACACGCTCGCGATGGTCGGGCCGGAGCTCTACGTCGGCGGCGAGTTCACGAAGGTCAACGAGCAGCCGCGCAACCGGCTGGCCGCCGTCGACGCGACGACGGGCGCGGTCGACCCGAACTTCGATCCGGATCCCGACGACGACGTGTACGCGCTCAGCATCGTCGCCGGGCGCCTGATCGCCGCCGGGAAGTTCACGAGCGCGCCCCGGATCGTCGCCAACCACCTCGCCGCGATCGACGCCGTCAACGGCCTGCCCGACCCCGCGTGGGGAGCCGGCACCGACGACGACGTGGCCGCGCTGACCGTCGCCGACGGGCGCCTGTTCGCCGGCGGCGCGTTCAAGACGGCGAATGGCGCGACGCGCAAGGGGCTCGCCGGGTTCGACGTCACGACGGGCGCGCTGAGCGTCCTCGACGTGCCGGTTCGCGGCCGCGTCGGCGCCCTGGCGGCGGCCGGCAAGCGGCTGTACGTGGGCGGGTCCTTCGATCGCGTCGGCGGCAGGAGCCATCCGTCGCTTGCCGCGATCGACCTCGACGCGAACAAGCTCGCGCCACGCTTCAACGCGCCGCGCTCCCTACGTCGTGCCTCGTTCAGGTTCGCCGACGTGGAGGCGCTCGCGCCGCTGCACGACCGGCTGCTCGTCGGCGGCGACATCAGCGTGTCGCGACCGATCGGGCCGCGCCGCAAGCATCGCTTCGACTACCGCAACGGCCTGCTCGCCGTGCACCTCGACGACGCGAGCGTCGACTACGGCTACGACGCGCACATCGACGGCGAGGTCAACGCGCTGGTTCGCAGCGCCAAGACCGTCTACGCGGGCGGCCGCCTCGATCGCCGCTCGGGCACGAAGATCGTCCCCCTCGAGCCGCGCGACGGCAAGCGGCGGGTGCGCAAGATCCCGCTGTATCGCCACAACCTGGTCTCGCTCGACGCCGCCACCGGCGGGCTGCATCGCGGCTTCCAACCGCTGCCCGACGACGCCGTCACGGCACTCGCGCTGACGGGCTCGCGGCTGTACGTGGCGGGGCGCTTCGAGCTGCTCGGCGGTCGCCGGCGCGACGGACTCGCGGCGGTCGATCCGGCGACGGGCAAGCCCGCCACGCTGTTCTCGCCGGAGCCTGCGGGCGGCGGCGTGACGGACCTGCTGGCGGATGGCGCGCGCGTCTACGCGGGCGGCGACTTCTCGGGCTTCGGTCTCGTCCCGCGGGCGAACTTCACGATCTTCGCCACCGGCACGGCCCCGACCGGGACCCCGCAGCAGTGAGCCCGCGACATCCGGGTGCGATCGCGACCACGGTCGCGGTCGTGCTGTCGCTCGCACTGACGCAGGTCGCGGCGGCCGCCGGCCAACCGGACTCCGGCTTCGGCCACGGCGGGCTGGCGAGTCCGAGCGGCGATCCGTCGATCCCGTTCGGCCTCGGCGCGCGCGCCGGCGCCGTGGCGCTCGCACCCGACGGTCGGATCGTCGTCGCGGGCACGGAGGGCGCGAACACCGCGCTCGGCGAGAGCGTGCTGACCGCACGCTTCACGAGCGCCGGCGTCGCCGACCCGTCGTTCGCCGGCGGGCTGGGTCGCGGCGACATGCTGGGCAGCGGCGCGCCGCCGCAACGGGCGGGCGCGGTGGCCGTGCAGGCCGACGGCTCGACGATCGTCGCCGGCATCGCGGGCCAGCAGTGGGCGCTCGCCCGCTTCGATCCGGCCGGGGTGACCGACGGCCTGTTCGGCGCCGCGGGCGTGACGCTGCGCGACCCGACGCCGAACGACGACACCGACGACGACCATCCCGCCGACGAGCCGACGCTGCCCGACGGCACGGGGCCGGCCGCGATCGCGCTGCAGTCCGACGGCCACATCGTCGTGGCGGGCAGCGTGCGCGTCTCAAACGACGACGGCGTGCCCAGCGAGCAGGTCGCAATCGCGCGCTTCGACGGTCGCGGCGTGCCCGACCCGGGCTTCGGCAACGGCGGCTTCGCGGTCTTGCAGCTCGGCTTCGGCTCGGCGATCCGCCACGCGTCGTCGACGGCGCGCGGGCTCGTCCTGCTGCCCGACGGGCGGATCGTCGTCGCGGGCCGCGCGAGCGCGCGCGACGGCGGCGACCGGGCGTTCGTCGCTCGCCTGACGAGCGCAGGGCGCCTCGACGCGAGCTTCGGACACCAGGGCCGGCTGCTCGTGCAGCTCGGGCGCGCGTCGGCGGCCGGTGTTGCGAGCTCCGCCATCTACGCGCTCGCGCAGCGTCCCGACGGGCGCCTCGTCGGCGCCGGCAGGGCGACGGACGCCGCGGGCGACGACGACGTGCTGCTCGCGGCGTTCACGCCCGGCGGTGCGCTCGACACGGGCTTCGGGGCGCGCGGAAGCCGCGTCACGCAGCTCGGGCGCGCGGCGGCGACGGGCGCGGCGCCCGTCTCGCTCGCGCGTGCGCTGGCACTGCAGCCCGACGGCACGGCGGTCGTGGCCGGCGCCGCGAGCGGCGGCACGCTGGCGGCGCGCTACGGCCCGAGCGGCGCGTTCGACTGCTCCTACGGGACCCGCGGGCGCACCCTCGCGTTCACCGGCGCCGGCTTCGATCCGCTGACCGACGGCGCGTTCGGCGCGGTGCGACAGCCCGACGGCAGGCTCGTCGTGGCCGGGCGGCGGGCCGGTGGAGGCGTGCTGCTCGGGCGCCTGGACGCGACCGCGGGCGCCGCGGCGCGCGCGGGCTCGGCGCGGCTCGTCACGCTCCCCGCGCGCTACACGGGGCACGGGCGGGGCTACGCGTACGGCCTCGTCGATGACGGCTGCTCGTCGGTGAACGTGCGCTTCAGCATGCGCTCGGCGTCGGGGCGCACGGTGAAGACGAACGTCCAGCGCGTGTTCGGGCGCGGCGGGCCGCAGGTCGTCTGCGCGCCAGTGAAGGGTCTGCGCCCGGGTGGCCGCTACCGGATACGCGTCGCGACGACCGCGGGCGGCCCGCACGGCGCCGATCGCGTGTTGCGCGCGGTCAAGCTCAACCATCGCAAGGTGCTGGCGCAGGAGGGCTGCTCGTAGGGGTTCGCACGTCTGGGGCCGCCGCACGACGGCGGTCACGATCGCACTCGCGACGCGACGAGCACCACGATGGGCAAGGACGGGCCACACTGCGCGTCAGGCGGCTGCCGCGCAGGGCGCGAGCGGGTTTCGCCGTGCCATAGTCACGGTCTCGTGGCACCGCCGACCCGACACGCCGCCGACGCTGGCCGCTCGCGCGGATCGGAGCCCGCGAGCGCCAACCGCAGCAGCGCGATCGAGGACTACGCCAAGGAGATCTACGGCCTGCAGCAGCGCGCGGGCGGCATGTCCGTCAGCACGAACGCGCTTGCCGAGCGCTGCGGGGTCACGCCGGCCTCGGCCTCGGCGATGGTCAAGAAGCTCGCCGAGCGCGACCTGGCGATCCACGAGCCCTACCACGGCGTGCGCCTGACGCCCGCCGGCGAGCGCCTCGCGCTCGAGATGCTGCGCCACCACCGCCTGCTCGAGCTCTACCTCGCCGAGCACCTCGACGTCCCGTGGGATCGCGTCCACGAGGAGGCCGAGGCGCTCGAGCACGTGCTCTCGGAAGACCTCGAGGCGCGCATCGCCGCCAAGCTCGGCCACCCGACCCACGACCCGCACGGCGACCCGATCCCCGACTCCGACCTTGTCATCGACGAGGGCGACACCGAGGCGCTGAGCAGCGTCGCCGTCGGCGCGGGCGGGCGCTTCGTACGGGTCTCGGACTCCGACTCGCGGATGCTGCGCTACCTCGCCGAGCAGGGCATCGCGATCGGGGAGCGCTGCGTCGTGACGGCGCACCAGCCGTTCGACGGCCCGATCAGCGTGCGCTTCGGCGACGCCGACCACGTGCTCGGCCGCACGCTCGCGCGCGCGATGCGGATCGAGCTCGAAACCGGCTGAGCGTGCGCATACGCGGCCACATTCGCTCACCTGAACGACCGCCGGTCTGTTAGGCAGCGCCCTCGCCGTACGCCGACGAGGTGCTCGTCGGTTCCCCGGCCGGCTACTGGCGCTTCGGCGAGCCGTCGGGCACGGCGCTGCTGGACTCCTCGCCGAACGCCAACAACGGGTCCTACCTCGGGGGCGTGACGCTCGGCGCCACCGGCGTGATCGTGGGGGACGCGAACACGGCCGCGTCGTTTGACGGCGTGAACGACACGGGGCGGGTGCCCATGCGAGCTCGCTGGACGTCGGCAGCCCGTTCACGATGGAGGGCTGGATCAAGCGCTCGTCGACGGCGAAGTCCCAGGAGCTCTTCAACAACGGCCAGAACGGGTTGCAGCTGACGGTCATGAACGCCGGGTCGGGCAACGAGGTGTGGTTGCGCAAGGCGCGCGTGACGACGATCGCGCAGTCGACGACAGGCGTCCCCGCGGACGGGCACTACCACTACGTCGCTGCGACGATGAACGGCAACGGATCGACGGCGCACATCTACGTCGACGGCGCCGACGTCACGCAGCTGCTGCCGGCCGGTGGCGTGCAGTCGATCGCGAACACGACGTTCCCGCTCACGTTCGGCGGGGCGGGGAGCGCGCAGGCGTCCTACGACGAGTTCGCGCTCGACGACGAGGCGCTGCCGAGCTGCGAGATCGGCGACCACTACGCGACGGCGACCGCCGGCTCGTACGTCGGCTGCTGAGCCGGGCGCAGGCGGGTGGTGGCCGCGCCGGCGCGGCCGCCACCGTCCGGCGCGCGCACCCGAGCGTGTGGCCGAACGCACACTTGACGCTGTCCGATGCGGCGCGTACGTTGGCCGCCGTGAGCACCAGCGTCCCCATCGCCGGGCCGATCACCGCGACCGGCACCCCGTCGCAGCGAAACGTCGACGGGCAGGCGATCGCGATCACGGTCTTCAGCACGCTCAAGTGGTGGGGCAAGCTGTTCCTGCCACTCCTGTTCTTCGTCGCCAAGCACTTCCCCAAGCTCACCGGGACGCTCGTCAAGCTGTCGTTCATCCACTTCGCGCGCTGGTCGCTCGTGTCGAAGATCCCCTACAACGGCGCGCCGCAGCCCAAGCAGAGGCTGCGCTACACGCACATGTACTTCGAGAGCAACTTCAACGGAGGCTGGGAGGAGTACATCGACGCCTTCTCGCACATCCTGACCACCGGGATGGCGGCATTCTGGGGCAGCTCGTTCGGCTTTCCGAAGGCGCTGCCGGTCGGTCCGTTCAAGGACTACATCAAGGAGAACGAGGTCGCGGCCAGCCACTACTACTCGGCCTATCCGGAGGCGACGATCACGATGATCAGGGAGTCGCTGCAGCTCGACGAGAAGCTCGCCCCGCTCAAGCGCGACGCGGCTGCGTTGAGCCCCGACGCGTTCGCCGCGGCCTACGCGAAGATGCTGACCGACGCCCAGCACTGCCTGTGAAGGCCGTCAACGTCTGCGGCCAGGCGGTCGGCTTCCTCGCGCTGACGCCGATCAAGGCGGGCGAGGAGGGACCGCTGCGCACGTACCTCGAGGGGCTCGGGCGCTCCGCCGACAGCCCGCTCGCGCGCAGCGCCCGCACGCACATGGCGCGCTGGGTGATCGTCGCGGACTTCTTCAACGACCCGTCCTTCAAGCAACGCAAGGAGGAGCACCTCGCCGTGCCCTGGCTCGCGTTCTCGAGCAACGCCGACGGCGACCTCGACGGCTATCTCGACGAGCTCTGCGTGGCGCTGTCGGACGTGGCCGGCGAGATCTGGGGACGCTGTATCGGCTGCCCGGAGCCCGCGACGGGCGACGCGCTCAAGGCCTACCTGAAGCACAACCAGATCGACTGCGGCTTCTTCTACGCGGCCTACGGCGCGGCGACCGTCGCGAAGGTCAAGGCGAGCCTCGCACAGAGTGAGCAGCTGCGGGCGTTCGCGACGCGCGCCCAGGGCATGGCCCCCGCCGACCTGCAGCAGGCGTTCGTCGCGGAGTTCGGAGCGGTGCGATGAGCGCCCACACCCAGATCGACCTGCGCGACCTGCAGGGCGACATCCTGCGCGCCTACGGCAACGACTACGACTGCACGTCGTACGCGTTCGTGAAGATCGCATGTGCACCCGAGCAGGCGCGCGCCTGGTTCTCCGGCCTGCTGGACCACGTCACGACGGCGCAGCCGTGGACGGACGGCAAGCCGATCACGACGCTGAACGTCGCCGTGACGGCCACCGGCCTGGCCGCGCTGGGCGTCTCGGACGAGGTCGTCCAGAGCTTCTCCGCGGAGTTCCTGGACGGCATGTCCAAGCGCGCCGAGCGCCTCGGCGACGTCGGCGCCAACGATCCGGCGAGCTGGGAGCCGGGACTGGGGACGGGAGACGCCCACGTCCTGCTGACGATCAACGCGAAGTCGCCCGAGGACCACGAGCGCGCGCTGGGCAAGATGCGCGTCGCGATGGACGACGCCGGCGGCCTGCGGATCGTCTACCAGCAGGACACCGAGATGCTGAAGGGCGCGCGCGAGCACTTCGGCTACGCGGACGGGTTCGCGCAGCCCGCGGTCGAGGGCGCCACCGACGCCAAGGCGCCGGGCGGCGGCGTGCCGGAGAAGGACGGGCGCTGGCGCGCGCTCGCCGCCGGCGAGTTCGTGCTCGGCTATCCCGACGAGGACAGCCGCGACGATCCCAAGCGCCGACTGCCCGCCGCGCCGGCCGACCCGCTCGGCAAGAGCGGCACGTACATGGTCTGGCGCAAGCTCGAGCAGGACGTCGCGCTGTGGCGCCGCGTGCTGCGCGACGCCGCCGAGCTGTATCACGGCGGCGACGACCAGAAGCTCGCCGCGAAGGTGGTCGGGCGCTGGCCGGACGGCTCGCCGCTCGTGACGCACCCCGACCGGCCCGATTCGACGTTCAAGCCCGACGCGCGCGACGCCAACGACTTTCGCTACGCGAGCGACCTCGACGGCCGCCGCTGCCCGATCGGCGCGCACATCCGCCGCTCCAACCCGCGCGACGCGCTCGGCTTCGAGGGAGCGCTGACCTTCCGCCACCGGATGATCCGCCGCGGGATGCCGTACGGGCCGCCGCTGCCCGCCGGCGTCCTGCGCGACGACGGCACCCGGCGCGGCCTCGTGTTCGTGAGCTTCCAGGCGAGCATCTCGCGCCAGTTCGAGGCCGTGCAGATGCAGTGGCTCAACGACGGCAACATCTTCGGCCTCGGCCACGACCGCGACTTCCTGCTCGGCGCGCCGGCAGGCTCGGGAGGCGGCAGGATGACGATTCAGGGCGACCCGCCGTTCTTCCTCTCGCCGCAGGAGCCGTTCGTCACGACGCGCGGTGGCGAGTATCTCTTCGTGCCGGGCATGAGCGCGCTCGCCGCGCTCGCGGACGGGACGGCCGGCTGATGGGCATCGACGACGAGATCCGCAAGCGCTTCGAGAACGCCCCCGACAAGCTCGCCGAAGAGGTCGCGAATCTCTTCGGACAGGTCGCCGGCAGGACGGCGCCGCACGTCTTTCGCTTCATGCGCAGGCACAAGCCGATCGTCTGCGCCGGGCAGACGACCGTGGTCGCGCTCGCGGAGGACGTCAGGGAGGTGCTCGGCGATCCCGCGCGCTTCACCGCGGGGCTGTACGGGCCGAAGATGGTCGCCGTCACCGGCCCGTTCATCCTCGGCGTCGACGACACGCCGCTCTATCACCACGATCACGCGGCGATGGATCGCGCGGTGCGCCGCGAGGACATGCCGCTGCTCGGCGAGGCGATGCTCGGCTATGCACGTGAGCTTGTCGCGGAGTCCGACGGCGAGATCGACGTCGTCTCGCAGCTCGCCGACCCGGCGCTGATCCGCTCGATCAACGCGTACTTCGGCACGCCCGGGCCCGATGCCGCGACGCAGGCGCGATGGGCGCGCGACATCTTCTGGGAGCTGTTCATCAACGTCAGCGACCTCGCCGAGACGCGCGAGCGGGCGCTCGCCGACGCCGCGCAGTGGCGTCCGCATCTCGACGG
>DASXCR010000043.1:0-4091 GCA_036491075.1 Solirubrobacteraceae bacterium
CACGCCGCCGCCGATGACGACGACGTCAGACGTTGCGTTGGGATGCTGCGGCATTGCACCTCGCTTCGCCGGCATGACCCGGATCAGCTGCTGACGGTCGGCGTGACGCCCTCTCAGCCCGCGCTCGCGGGCTCCCGTGAGTCCATCCTAGTGGAGCCATTCCCGAGTCCACTCGTCCTCGCGGGGACCTGGCGGAACGCTGCACGTCGCCGGCCGGTCACGGGCTTCGGACCTGCGGATGTTCGGTGCCTCCGTGCGTGCGGTGTGCGACGTGAATCGGCGCGGCGCGAGCACGACGTGTGTCCTCGCGGGCGGGTAGCTCGTGCTACTCGCCGGGGAGTAGCAGGCGCTACCCGCCGAGAAAGGGACATCCCTCACGACGCTCCCTGGGCGGGTCGTGACGACCTCCGCCGGCAGTCCGCGACGACCTGCGGATGCGCCGTCCGGAAGGCAAGCCGCGCGACCTCGCCGGCGATCGGCGTCTCCCCGCCGCCCGCCGCAAGCCGCCGGGGACGCGCCGCGACGAGACCCCACCGAGCCGACGTCGGCCACGTTGCCACAATGGGCGGCATGGCCTCGCCCCACGATCGTCTCGCCCGCCTGCAGACCGCCGCGCTGTACCTCGTCTGCGACCTGCGGCCGGGCGGCCGGGCACTGCGGGACGTGCTCGCGCCGGCCCTCGCCGGCGGCGTCGACGTCGTCCAGCTGCGCGACAAGCAGGCGAGCCGCGACGAGCTGCTGGCCGGAGCCGCTGTCGCACGGCGGCTGTGCGACGACGCGGGCGCACTGCTGATCCTCAACGATCGCCCCGACCTCGTGCGCGACGCCGGAGCCGACGGCTGTCACGTCGGGCAGGACGACATCGACGTGCCCGAGGCGCGGGAGATCGCGGGCGAGGATGCGATCGTCGGGCAGTCGACGCACTTCCCCGGCGAGATCGACGCGGCCGCGGGCGTCGCGGACTACATCGGAGTCGGGCCGGTCCACGCGACGCCGACCAAGCCGGGCCGGGCCGCGGTCGGCCTGGAGCTCGTGCGCTTCGCGGGCGCCCACGCCGCGCTGGCGTTCTTCGCGATCGGCGGAATCGACGCGACGAACGTCGACGCGGTGGTCGCGGCGGGCGCGCGGCGGATCGCCGTCGTGCGCGCGATCACCGAGGCGGCCGACCCGCAGGCCGCTGCCGCCGCGCTGCGCAGGGCCGTCCGGGGAGGGATCGATGGCGTCGCGCCGGCCTAGGAGCGGTCCGGACAGCTCCGATGGCGGCGAGACGGGAGCGCCCGCGCGCGACGCGGCCGTCCAGCCGGCCGCGGCCGGATCCTCGCCGCCACCCGCCGCCGGCGAGGCGGAGGCCCCACCGGCCGAGCCCGCGGCCCAGCCCGGCCCGCGACCCGACCGCTACGCCCGCAGCCGCGCCCGCGACGCCGAGGTCCGCCGCCAGCTCGAGCCGCTCGCACCCGGCGAGCGGCCGCGCGTCGTCACGCTCGCCGCGCTGATCGCGTTCGCCTTCGCGATCGCGAACGTCGTCGCGACGCTGACCGTGCACGGCCTCTCCGGACAGGGCAACCCCAAGGGCGTCGCGATCGGCACGACGGCGCTCCTGCTGATCGCCGGCGTCGGGATGCTCGCCCGCCAGTACTGGGCGGTGCTGCTGTTCGAGTGCATCCTCGGCCTGCAGATCGCGATCCTGACGCTCGCGCTGACGCGCGTCGAGAAGCTCTGGCTCGGCCTCGCGATGACCGTCGCGATCGGTCTGCTCGGCTGGCTGTTCTGGAAGCTCGTCCGCCCGATGGCGCGGCTGCAGATCCCGGACGGCCCAGGTCCTGCCCAACCCACCCGATAGGCTCAAACGACATGGCCGAGTCCGCGTATGACTGCATCGTCATCGGCTCCGGGCCCGGTGGCTACGTCGCCGCGATCCGGGCCGCGCAGCTGGGAATGAAGACCGCCGTCGTCGAGTCCGATCAGGTCGGCGGGCGCTGCCTGAACTACGCCTGCATCCCCGCCAAGGCGGTCCTGCGCGTCGCCGACGTGCTGACCGACATCCGCAACGCGTCGGACTACGGGATCGCGGTCTCCGACCCGCTCGTCGACTTCGACGCCGTCGGCGCGCGTCGCAAGAAGGTCATCAAGACCCTCACGGGCGGCGTCTCCGGGCTCTTCAAGAAGAACAAGATCGACGTCATCGACGGGCACGGCTCCGTGACGGATGACGCCAACGTGAAGGTCGGCGGCAACTTCGACGGCACCGAGTACGCGGCGAAGTTCGTCATCGTCGCGAGCGGCTCGGTGAAGAAGGCGCTGCCGGGGACGACGTTCGGCGGGCGCGTCATCGGGACCGAGGAGGCCTGGGCGCTGACGGAGCTGCCCGACTCGCTGGCCGTCGTCGGCGCGGGCGCCTCGGGCACCGAGATCGCCTCCGCCTACGCGCGCCTGGGCTCCGACGTCACGCTCTACGAGGGCCTCGACCGCGTGCTGCCGACCGAGGACGCCGACATCTCGAAGATCGCCGAGCGCGGCTTCAAGAAGCAGGGCATCAAGGTCCGCACCGGCGTCTTCGTGGAGAACGTCCGGTCCGGCGCCGACGAGGTCTCGTTCACGGTCGCCGGCGAGCCGGCGAGCGCGCAGTGGCTCGTGATAGCCGCCGGCCGCGCGCCCGACGTCGAGGGGCTCGGCCTCGACGAGGCCGGCATCGCGCTGACGGACTCCGGCCTCGTCGCGGTCGACGGCGCGATGCGGACGTCGCTCGCCGGCGTCTACGCGATCGGCGACCTCGTCCCCGGCCCGGCGCTCGCGCACAAGGCGTCCGACGAGGGCATCATCGCCGCGGAGGACGCGGCCGGCCTGAAGACGCATCCGATCGACTACGTCGACGTCCCGCGCGCGACCTTCTGCTATCCGAACGTCGGCAGCTTCGGCCTGACCGAGCGCCAAGCGATCGACGCGGGCCACGACGTCGTCGTCGGGCGCTGCAGCTTCGGCGCCGTCGGCGCGGGCACCGTGTACGGCGACCGCACCGGCCTCGTGAAGCTCGTCGGCGACCGCGAGTACGGCGAGCTGCTCGGTGGGCACATCGTCGGCACGCGCGCGACCGAGCTCATCCAGGAACTCGTCGACGTGCGCGCGCTCGAGGGCGGCTACGGCGAGATCGCACGCATGGTGCACGGCCACCCGACGCTGTCGGAGGCCGTCATGGAGGCGGCCCGCGATGCCGACGGCTGGATCATCCACGGCTGAGCCGCCGCCGGACGGGTCGCGCGTGGTGACGATCGACGTGCTTGCGGGGGGTGCAGCCGCGGACACGCCACCGCCGGCGTTCTACTTCGACCTCTTCAGCCCGGAGGCGTACCTCGCCGCCGAGCGCGTCCTGGAGCTGCTGCCGGTCGCAGCGGAGTGGATCCCCGTGCTCGCCGCGGGCCTGCCGCGCGCCGACTCGCTCGAGGGCTGGCGCTGCGAGACCGACCGCGAGGCGTACCTCGATCGCGTCGAGCGCACGGCGCGGCGGCGCGGATTGCAGCCGCTGCGCTGGCCGCAGCCGTTCCCCTTCGACAGCGCCCTCGCGATGCGGGTCGCGACATATGCCAGGCAGATCGGCCGCACCGTCCCGTTCGCGCTCGCGGCGTTTCGCCAGGCCTTCGCCGGCGGTCGCGACCTCGGCCTCCCCGACAACGTCCTGATCGCGGCGGCCGCCTGCGAGATGCATCCGAACGCCGTCACGAAGGCCGCGAGCCTGCGCTCGGTCGCGGCGCGACTGGACGCAGCCACCGCGCTCGCCGCACGGCGCAGCGTGCGCGACGTCCCCGCCGTGTGGACACCCGCCGGCGAGGTCTTCCACGGCGACGAGGCGCTCGAGCAGGCGGCGCGAGCGCTCGCCGGCTGACAGAACGCGCCCAGCGTGCGCCGGCGGCGCTCCGGCGAGCTACGTTGCGGGACATGAGGGCCAACCGCCAGTACCGCCTGCTCTACACGCGCTCCAGCCGCAGGCCGGCGCAGCTCGATCCGACGCGCATCGACCACATCGAGGTCGTCGACATCGCGTCGGGCGAGGTCGTGCTCTTCTGGGATCTCGCGGCCCCCGACGCCGCGCGCCGCGC
>DASXCR010000044.1:0-3306 GCA_036491075.1 Solirubrobacteraceae bacterium
CGCTCGCGCAGCGTGTCGACGAGGCCGAACGCCGCGAGCTTCGCGACGCCGTAGGGCGAGCGGGGGCGCATCGCGGTGCGCTCGTCCTGCGGCGAGCGCGTCGCGGCGCCGAAGATCTCACCCGAGCTCGCGACGACGACGCGCACGCCGTCGACCTCGCGCGCGGCGTTCAGCAGCGTCCCCGTGGCCCCGGCGACAAGCGCCAGCGTGGCCGCGGGGTCCTCCCACGAGGCGGGCACGAAGGTCGGCGCCGCGAGGTGGTAGAGCTCGTCCGGCGCCGTCTCGAGCACCGCCGCCCGCAGCGAGCCCGGATCGGCGAGGTCACCGTGGACCGTGCGCACGCCGTCGACCTCCGCGCCGGGCGAGCGCACCATGCCGACGACCTCGTAGCCTCGCAGCAGCAGCAGCTCGGCGAGGTAGGAGCCGTCCTGTCCGGTGATGCCGGTCACGAGCGCGCGCGGGATCGGTGCAGCCTAATGACGCGACCCCCGACGTTCCTGCTCCCCACACCCGGGGTAGGGCCGAAAGAAGGCACATCTTGCAAGATCGCAACCTTTGGGTGTCCTGAGCGTTCTCACTCGTAACTTAGCCGCACCCCACATCGTCCTAGACCCCAGCATGACCCTCTCCCGCCCCCTCCCAGGCGGGCTGCACCGGATCTCCCTCCCGGTTCAGTCCGTCCCAGCTCCCGTCGCGCCCTCCGAGGTGAGCATCCTCGGCGTGCCGCTGTCGGTGACCGACTACGACGAGACGATCGCGTGGATCGACGCCTCGATCGCGCACCGCGAGAAGGGCTACGTCTGCGTCGCGGCGACGCACACGATCATGGTCTGCAACGAGGATCCCGAGCTGCGCGAGGCCGTGCTCAACGCGTCGATGACGGTCCCCGACGGCCAGCCGCTCGTGTGGGCGATGAACGCCCTCGGCGGCGACCTCGAGGAGCGCGTCTACGGCCCCGAGCTGATGGCCCGCTACTGCGAGCGCGCCGCACAGAACGGCACGCGCATGTACCTCTACGGCGGGCGCAACCAGGGCGCGCTCGTTCAGCTCGCGCTGAACCTGCGCCAGCGCTTCCCCGGGGTGAAGATCGTCGGCGGCTACTCGCCTCCCTTCCGCGACCTCTCCGAGGAGGAGGAGGACGCGATCGTCGCCGAGATGAACAACTCCGGCGCGGACGTCGTCTGGGTCGGCGTCGGCGCCCCCAAGCAGGAGAAGTGGATGGCCGCGATGCGCGAGCGGCTCGACGCGCCCGTGCTGCTCGGCGTCGGTGCCGCGTTCGACTTCCACGCGGGCCTCGTACCGCAGGCGCCGCTGTGGATGCAGTCCGCGGGCCTGGAGTGGTCCTACCGCCTCGCGCACGAGCCGCGCCGCCTGTGGCGCCGCTACGCGCGCTACAACCCCCGCTTCGTCACGGGCTTCGCGCGGCAGTACCTGCGGCACCGCATGCTCGCGGCATCCGCCGAGCGATAGATTCCGGCGCACATGTCCGCCGAGGTTGCCGTCATCGGGCTGGGCCGGATCGGCCTCCCGCTGGCCATTTCGTTCGCTGACCGGGGCATGCGAGTGCTCGGCGTCGACAAGGACGCGGGTCGTCTGCAAGCCGTTCGCGACGGTCGCATGCCCTTCGAGGAGCCGGGCGCGCAGAAGGCGCTCGAGCGCGTCCTCGCGGCGGGGACGCTGACGGTCTCCGATCGCGTCGCCGACGCGGCGCTCGCCGAGCACATCGTGATCACGCTCGGCACCCCCTCGTTCTCGCACGTCGAGATCGACATCTCCGACATCCGCTCGGCGCTCGACGACCTGCTCGGCCACCTGCGCCCCGGGCATACGATCGTGCTGCGCTCGACGATCGCCCCCGGCACGACGGAGTTCGTCGCGGGCTACCTCGCCAAGCACCGCGACCTCGTGATCGGCGAGGACGTCTTCGTCGCCCACGCGCCCGAGCGGATCGCCGCGGGCCGCTTCTTCGAGGAGATCCAGACGCTGCCGTGCATCGTCGGCGGGGTCGGGGAGGCGTCGGGCGAGCGCGTCGGCGCGCTGTTTTCGATCTTCGGCGCGCCGATCGTGCAGACGACGCCCGTGCAGGCGGAGCTCGCGAAGATCTGGACGAACATCCTGCGCTACGCGAACTTCGCGCTGCCGAACCTGCTGATGATGGACTGCGAGCAGCACGGCGCGAACGTCTTCGACGTCATCGAGCTCATCAACCGCGACTACCCGCGCGGCGGGATCGCGTCGCCGGGCTTCACGGCCGGGACCTGCCTGCGCAAGGACTTCGCCTTCAGCGAGGAGCGCTCCAACGCCCCCGGCATGCTGCTCGCCGTCTCGCGCGTGAACGAGTCGGTGCCGCTGTTTCTCGTCGAGGGTATGAAGCGCCGGCTGGGATCGCTGAACGGGCGCAAGATCGCGGTCCTCGGGCTCGCCTTCAAGGGCAACACGGACGACGAGCGCGACTCGCTCGCGCACAAGCTCGTGCGCCTGCTCGAGCGCGAGCTCGCCGACGTCGCGGTGCACGACCCGCGCGTCGCCACGCCGACGCCGCCGTTCGAGGAGGCCGTCGCGGGCGCCGACGCGATCGTCGTCGCCGCCAACCACGACGAGTTCCGCGGCCCGGACCCGCTGCACGAGATCGCCGCGCTGGCGGGCGGCGACGCGCTCGTCGTCGATCCGTGGAACTGCTTCGGCGCGGCGCAGGTCTTCGCCTACGTCGCCGAGCTGTCGCCGATCGCCAACGGCCGCGTCCCGCTGTGAGGTCCGCCGCCGGCACGGCCCGCCGCCGATGAGGCGCGTGCTCGTCACGGGCGGCGCCGGCACCATCGGCGCCGCGGTCGTGCGACGCCTGCTCGGCGATCCCTCGTGGGAGGTGCGCGTCTCCGACCAGCGCGTGGCGCCGCAGTGGATGCGCGAGGGCTGCGAGGTCCACACCGGCGACCTGCGGCGCCACGAGGAGGCGCGCAGGGCGACCGACGGCTGCACGCACGTCATCCACCTCGCCGCGATCGTCGGCGGGATCGCGAACTTCCACAAGCTCCCGCACACGCTGACCGCGGTGAACTCGGCGCTCTACGACGCGGTCATCCAGGCGGCCCTGGACTGCGAGGTGGAGCGCTTCACATACGTGTCGAGCTCGATGGTGTTCGAGCGCGCGACGGAGTACCCGACGACCGAGGAGCACGTCTGGGACGTCGCGATGCCGCGCTCGGCGTACGGCTTCTCGAAGCTCGCGGGCGAGGTCTGGTGCCGCGCGGCACACGCCGAGCACGGCCTGCCCTACACGATCTGCCGGCCGTTCAACGCCTACGGGCC
>DASXCR010000045.1:0-14960 GCA_036491075.1 Solirubrobacteraceae bacterium
ACCGGCCGCGCTCGCAGCGGCACTCGCCCTCACGCTCGTCGCGAGCGCCGCCGCCGTCACCCGGCGCGGGACCGCGAAGGCGAACACGCTCGTCGGGACGTCGCACGCCGATCGCCTGTATGGCAAGGGCGGCAAGGACACCCTGCGCGGCTTCGGCGGCAACGATCGCCTCGACGGCGGCACCGACGACGACAGCCTGAGCGGCGGCACGGGCAACGACCGGCTCGTGGGCGGCGGCGGCGACGACCACATCGACGGCGGTGCCGGCAACGACGACGTGTCCGCCGGCGCGGGCGCCGATCGCGTCACCGGCGACGCGGGCGACGACACGATCGACGGCGGCTCGCAGCCCGACGTGCTGGCCGGCGGCGACGGCAACGACACGATCACCGGCGACGCAGCGGACGACCACATCACCGGCGGCAACGGCAACGACACGATCAACGGCGGCGCCGACGAGGACACCATCGACGGCGGCCCCGGCGACGACCGCATCGACGGCGGGCTCGGCGCGGACAAGGTCTTCGGCGGCAGCGGCAACGACTTCATCGTCGAGAAGCGCTCCGATGCCGAGGAGCAGATCGACGGCGGCGACGGCGACGACTACATCTTCACCGGCGGCGGCACCGACCGGGTCATCCACGGCGGTGCCGGCAACGACGTCGTGCGCGGCGGCCGCACGGTGGCGTCGCGCGAGGACACCGATCAGCTCGGCGACGGCATCTCCGACGGCGGGCCCGGCAACGACATCGTGCTCGGCGGTGGTGGGATCGACCGGATCAGCGGCGGCGACGGCGACGACGTCCTCTACGGCGGCGCCGGCGCGGACCTCTATGACTGCGGCGCGGGCAACGACGTCGCGTACGTTCAGAACGCCGCCGAGGGCATCTACGCCGCCGCACACGGCTGCGAGCGCGTCGTGGCCGGCGACCCGTCCGTGACCGATCCGAACTTCGACGGGCTCGACGGCGCGCCGCAGGCCGGCAAGACGGCCGGCGGCGCGGCGGGCGCGCGGCTGATCGCCCAGGTCTCGGCGCAGGGGTAGTCTCCGGTCACGCGGGCTTGGCGGTCGCGGGGCCGAGCTGGTGAACTACGGCGGATGACGGTCCGCCGCGCCACGTCCGGTGACGTCGACGGCTTCGTGGCAGTCGTCGCCGCGGTCGCCGAGGAGGACCGCTGGATCGCCACCGAGCCGCCCGTCGACGTCGCGCGCCTGACCGAGCGCGTCCACGCGATGCTCGCCGCCGGCGACGCGCTGTTCGTCCTCGACGACGGCGCCCGCATCGTCGGCACGCTCGGCCTGCACGGCACGCCGGCCCCCGGGGTCGCGGGGCTCGGGATGTCGATCGTGGCCGAGGCGCGCGGGAAGGGCCACGGGCGCGCGATGCTCACCGCCGCGATCGAGCACGCCCGCGGCGCGCAGCTGCATAAGATCGAGCTCGAGGTGTGGCCCGACAACGCGCGCGCGATCGCGCTGTACGAGCGCTTCGGCTTCGAGCTCGAGGGCGTGCGCCGCGACCACTACCGCCGGCGCGACGGCACGCTGCGCACGTCGAACGTCATGGCGCTGCTGCTTTCGCAGTGAACGCTCAGCCGCCGCCGTCGGCGGCGTCCGAGCGTGGCACGAAGCGGCCGTCGAACGCCTGCGCCACGTCGGGGAGGTGCTTGACGATCCCGAAGCGCACCTCCCAGCGCGCCCATGCCTGCAGCGTCTTCGGATCGAGCTCGCCGTAGTAGCGCTCGGCGCCGGTGAAGGCGGGGGAGACCGCGTCGAGCTGGCGCGCCACCGTCGCGCGATCGAGACCGCTGGTCGCCCCGAGCAGGGTGCTGACGGCGCTCTCCGGATCGGCGATCACCTGCGTGTAGCCGCGCGCGAGCGCCTGCACCGTGCCCCGCACGAGCGCGGGATCGTCGCGCAGGGTCTGGCGGCGCACGGTCAGGACGAGCTCGGGATACGCCGGGGCGCCGTAGTCGTCGACGCGGAACTCGCGGATCCCCAATCGCTTCGCGCGCAGGGCCACGCCCTCGACGTCCCAGAAGCCGGTCGCGCCCGCTACGCGCCCGGTCAGCAGGCTCGGCACGGCCGCGAAGCCGATCGTCGTTGCCCGGACCTTGCTCGGATCGCCACCGGCGCCCTTGACGATCGAGTCCAGCACGGCGTCGTCGCTGGGCAGGCCGGTGACGCCGACGCGCTTGCCCTCCAGGTCGCGCGGGGTCTTGATCGCTGGCTGCGCGATGACCGCCGCGAGCGGCTGCTCGACGATCGCCATCACCCCGACGAGGTCGCGCCCGCGCTCGCGGGCGAGCGCGAGGTCGTGGATGTCGAGGATCGCGAAGTCCGTGCGGCCGGCGACGAGCAGCTTGACGGCGTCCGTCGAGTCCGACGGCACGTGGACGTGCAGGTGCACGCCGAGCGCCGAGTCATAGCCGCGCGACACGGCGGTGTAGATCCCGGCGTGGACCGCGTTGGGCGTGAAGTCCAGCAGCAGGCTCGCGTCCTGGTCGGACGCGTCGTCCTCGCTCGACGCGCCGCAGGCGCACAGGCCCAGCGCGAGGACGAGCACGAGCATGGTGAGCAGGCCGCGGCGCATCTTCGGCGCGAGCATACGGCGACCTCCCGCGGCCCGCGGAGCCTGCGGAGCCCGTGGATCGCGGTCCATACACTGCGAAGCCGTGCGCCGGCGGGTCACATTCAGCCGCAACCTGACGCTGTCGCTGTCGCGGACGTGCCGCTGCTACTGCAAGTACTGCGCGTTCGCGACGCACAAGACGCACCTGCACCCGCCCGACGAGGTGCTCGCGCTGCTCGACGGCGCCGCGCGGCGCAACGTCAAGGAGCTGCTTGTGCTCACCGGCGAGCGCCCGGAGGTCGACGCCGGCGTGCGCGCGCTGCTGCGCGAGTACGGCCACGAGGACTTCGTCGCCTATGTCGTCTGGGCCTGCGAGCGCGCGCTCGAGCGCGGGCTGCTGGCGCACACGAACCTCGGCGTGCTCGGTCGCGAGGACCTCGCGCGCCTGCGCGAGGTGACGGCGTCGCAGGGACTGATGCTCGAGTCGGTCAACCCCGATCTCGTCGCCCATCAGGGGTCGCCGACCAAGCACCCGGCACGGCGCCTGGAGACGATCGCCGCGGCCGGCGCGCTGCGGATCCCGTTCACGAGCGGGATCCTCGTCGGGATCGGCG
Organism: Solirubrobacteraceae bacterium; assembly: GCA_036491075.1. Classification (GTDB taxonomy): domain Bacteria; phylum Actinomycetota; class Thermoleophilia; order Solirubrobacterales; family Solirubrobacteraceae; genus CADCVQ01. The sequence goes on from DASXCR010000045.1 coordinate 3,185, forward strand.
AGAGCGAGGACGAGCGCGTCGCGGCGCTCGAGGCGCTCGCGGAGGTGCACGCCGAGCACGGGCACCTGCAGGAGGTCATCCTGCAGAACTTCGTCCCGCACTCCTCCTACTACGGGCGCGAGCCCGCGCTGATCGCCGACGCGACCGCGCGCGAGCTGTGGCGCACGGGCATCGGGCACGGGCCGCGCCTGGACCTGCCGTCGTGGGCGACCCCGGTGACGATCGACGAGATGCGCCGGCTGATCGCCGAGGCGCGCCGGCTGATGCCAGACGTCGGCGTGCAGGTCCCGCCCAACCTCGCCGACTGGTGGCCCGAGCTCGTGCGAGCGGGCGCCACGGACCTCGGCGGTCTGAGCGCCAACGGCGATCACATCTCGCCCGAGCACGCGTTCCCGTCGCCGCATCAGGTCAGAAAGCGGCTGCAGAGCGAGGGGTTCGCGCTGACCGAGCGGCTCTGCGTCTACCCGCGGTACATCGACCCGGAGTGGATGTCGCAGGGCGTGCTCGACGTCGTCAAGGCACGCTTCTGGAGCTTCATCCCGCGGCGCGGGAGCGGCCGCACGGAGCCCCCGCGGCCGCTGCGCCCCGATCTCACGGCCGCTGCGATCCGGCGCGGGCGCGCGGGTGTCGCCCTGACGGCCGACGAGCTGACGGCCCTGTTCGCCGAGACGCGGCCGGAGGCGATCGAGGACATGCGCCAGGCCGCCGACGAGCTGCGGGCCGAGCTCGCGGGGGAGACGGTGACGTTCGTCGTCAACCGCAACGTCAACGTCTCGAACGTCTGCGTCGTCGGGTGCGCGTTCTGCGGCTTCGGCCAGGGCAAGCGCTCGCCCGACGCCTACGAGGTCGGCCGCGAGGACTTCGTCGCACGCGTGCACGAGGCCGTCGCGTTCGGGGCGACCGAGCTGTGCATGCAGTCGGGCATCCATCCGGACTGGACGCTCGACGACTACTGCGGCTGGCTGGCGCTCGCCAGGCGGACCGCGCCGCAGCTGCACCTGCACGCGTACTCGCCGATGGAGATCGCGCACATGTGCGACGTGTCCGGCCTGCCGCCGGGCGCGGTGTTCGAACGGCTGCGCGACGCCGGCCTGGACTCGACGCCCGGGACCGCCGCCGAGGTGCTGCACGACGGCGTGCGCCAGCGCATCAGCCCGAACAAGCTGCCGGTGGCGCGCTGGATCGAGATCATCGAGGCCTCGCACCGCGCCGGGCTGCGCTCAACCGTGACCGTCATGTTCGGCCACATCGAGGAGCCGTGGGAGCTCGCCGAGCACATGCGCGTCGTGCGCGAGCTGCAGGCGCGCACGGGCGGCTTCACGGAGTTCGTGCCGCTGAGCTTCATCCCGTTTCACACGCTGCTCGGCCGCACGCACGGGGTCCAGGAGATCTCGATCGAGGAGAACCTCAAGCACACCGCGGCGTTCCGGCTCGCGCTCGGGCGCAGCGTGCGAAACCTCCAGGCGAGCTGGGTGAAGATGGGTCTCGACGGCGCGACCGACGCCCTGCGCTGGGGCGTCAACGACCTCGGCGGCACGCTGATGGAGGAGAACATCAGCCGCCTCGCCGGCAGCTATCACGGCGTCCGGCTCGAGCCCGCCGATCTCGTCGCGGCCGCCCACCGCGCGGGTCGGCCCGCCGCCGAGCGCACGACGCTCTACGAGCTGCGCCGGCGCTACGAGCTGCCCGCCGCGGCGTAGGGGCGGCGTCGTGAGCGCCGGCCGGCACGCGGATCGACGCTAACCTGCCCCGATGCGCGAACCCGAACAGATCACGCCCGAAGGCCTCGCTGCGCTGCGCGCTGAGATCCATCAGCTCGAGGGCGAGGGGCGCGCCGAGATGGCCGTCCGCATCAAGGCGGCGCGCGAGCTCGGCGATCTCAAGGAGAACGCCGAGTACCACATCGCCAAGGACGACCAGGCGCATCTCGAGACGAAGATCAAGCGCCTCACCGAGCGGCTGCGCGCGGCGCGCGTCGTCGAGGGAACCGAGGACCCGAACGTCGTCGGCTTCGGGACGACGGTCGTCGTCGTCGACGAGTCGTCGGGCAAGGAGCACGAGTTCACGCTCGTCGGCCCGACCGAGGCCGATCTGAAGACCGGGCGGCTGTCGTCGGAGTCGCCCGTGGCGCGCGCGCTCGTCGGCGCCCGCGCGGGGGACACCGTGTCGGTGCAGACCCCGGGCGGCGAGCGCACGTACAACGTGCAGCGCCTCGTCTGAGGACGGCGCCGATCGTGGCCGCCCCCCGGGGCGCCGCGCGGCGATCAGATCGGCGGCAGGCCGGCCAGCAGCTTGTCGAGCGTGATCGGCAGGTCGCGGACGCGCACGCCGGTCGCGTGATGGACGGCGTTTGAGATCGCGGCGGCCGTCCCGACGATCCCGATCTCGCCGATCCCCTTCGAGCCCATCGCGTTGACGTAGGGGTCCACCTCGTCGACCCAGTGCGCCTCGATCTCGCCGACGTCCGCGTTGGCCGCGATGTGGTAGTCGGCGAGGTCGTGGTTGACGACGTGGCCGAAGCGCGGGTCGACGACGCTCGACTCGTGCAGTGCCATCGACAGCCCCATCGTCATGCCGCCGATGAACTGCGAGCGCGCCATGCGCGGGTTGATGATCTGACCGCATGCGAAGACGCCGAGCAGGCGCGCGACGCGGATCTCGCCGGTGACGGCATGGACGTGCGCCTGCGCGAACTGCGCGCCATAGGCGGACATCTTGTACGCGTCGTTCGCCGGCCCGACGTCGCCCGCCGCCTCGTCGGGCTCGTCGCCGAACTCGTCGCGAAACGCCTGCGCCGCCTGCACCACGGCCGAGCCCCACGTCGTCATGCCCGACGAGCCGCCCGCGACCGACGCCACCGGGTGGCGCGTGTCGCCGATGCGCACGAAGACGTGGTCGACGTGCACCTCGAGCGCGTCGGCGGCGATCTGCGCGAGCGTCGTCCACGTCCCCGTCCCGAGGTCGGCTGCACCGATCTCGACCGCGTAGCGTCCGGCCTCGTAGCGGATCAGCGCAGTCGACTCGGACATCCGGTAGGTCGGATACAGCGACGATGCGACGCCGCTGCCGACGAGCCAGTCGCCCTCGCGGCGTACGCCCGGGCGCGGATCGCGCTGCGACCAGCCGAAGCGCTCGGCGCCCTCGCGCAGGCACGCGACGAGGTTGCGGCTGGAGAACGGCTTGCCCGACTCGGGGTCGACCTCGGGTTCGTTGACGATCCGCAGTTCGACCGGATCGATGCCGAGCTCCTGCGCCAGCTCGTCGAGCGCGACCTCGGGGCCGAACATCCCCGGGCACTCGCCCGGGGCGCGCATCCACGACGGCACCGGCACGTCCAGCGCGGCGAGCCGGTGGGTCGTGCGGCGGCTAGCCGACGCGTACATGCCGCGCGTCGGCACGCCGGTCTGCTCGGCGAACTCCTTGATCCGCGACGTCTGCTCGACGACGTCGATCGCGATCGCCTGCAGGCGGCCCGCGGCGTCGGCGGCGAGCTGCATCCGCTGGATCGTGGGGGTGCGGTAGCCGGCGAGCGCGAACATCTGCTGGCGGGTCAGGGCGAGCTTGACGGGCCGGCCCGGCACGATGCGCGCGGCGAGCACAGCGAGCGGCACGTTCGCGTGCGGCGTGCCCTTCGAGCCGAAGCCGCCGCCGACGAACGGGCAGATCACGCGCACCTGCGCGGGATCGAGGCCGAACACCTTCGCGATCGTCCTGCGCGCCGAGTGCACGCCCTGCGTCGAGTCCCACAGCGTCAGCGAGCCCTCGCCCGCCGGCTCCCAGAGCGCCGTCGTGGCGTGCGGCTCGAGCGGGTTGTTGTGGTTCATCGCCGTCGTGTAGGTCTGCTCGACGGTCGCCGCCGCGGTCGCCATCGCGGCGGCGACGTCGCCCTCGATCGTGTCCGTCTGAAAGGACGGGTTGACCTGGTCGGGCTTGTAGAGGTCGTCGCGATCGGCGGAGAGCGCGACGTCGTGGGCCTGCTCGTCGTAGCGCACCTCCACGAGCGCGGCCGCCTCGCGCGCGATCTCCGAGGTCTCGGCGACCACGACCCCGATGAGCTGGCCGCGGAAGGCGACCTCGTCGGATTGCAGGACGGCAAGCTCGGCGTCCTCGGTCGAGGCGAGACGCTCGGCGTTGGATGGGGTCAGCACGGCGATCACGCCGGCGAGCGCCTCGGCCGGCGCGGTGTCGATCGCGGCGATGCGCCCACGGGCGATCGTCGCCTGCAGTGGGTGCAGGTAGGCGGGGTCCTCGACGCGTGCCTCGAAGGCGTACCTCGCCGTGCCCGTCACCTTGGCGCGACCGTCGCGCCGGGCCATGCTCGCCCCGATCGCGTGCAGCTCGAGCATCTCCGTCATGTCGCGGCGGCGCCTTGGTCGGCGAGGTCGCGCAGCGTCGACGCCAGCGTGCGGCGCACGAGCTCGACCTTGAACGCGTTGCCGCCGTCCAGGCCGTCGAGCCCGCGGGCATCCGCGAGCTCGGCGTCGGCCGCGCGCAGGTAGCTGTCCGTGGTCGCGGTTGCGCCGCGCAGCGCTTCCTCGGCGCGATGCGCGCGCCACGGCTTGTGGGCGACGCCGCCGAGCGCGATGCGCACGTCCTGCACGACGCCGTCGCGCAGCTCGAGCGCCGCGGCGACGGAGACGAGCGCGAACGCGTACGACGCACGATCGCGGACCTTGCGGTAGCGCGAGCTCCTCGCCGCTGCGAGCTGGGGCAGCACGACCGCGGAGATCAACTCGCCGTGTTCGAGCACCGTGTCGCGATCGGGCGCGTCGGCATCGAGGCGGTACAGCTCGGTCAGCGGCAGCGAGCGCTCGCCGCCGGGGCCGAGGATCTCGACGACCGCGTCGAGCGCGACCATCGCGACCGCCATGTCCGATGGATGCGTGGCGATGCAGTGCTCCGACGCGCCGAGGATCGCGTGCTGTCGCGTCCAGCCGCCGATCGCGGAGCAGCCGGAACCGGGCGTGCGCTTGTTGCACGGCGTGGTGACGTTCTGGAAGTAGGCGCAGCGCGTGCGCTGCAGGAGGTTGCCGCCCGTTGTCGCCATGTTGCGCAGCTGTCCCGAGGCCCCGTTCAGCAGCGCTTCGGCGAGCAGCGGGTAGCGTCGGCGCACGCGCGGGTCGGCGGCGAGGTCGCCGTTGCGCACACCGGCTCCGATCCGCAGACCCCCAGCGGGGTCGTCGGCGATCGCGTCGAGGCGCAGCGCGGTGACGTCGACGAGCGTGGCCGGCTGCGCGATTCCGAGCTTGAGGTGGTCGACGAGGTTCGTGCCGCCGCCGAGGAACGCGGCGTCCGGGTGCGACGCGACGCGACGGACGGCGTCGAGCGCATCGCTCGGGACCTCGTAGGCGAACGGCCTCACCGCGACGACCCCGCGGCCTGGCGGACGGCCGGCACGATGTTCGCGTAGGCGCCGCAGCGGCACAGGTTGCCGCTCATGCGCTCGGCGATCTCGTCGCGATCGAGGATGATCTCGTCGGAGCTCGCGATCCCGGTGGCGACGCTCGGGCTTGCCGCGCTCGCCCAGCCGTCGTCGACCTCGTCGAGCACGCCGACGGCCGAGCAGACCTGGCCCGGTGTGCAGTAACCGCACTGCAGGGCGTCGTGGTCGACGAACGCCTGCTGGACGGGGTGCAGGTCGTCGCGGGCGGCGAGCCCGTCGGCGGTCGTGATCTCGGCGGCGTCGTGGGCCACCGCGAGCGCGAGGCAGGCGAGCGATCGCCGGCCCCCGATCAGGACGGTGCAGGCGCCGCACTGGCCGTGATCGCAGCCCTTCTTCGGGCTCATGTTGCCCAGTCGCTCGCGCAGCGCGTCCAGCAGCGTGGTGCGGGTGTCGACCGTCAGGTGCTGACACGTGCCGTCGACGTCGAGCGTGATGTCGGCTTCCATGTCGAGCCGAGATACCCCCGGCGCCCGGCGAGCAAGCGGCCGGCTACTGGAACAGGTCCTCGTCACGGGCGCGGATCAGCGCAGCCGCGCCGGGGCCGTCCTCGTCGCGGACGTGGCGTGCGAGGCCCCGTACGAGCACCGCCGGCTCGCGGCCGTCCTTGCGCCGCGCGAGGTCGGCCGCCGCCGCCGCCCCGTCGGCGACGGCGATGACCGTCGCCTCCAGCACGCGACCCCCCGCGTCGTCGCGCCCGCGCCAGTCCTCCAGCGGCCGCAGCCCGGCGATCCCGATCGCGACGTCGCACTGGCCGATCCGCCACGCACGGCCGAACGAGTCGGCGATCACGACGGCGGGCGCGAGTCCGGTCAGCTCGCGCAGCCGTGCCCGCAGCCGCCGCGCCGACGCATCCGGATCGACCGGCAGCAGCACGACCGCGCCCTCGGCGCCGGCGTTCGAGGCGTCCACGCCGGCGTTCGCGCAGACGTAGCCGTGATGCGTGCGGCAGATCAGCACGCCCGGTCGCGAGCGCACGATCGCGTCGCTCTCGCCGAGGATGAGCTCGACCAGGCGCGGGTCCTTCGCGTGCTCGACCCCCAGCGCGGCGGCGCGCGGGCCGGGCGTGACGCCCGCGAGCGAGACGACCCGGCCCTCGGCCTTCGAGACGACCTTGTGCGCGACGACGAGCACGTCGCCGGCGGCGAGCGGGCCGACGTCGCGGGCGCGGTCCGGCGCGATGCCGTCATCCTCGGCGAGCCGTAGCAGCCCCGCCGCGAGCAGCGCCCCGAGATCGGCGCCGGGGTGGACGTCGGGGATGCCCGGCAGCGCGGCGGCGACGATCACCGCCGGGGCGGGCCGGGGGCGAGCACGGCCGCGACCGCGGCGATCACGCCCCCGGTGGCTCGGGCGACGAGTTCTTGCGCGTGTTCGCCAGCCGGCTGAGCATGCCGCGCGTGTGCGCCGCTCCGCCGCGACGGTTCGCGAGCGCCGTGCGCAGCAGGGCCAGGTCGTCGGCGGTGTCGACGTCGAGCGCGAGCGTCTCGACCTCCTCGACGCTGCACGGGACGCGCGCGGCGGCGGCCGCCCGCTCGTGCAGCGCGCGGCTGTCGGGTCCGAATGCCGGCGCGATGACGTTCGGGGGGGTCAGCAGCAGCGCGTTCGTGCCGGTGCCGTGGCGGTCGGGAACGATGACGACGGACGGCTCCGTGGCCGGGCGATCGAGCAGCTCGTCGATCTCCACCGGGTCGATCGCCGGGCAGTCGCCGGGCACGAGCAGCACCCGCGTCGCGCCGTTCTCCAAGGCGAGCTCGATGCCGATCAGGGCGGCGGTGCTCTGCCCGTCCTCGACGTCGTCCTGCAGCACGCTCGCGCCGTAGCCGCGGCCGATCGCCTCGCCCGCCGGCTCTGACGTCACGAGCAGCACCTCGGAGACGGCCTTCGTGCGCCGCAGCGCCATCAGGACGTCGGTCATCATCGCCTCGGCGAGCGCGCGGCGGGTGCCGCCCGAGAGCTCGTCGCCCAGCCGCGCCTTCGCCGCACTGAAGCGCTTGACCGGCAGGATCGCGATCGTCACGGGCGCGGCGTTGCGTGCGCTCGGCGCGCCGGCGCCCGGCTCGCGCGCCATCAGGCGAGGCCCTCGGCGAAGCGCAGCGTCTCCTCGGCGACGCGGCGGCGGTCGTGGGCGTCGTTCATCAACGTGGTCGTCTGCAGAAGCGGCACGCCGTCCGCGCGCTCGTCGGCCACGAGCCCGTCGATCAGCCCGGCGTAGCACGAGGCGATCGCCTCCGTGCGCAGCGGATATCCCGCCCACCGCATGAACGCCTCCGTCGGGCCCTTGACGATCGCGCCTTCGACGACGGGCGAGACCGCGACGACCGGGGCGCTGCTGTCGACGATCGCCTCGCGCATGCCCGGTACTGCGAGGATCGGCCCGATCGAGATGACCGGATTGGACGGTCCGACGACGATCGCGTCTGCCGAGGCGATCGCCGCGAGCACCTCGGGCGTCGGTCGCGTCGCGTCGATGCCGCGCAGCGCCATGTCGTCGACCGGGCCCTCGGCGCGCTCGCGGATCATGAACTCCTGAAAGGGTGTCCAGCGGCCGCGCGCCAGGACCCAGGTCCGCACGGGCTCGTCGCACATCGGCAGCACGCGCGCGCCGACGTCCAGCGCGTCGCCGAGCTCGCGGAGCGCGTCGGTCAGGCTCGCGCCCTCGCCGAGCCGGCGCGCCCGCTCGATCCCGATCGCGAGGTCGCGATCGCCGAGATGAAACCAGACGTCGACGCCGAGGTCGCGCAGCCCGTCCATGACCTTGAAGCTGTCGTCGCGCAGCCCCCAGCCGCGCTCGTCGATCAGGTCGGCAAGCCAGAACGTGCAGAGGTCGGGGTCCGGGCTGACGTAGGCGCCGTAGAGCTCGACGTCGTCGGCCGTGTTCGCGATCACGGTCAGGCCGTCTCCTGCGACGTCGAGCATCCCACGGGCGAGCTTGGCGCCGCCCGTCCCGCCCGCGAGCACGACCACCGCGGGGGCCATCAGGTGGCCACGGGCCACAGCTCGGCGGGCAGCCCGGTGATCTTCGCGCCGGCGTGCGTCTTGTAGCGCACGTTGATCGAGATCATGAGCGCCGTCAGCTGCTCGGTCACGCGCGCCATCTCCAAGCGCCCGCAGTCCACGCAGCGGAGTCCGTCGATGCCGTCGAGCAGCCCGGCCACGCGTGCCTTGTCGGCGCGGCGGTCGCCCGCCAGCAGGACGTCCTCGTCGAGCACGTTGTCGAGGTCGCGCAACGACTTGGCGCTGATCGTGTGCAGCGCGCTGAGGACCGTCACGCCGTCGGGCACCATCTCCTGGGCCTGCTGCGCCGCGGAGCCCTGCCAGACGCCGAGCATGCGGGTCGCCTTGCCGCCGACGGCGGCCGCGAGCGGCACGGTCGCGTCGATCAGCAGCTGTCCGGGACGCAGCACGTCACGCAGATTGTGCAGCGTCTCGGCCTGGTTGCGAAACGGCACGGCGAGGATCAGCAGCTCGCTGGCCGACGCCGCCTCGGCATTGGCAGCGCCTCCGATCTTCCCGTCGGGAACGGCTGCGAGGGCGCGCGCGACGGTCTGCCGCGCACGATCGAGATCGCGCGAGCCGAGGTGGACTTCGCCGCCGGCACGCGCGAGGCGCACCGCCAGACCGAAGCCGAGGGCGCCGGAGGCACCGATGATGGAGACCGGCTCGGGCAAGCGTGTCCGAGCATATCCGGCCGCCCCGACGGCCCCCGGCGGGCGAGGACGCCGTCAGCGGCCACTGAAGTGCGGTGGGCGCCGCTGCGCGAAGGCGAGCACGCCCTCGCGAAAGTCGTCGCTCGTCGCGCACAGCTCCTGCGCGGTGACCTCCTGCTCGAGCGTCTCGTCGAGCGCCGGCAGGGCGGACGCGTCGATGATCCCCTTCGCCAGGCCGACCGCCAGCGGCGCGCACGTGAGCAGCTCGCCGACGAGCAGGCCGGTCGCCGCGTCGAGCTCGACGGCCGGCGCGACGCGGTTGGCGAGCCCGATCCGCTCGGCCTCGACGCCGTCGACGAACTTCGAGCACATGATGAGCTCCTTGGCACGGCCGAGGCCGACGATCGCCGGCAGCCGCGAGCAGCCGCCGAGGTCGGGGATCAGCCCGATCCGCGTCTCGACGAGGCCGATCGCGGCATCCTCGGCCATCACGCGCAGGTCGCAGGCGAGCGCGAGCTCGGCGGCGCCGCCGAGGCAGGCGCCGTGGATCTGCGCGATCGTCGGCTTCGCCATCCGCTCGCAGAGGTTCCAGATCGCCATGATCCGCTCGCGCCACTCGCGCAGCATCTCCGGGTCCTCGGCGATCGCGCCGAGCTCGCCGGCGTCCATCCCGCTCGAGAACATCGTGCCGGCGCCGCGCAGCACGACGCAGCGCACCGCGACGTCCGCGGCGGCCGCGCGCAGCGCCACGCCGAGCCGCTCGATCAGGTCGGTGTCGAGCGCGTTGCGCTTCTCGGGACGGTTGAGGATCAGGTGCCGGACGGCGCCGTGATCCTCCTGCAGGACGGTGCTCATCGCGTCGAGGATAGGCTCGCCGCCGGCTCGTCGCCGGCCCTCATCGGTCGTCGAGCGGTGGCCAGCGGTCGGTCAGGAGGTTCGAGTACGCCAGGGCACGCGTCAGGTACGCCAGCGGGAAGAGCGCGGCGCCGGTGAGGCCGGGCGACGTCTTGCCCGTGATCACGCCGACGAACCAGAGCGCGATCGCCAGCAGGTACAGCCAGATGACGAACGCGAACTGGATGACGGCGACGGGGATCAGCAGGGGGTAGCGAAAGAACGTCGTGACGCGACTGAGGCGCAGCGGCGGCGGCGCGATCGCGACCGTGACCGGGTACGCGGGGTGCTCGCCGCCGTCGAACGGTGGATAGGCGTCCGTCACGAGATACGCGTACGCGGCAAGGCGCGTGGCGAAGCGCGTGTAGCCCGCGACGAACCCGTACATGCCGGCCGGATAGCGACCCGTGAAGAGGATCGCGAACCATGCGAGGAACACCACGACGCCGGCGGCGAGGACGTAGAAGAGCGACCAGATCTCGAGCGGGATCGACATGATCCCGCGAAAGAAGATCGTCAAGCGGCTGCGCTTGACGGCCGGGGTCTGCTGGTAGACGACGGGGTAGGTGCTCACGCCGGCGAACGTCTCACGTCCCCGTTGGCGCGTCAACGGTGCATCCGTCACACACCCGGAACGGTGGACGCGCTGGCGCGGTCATTAGTCTGTCGGCGCGATGGCACCCAGCACCACCGAGCGCCGCGAGCTCGCCTTCGCCGGCGTCGCGCGCCAGGCCGAGCTCGTGCGCTGCGGCGAGGTCTCGCCGCGCGAGCTCGTCGAGACGGCGCTCGAGCGCATCGGCCGCCTCGACGGCGAGCTCAACGCGTTCCGGATCGTGTTCGAGGAGCGTGCGCTGCTCGAGGCAGACCAGGCCGGCGGGCGCTCGCGCGGGGGAGACGACCGCCCCCTGCTCGGCGTGCCGATCGCCGTCAAGGACGACATGCAGGTCGCCGGCACGCCGCTCGTGCGCGGTTCCAACGCCCACGGCGGCCCGGAGCACGCGGACGCAGAGCTCGTGCGCGTGCTGCGCGCCGCAGGGGCGATCGTCATCGGCGTCACCCGCACGCCCGAGCTCATGCTGTGGCCGTTCACCGAGACCGCGCACGGCGGTCCGACGCGCAACCCCTGGAATCCGGGGCACACGTCGGGCGGCTCGAGCGGCGGCTCGGCGACGGCGGTCTCCGCGGCGCTCGTCTGCGCCGCGACGGCCTCCGACGGCGCCGGCTCGATCCGCATCCCGGCCGCGTGCTGCGGCCTGTTCGGCCTGAAGGTCCAGCGCGGGCGCGTCTCGACGGCGCCGCTTCATGCCGTCTGGACGGGGCTCGGCGTGTATGGCTTCCTGACGCGCTCGGTGGCCGACAGCGCGCTGCTCTACGAGGTCGCGACCGGCGAGCCGTGGGTCGAGGCGGCCGCGCGCGAGCCCGGCAGGCTGCGGATCGCGCTGACGACGAAGATCCCGCCGGGCGCGGTCGCGAAGCTCGGCGCCGACCAGCGCCGCGCGACCGAGGAGACGGCGGAGCTGCTGCGCTCGCTCGGCCACGAGGTCGTGCAGCGCAACCCGAGCTATGGGCTGATCGGGCGCAACGTGATCGTGCGCTACCTCGCGGGCGCCCACGCCGAGGCGCAGACGGTGCCCGATCGCAAGCTGCTCGAGCGGCGCACGCGCGGCATGGTGCGGCTGGGCGCCGCCGTCCGCCCGCTGCTGAAGCGGGCCGTCGCCGCGCAGGATGCCGACGCGGCCCGGATCAACCGCATCTTCGACGACGTCGACGTCGTGCTGACGCCGACGCTGACGGG
>DASXCR010000046.1:0-17469 GCA_036491075.1 Solirubrobacteraceae bacterium
GCGACCGCGGCACCGAGCGGGACGCCGCAGGCGATCGTGAGCGTCGCGGCGGGGTGCAGGCCGATCCGCTTGCGCGCGAGCGTGAGCCCGACGACGACGGGCACCGCCGCTGCCGCGACGACGGACGTCGACGGATGCGCGCGCAGGCGGCGCTGGACGGCCGAGGCGACGCCGTCGATGCCGCGGGCCAGCGCCGACATGCGGTCCGGTCCGCGCCTGCGGTAGGAGGCCGAGCGCTTGCGCATGCTCGCAGCCTCCCACAACGGCTCGACCCACGGACCGCCGCGCGGCGACCGGGGCGCGTGGGCGGTTGCGGTAGCCCTAGCGCACCCCGTCCGCGGGCGACGACGGTTGGGTCCGCCGCCCGCGCCCGCGCGCCGGCTACGCGGCCGGTGGCTGCCCGGCGGCGTAGCGGGCGTTCACCTGCGCCGGCGTCAGCGCCTGGCCGTAGACCGCGAACGCGTCGAGCTGGCCGAGCAGGCGGTCGCCGGCGGTCTCGGAGACGTAGATCGGCTCCGCGTTGTTGACGAGGATCTGCCCCGGCGCGAGCAACTGCGTCCCCTCGACGCCGTCGATGTAGATGTGCACGACGCCGGCGCTCTTCGTCGCGACGACGTGGTGGAAGCGGCCGTCCGCCGGCACGCCGGCGGTCGACTGCGCGACGGTCGTGACGTTCGCCTTGCGCAGCACGACCCGCCCGCCGCTCGCCGCGCTCAGCGCGACGAGCTGAAACGCGCCCGCGCCCTTGTTGAAGAGCGAGTCGCTGTGCGACGTGCTGCCACGCTTGATCCAGCCCTCGAGCGTGAACGCGTTGCCGACGTCGAGGCTGCTCGAGTCGGGCACGCGGACGTAGTCGTTGACGCCGTCCATCGACACCGCCGTCCCGAAGACCCCGAGCGCACCGAGCGCCGGGCCGCCGACGTACGTGCCGTTGTTGGCGTGTCCGGACGCGTCGAGGGCGGTCGTCCCGCTCGTCTCGTCGAAGCCCCAGCAGCCGACCGGCGCCAGGGTCAGGTCGCAGGCCGTGGCGGTCGCCGCCGTGTACGTGACGACGACGGAGCCGCCGACGGCCATGCTCGTGCCGGCGAACGCACAGCCGCTCAGCGTGCGCGGCGTGGGCAGCGACGCGGCGCAGAAGTCCGAGCCGCCGCCGCCGCCGCCGGGAGCACCGTCCTGCGAGCCGCCGCCACCGCCGCCCCCGTAGTATCCACCGCCGCCACCGCCGCCGCCGGCCTCGTCGTCGTAGAGCCCGGCGCCGCCGGCGCCGCCGCTGCCCGGTCCGGTGCTCGACGATCCGCTGCCGTTCGCGCCCGGCGCGCCGGAGCCGGGGTCCTCGGCGCCGCCGGCGCCGAACCTCGCCTGCGTCCCGCCGCCGCCGCCCTGCCCGCCGTCGGCGATGCCGGTGTCGTGCCCGGCCTCGCCGGCCGGAAGGCCGGCGTTGCCACCACCCGCGGGTTGATAGGACGCGCCGGCGCCGCCCCCGCCGCCGGCGATCAGCACGGGGACCGCGAAGTCGCTCCCCAGCGCGAGCCCCGAGGCGCCACCGCCGACCCCACCGCCGATGAGGCCGCCGGGGCCGCCGCCGACGTTCACGCAGACGTCGAGCACCTGGCCCGCGGTCAGCCCCGACAGCGTTGCCGACACGCGGTCGCCCGAACCGCCGGCGGCGCTGGACGACCCGCCCGCGCTGCCCGTCGCGACGACGGCGACGGTCGTCACGCCCGCCGGCACGGTGAAGAGGTTCGCCCCGACGATGTGCCCGCAGCCCTGCGTCGTGAAGGTCTGCGTCGTTGCCAGCGCGGTGCCCGAGCACGATCCTGCCACGGCCACGGACCCGAGCAGCACCACCCCGGCGCGTGCGAGGCGGCTGCGCGACCGCGAGCGGCCGACGATCCCCGAGCTCCTACGAGCGTGCTGCGACATGACGACTCCCCCGCGTAGATGGGCGCCGTCCGCGGGCCCGTGCGTCCGGATTGTCGTGCGTCAGCGCGATCAGCGCAAGGCGACGGCCCTCGTCTCGAACGCCGTGATCCGCTGCAGCTCCTCGACGCGCGTGACGATCTCGTCGGCGGTCAGGCGCGCGACGCGCTCGGTGCCGAACTCCTCGACGTTGTACGAGGCGACCGCGGTGCCGCACCCACTTGGCTTAGTTGCCAAGAAGACCGCAATCACGCATCTCAGCGTGGGTGAGCTTCGAGCATGAACCGAGACGGAGTGGCCTACCGGGATGATGGATGCTCGACACGACGCGGGTGCAGGACCCGACACCTAACGGAGTACGAGCGCCCTGGGCTCAAAGGCTGTGATGGAGCGGAGCTCAGCGACGCGGTGGACGATCTCTGACGCGGTTAGCCGCGCGACTCGTTCAGTGCCGAACTCCTCCACATTGAACGAGGCGATGGCGGTCCCGTACGCCATTGCCAGCCGAAGAACGTCGTTGGTCGCCTCGCCGCCATGCGCCGCGATACACCCTACGAAGCCCCCTGCAAACGAGTCCCCGGCGCCCGTCGGGTCGGCGACGAAGCTAACCGGGAACGCTGGGACCCAGAACGAGTCGCCGGTGGTAACGAGTGCCGCGCCGTATTTTCCGAGCTTGACAACCACGGCCGACGGACCGTGCTCCATGATCTTGCGCGCGCCTGCGACGACCTCCCGCTGGCCCGTGAGGAGTGCCACCTCGGAGTCGTTGAGGATCACGCAATCGACCTGGGAGATCGCGGAGATGAGCGCCTCGCGCGCGATGTTGATCCAAAGGTCCATCGAGTCGAGCGCGACGAACCGTGGGCGGTCGCATTGGGCACGAACCTTGATCTGAAGGGCAGGAAAGATGTTCGCGAGGAACAGCACGTCGGACTGCATCGAGGTCTCCGACAGTTTCGGGTCGAAGGTCTCGAAGACGTTGAGGTCCGTGACGAGCGTCTCGCGCGAGTTCATGTTCTCGCCGTAGACGCCGCTCCAGAAGAACGTCTTGCCGCCCTCGACGTGCTCGATGTCGTCGGTGTTGACGCCGCGGCCGTGCAGGACGGCGTACTCGTCGTCGCCGAAGTCGTCGCCGACCGGCCCGACGACGCGCACCTCGTCGAAGAACGAGGCGGCGAGCGCGAAGTGCACGGCGGCGCCGCCGAGCATGCGCTCGCGCCCGCCATGCGGGGTCTGGACGGCGTCGTAGGCGATGGATCCGACAACAGTGAGGCTCATGGGCCGGGACCCTAGTGCACGTTCCGCTGGACCGATCCGAGGGTCAGGGGGCCTGCCGAGCGCCGCTGATACCACCGACCTGCGGGAAGCGGCGGGGACGATCCCGCGCCAGCCGCGCTACTGCGCGGGCGGCGGCGGCACCGTCGCCGTCTGCGGCAGGGTGGTGGCCGGAGGAACGGTCGTCGCCGGTGGGACCGTCGTCGCCGGCGGCGTCACGGCCGGCGGCGGCGTGACGGGCGCGGCCGGGAACTCGCTGTCTCCGTCGAGGCAGTCCGGATCGGCGTCGTCGACGAGGCCGTCGCCGTCGTCGTCGATGCCGTCCTTGCAGTCGCTGGTCGCCGAGGACGGCGGGGTCGCAGGCGTGCTGAGCGTGAACAGCGCCGTGGCCGAGCGCGACGCGTTCATCGCCAGGCTGCACCTGCTCGCATTGCCGCAGGCGCCCGTCCAGCCGACGAACGAGGAGCCCTTCGCCGAGTGGGCGACGAGCGTGACCGTCGCCCCCTGGACGACGCTGACGGTGCAATCGGCGCTACTGCAGTCGCGCGAGCGGCCGCCGATGTCGATCGTGCCATGGCCGTCGCCCGCGACGGAGGCGGTCAGCGAGACGTGGACGAGCGGCACGGTGGCGGTCGTCTGCGGCGTCGGCGCGGGGATCTCGTTGGTCGCCGTCACGGTCGCCGCCACGCGGCCCGCGCCGGGGTCGTCGGTGCCGCCGCCCATGAAGACGCCGATCAGGCCGAGGAAGATCAGCGCCCCGATGAACGCCGCCAGCAGCGGCAGCGTGCTGTCGTACGGAAAGCCGGGCTGCTCGGGCTCGCTCACGCGCCCGCGACCGCGACTCGGGGGCGGCGGGGCATCGCGCGCCGGCGGCCGGCGGCGGCGCTGGTGCGGACGGCGGACGTGGAGCGTTGCGGGTCGGCCACGGCGCGAGCGTCGCAGATCGACCTGCGCCAGACAAATCCGCGGTGCCGCGCGCCCCGCGGGCAACGTCCGTCCAGCGGACATGGGAGGCGTGCGGCGCGAGAACCTATCCAGATCGATGGCGAATCTGCGCAGCGACTGCCGCCGTGTCCGCAAATCCCGCCGCGGACTAGGGTCTGGACCCCATAGGCGCGATACAGGGGGCATGAGCTCCCTGATGGCGCGCCGACCGCGACCCAGCCGCTCCGCGGCGAGCGCGCCGCGCCGCTGGATGGAGTCCGACGACGCGATGGCGCTCTGGCGCGAGTACGACTCAAGCGGCGACGAGCGCCTGCGTGATCGTCTGGTGCTGACGTACGCGCCGCTCGTGAAGTTCATCGTCTTCCGCAAGATCCGCGAGCTGCCGGTGAGCTGCGAGATCGACGATCTCGTGTCCGCCGGCCTCGAGGCGCTGATCAAGGCGATCGATCGCTACGACCCGGTCAAGGGCGCGACGCTCGAGCAGTTCGCGTGGACGCGGATCCACGGCGCGGTCATCGACGAGCTGCGCAGCGGCGACTGGGCGCCGCGCTCGCTGCGCCGCTGGGAGCGCGACATGCGCCGTGCACAGAGCGAGTTCCACGTCCTGCACGGACGGGCGCCCTCCGATGCGGAGCTCGCGGACGCGCTGCACGTGACGCCGGCGGCGCTGCGCGACCGCCAGCGCGATCTGGTCGCCTCGGACGTCACGTCGTTGAACTCGCTCGTACTCTCCCACGACGGCACGAAGGTCGAGCGCCTCGACGTGCTCGCCGCCGACGGCGACACCAACCCCTTCGACGAGTCCGCGAAGCACGAGGCCAAGGAGCACTTCCGCCGCGCCTTCGCGGCGCTCGCGCGGCGCGAGCGCGAGGTGGCGGTGCTGCTGTACGTCAAGAACCTCACGCTGCGCGAGATCGGCGACGTGCTCGGGGTCTCCGAGAGCCGCGTCTGCCAGATCCACGGCGAGCTCAAGCGGACGCTGCGCACGGCGCTCGACAGCCACGCCGAGCTGATCGACAGCGTGGCGTGACGGCGCCGCGCGATCGCGGTCAGCTGTTGCCGGCGATCCGCGAACGCGAGTAGGAGACGAGCAGCGGGGCGGCACCGGCCCGCGGCGCCCCGCGGCCCGGAAGCGCGGCGAGCGCGGGGCGCAGGGCGTCGTCGCGCGCGGCAAGCTGCGTCTGCAGCGGGCTGCGTGGATTGGCAAGCGTGGAGCCGATCGCGTCCAGCCACGCCCCCTCGAGCGTCAGTGCACGGTGCAGGCGATCGGCCATCTCCCCGTGGCTGTTGCGCAGCTCGATCGCCAGCGAGCGCGTCGTCGCGACCGCGTCGCGCGCGTGGTCGATCGCGAGAGCGGGCCCGAGTTCGTGCAGGCGCGCCAGCGAGCCGCGAACGCGCTGGTCCGCGGCGACGAGCTGCGCGCTCATGAAGTCGGCGTCCGAGGACGTCAGCGGCGTCACCGGGTCGCTGGACTCGACGAGCACCGCGACCGCGACCACGAGCGCCGCCAGTGCGACCAGGACGGCGACCCGGTTGAACGTCCGGCTGCGGCGGTCGCGCCGGGCGGCCTTCGAGACGGGGGCGGGCTCGCCTGCCGCGATCTTCGCAGCCGCGGCCACGAGCTCGGCGCGGCGCTCGGCCGAGACCTCGTGGCGCGCGGGTCGCCCGCCGCGCTCGCGCCGCTCGCGGCGGCGGGCGCGGCGGCTCCTGCGTGCGCGGTCGTGCGGACGGTCGGTGACGGTACGCGCGTCGGGAGCTGGGTCGCCGTCGAGCGGATCGACCACGTCCTCGTCGTCGGTGACGGTACGCGCGTCGGGAGCTGGGTCGCCGTCGAGCGGATCGACCACGTCCTCGTCGTCGGTGACGCCGCGCGCGCCGGGCGCCGGGTCGTGGTCGTCCTGCTGGCCGCCGACTCGGTCGCGTGCGCGGCGGCGTGCGCCGGTCGCGGGTGCGTCGGCACCGCCGTCCGCCCTGGCGTCGCCGGATCGAGCGCCCAGGGGCGGCTCGGTTTCGGCCGCGCGGCCCTCGCCGGTGGCGTCCGGCGCGGTGCTGCTCTGGTCGGAGTCCCGCGACGGCGAGTCCTGAGGCGCCGGCACGACGGTCGCGGCGCCGGGGTCGGCGGCGACCGGTGGATCCGAGCGCCGCGCCGCGGACGTCGCACGGGCTCGCGTGCCGGCCGGCTTGGCGGCGGCGGCGGCGGGACCCGGCGCGGCGCGCTTGCCCGGCGAGGTCGCGCGCTTCGTCGCGTCGCCGGCCGCCCGCGACCGCGGCCCGTCGCCGGAGGCCGGCCGCTTCGCGGACCCGTCGGCGACCGGCTCCGCAGCACCCTCTGGGTCCCGGCGCGTCGCGGCGGCGCGCGACCGCGACGGTCGGTCACCCGGCTCGGCGGGCGACGACGAGCTGCGGTCACCGGATCCGGCCGGCGATCGCGACGGGCGGCGACCCGGCCTGGCGGGTGACGACGGGGTCCGCGCATCCGGCTCGGCCGGCGACGACGAAGCCCGGGCATCCGACTCGGCCGGCGACCCCGACTTCGGACGCGACCGCGCGGGCCGCTCACCCGACGTGGCCGACCACGTCGGGTCACCCGACTTGGCCGACGACGTCGATGGCCGGGCATCCGACTTCGGACGCGACCGCGCGGGCCGCTCACCCGACCTGGCCGGCGACGACGACGACCTGCCATCCGACTTGGCCGGCGGCGACGAGGTCCGGGCGCCCGAGTCGGCCGGCGGAGGCGCGTTCTCGTCGCTCGCCCCGGCCGGTCTCGCACCGTCGCGCGGCTCGGGCGCGCCGTCGCTCGGCACCGCCGGCGTCGCGCGGCGCCGGTCGCCGGGCGACTTCGTGCGCGCCCGCGAGCGTGGCCGCACCGCCTTCCCGGCCGGTGGCGGTGGCGGCACCGGCGCCACCGCGGGGCTCGCCGCGGGCGCGTCGCGCGGCGGTGGCTCGTCGATCGGCGGCGGCGTCGGGCGCTCGCCGGAACGCTCGTCCAGCGGGGTCTCGCGCGCGCCATCCACGAAGATCGCCTTCGTCCGCTTCAGCGCCACCCGCTCCGCAGCGCGGCCTGCCGGTGGCGCGGCGGGCGCGGCCGGCTTCGCGTCCTTCGCCGGCCCCTGGAAGCCGACCGCGACGCTCGGCTGCTTCGCCGCGGCGTCTCCCGGCGCCGCGGGCTTCTTCGCCGCGCCCTGGTAGCCGACGCGAGTGCTCGGCTTCGCCGCGACGGGCCGCCCCGGCGCCGCCGGCTTCGCAGCGCCGTCTGGGACGGCCACGCCGTCGGCCGGGCGCTCGCCGGCGCCGATCACCCGCACGGCCTCCCGCGCGCGCTTCTTCGCCGGCCGCTCGTCGTCGGCTGTGAGGCCGTCCTCGGTCGGAAAGTCCGCAGTCACGTCGCTCCCGCTCGTCGCACCGTCCCTGGCCTGCCCTTCGCCTGCGTCGCAATCCTCCCGCATCGGGGCCTTCGGGTGCCACACCCCGCGTTCACGGTAGGGCGGCGCTCTGCGCCAGCGCCACCCGTACCCGCTTCGCCGAGACCTGACCGCGCACGCCGAGGCCCTGGGCGAAGTTGCTGACGCGCAGCTCCTGCAACATCCAGCCGACCTCGCGCAGCGCCGCGGGACTCGAGTGCCCGGACTCGCGGCGCAGGTGCAGCTCGCTCTCGAGCTCGTGCAGCACGCGCATCCGGTCGCGGTCGGCGGCGGGCGCGTCGGGCAGGCGCTCGAGCCGGCGGATCGCGGCGCGCAGGTAGCGCGTCACGTCGTGCAGGCGCGCGGCGCCCGTCGCCGCGAGGAAGCCCGGGTAGACGAGGCCGCCGATCTGCGCGGCGACGTCCAGTCGCGCCGCCCGCAGCGCCTGGTCGCCGGGGAGGGCGTCGAGCGCGAGCCGCACGTCGCGCGCCGCGTCGAGGATCTCGACCGCCTGCCCGACGATCCGCGCCGTCGTCGCGGCGAGCGCCGCGGCGACGCTCGCGTGCAGCGCCCGCCAGCCCGCGAGGTCCCACACCGGCCCGCCGGCGGCGAGCATCAGCTCGTCGAGCGCGGCGACGACGGCGTCGTCGATCAGCGCGCCGGCGCCACCGTGCGGGGCGCCGGCGAGCGTCAGCGCGGCGGCGCCATGCAGCTCGCGCCGCACGGCGCGCACGGGCGATGCGATCGTCAGCGCAAGCAGGCGGCGCGTGCCGGTGTGCATCGCCGCGTGCTGCGCCTCGGGCGTCTCCAGCGCGCGGACCGCGACGCCGTCGCCCTCGTCGATCAGCGCCGGATACGCGCGCACGCCGGTCCCCGGCAGCTCGACCGTGCGTGGCAGCTCGCCGAGGGTCCAGTCGCGCAGGCCCGAGCGCTCGATCCCGGCGGTCGCGAACGCGAGCTCGGCGCGCAGCCGCGGCCTCAGCGCGGTGCGCAGCGCCTCGAGGTCGGCGCCGCGGGCCAGCACCTCGCCCCGCTCGCCCTCGACGCTGAACGTCATCCGCAGGTGCGCCGGCAGCCGCTGCACGTCGAAGTCGCCGCCCGCGACCCGCACCCCGCGCAGCTGCTCGAGCTCGCGCGCGACGGCGTCCACGATCCTGCCGCGACGCGGGCGCAGCCGCGCGACGACCTGCGACGCGACGTCGGGGATCGGCACGAGCGGGCGGCGCAGCTCCTTGGGCAGCGAGCGGATCAGCGCGACCACGAGCTCGTGGCGCAGGCCCGGCACGAGCCAGTCGAAGCCGCTCGCTCGCAGCGTCGCGAGCGCCTGCAGCGGGACGCGGACGGTGACGCCGTCGTGCTCGTCGCCAGGTTCGAAGCGGTAGCCGAGCGCGAGCTCGAGGTCGCCCTGGCGCCACGAGTCCGGCCGCGCGCGCGGGTCCAGCAGGTCGGCGGCATCGGGGCCGACGAGCAGGTCGCGCGGGAAGCTCAGCAGGTCGGGGTCTGCGCGGCGCGCGTGCTTCCACCAGCCGTCGAAGTGCGCGACCGACACGACCTCGTCCGGGATGCGCGCGTCGTAGAAGCCGAAGATCGCCTCGTCGCCGGCGAGGATGTCGCGGCGCCGCGCGCGGTGCTCGAGCTCCTCGAGCTCCTCCAGCACGGCCGCGTTGCGCGCGACGAACTCGTGGCGCGTCTGCCAGTCGCCCTCGACGAGCGCGCGGCGGATGAACAGCTCGCGCGACAGCACCGGGTCGATCGCTCCGTAGGCGACCTTGCGCCCGGTCACGACCGGCAGCCCGAACAGCGTCGCCCGCTCGGTCGCCACGACGCAGCCGCGCTTGCGCTCCCAGTGCGGCTCCTCGTAGGTGCGCTTCAGCAGGTGCGACGCGAGCGGCTCGATCCACGACGGCTGGATCTGCGCCGCCGTGCGACCCCACAGCCGGTTGGTCTCCATGAGCTCGGCGACCATCACCCACGACGGCTGCCTGCGCGCGAGCACCGACCCCGACGCGATCGCGAAGCGCGCGCCGCGCGCGCCCTCGTAGTCGCGGCGGCTGACGTTGCGCACCCCGACGTGGGAGAGCAGCCCGGAGAGCAGCGCCGCGTGGACGTGCTGGGGCTCGGCCGGCTCCTGGTTGATCGTGACGCCGACGCCGCGGGCGGCCTGGCGCAGCTGACTGGCGAGGTCCTGCCACTCGCGGACGCGCAGGTAGTGCAGGTACTCCGCCTTGCAGCGCTTGCGGAACTGGTTGCCCGACAGCTCGCGCTGCTGCTCGCGCAGGTGCGCCCAGAGATTGAGGAAGCCCACGAAGTCCGAGCTCTCGTCCTTGAAGCGGGCGTGCTGCTGGTCGGCCTGCGCGCGCTCCTCCAGCGGGCGCACGCGCGGATCCTGGATCGACAGCGCGGCGGCGATGACGACGACCTCGTCCGCGCAGCCGAGGCGATCGGCCTCGAGCACCATCCGCCCCAGGCGCGGGTCGACTGGCAGCTGCGCGAGGCGCCGGCCCAGCGGGGTCAGGCGCTTGCTCGGATCGCCAGCCCTCGGATCGAGCGCGCCGAGCTCGTGCAGCAGCGCGATCCCGTCGCGGACCTGGCGGCGGTCGGGCGGGTCGAGGAACGGGAAGTCCTCGACCTCTCCGAGGCCGAGCGCCTGCATCTGCAGGATCACCGACGCGAGGCTGGTACGCAGGATCTCCGGGTCGGTGTAGGCGGGCCGCTGCGCGAAGTCGTCCTCGGAGTACAGGCGGATGCAGATGCCGTCGGACTGGCGGCCGCAGCGGCCCTTGCGCTGGTCGGCCGAGGCCTGGGAGACCGGTTCGATCGGCAGGCGCTGGACCTTCAGCCGCGCGCTGTAGCGGCTGATGCGAGCGGTTCCCGGGTCGACGACCGAGCCGATGCCGGGCACGGTCAGCGAGGTCTCCGCGACGTTCGTCGCGAGCACGACGCGACGGGCGTCGTGCGGCTTGAAGACGCGCTGCTGCTCGGATGGCGCGAGCCGCGCGTACAGCGGCAGGACCTCGATCCGCGCCGGCAGCCGGCCGGTGAGCGCCTCGGCCGTGTCGCGGATCTCGCGCTCGCCCGACAGGAACACGAGCACGTCGCCGGGGCCGTCGCGCAGCAGCTCCTCGACGGCGTCGCCGATGCCGTCGACGGGATCGCGGTCGGTCGCGGCCGGGGCGTCGCCGGCCTCGTCCGCGGCCTCGGAGCCGTCGGAGTCCAACGGCGCGTCGGCTGACAGCGGCCGGTAGCGCACCTCGACCGGGTACGTGCGGCCCGAGACCTCGACGATCGGCGCCTCGCCGAAGTGCGCGCTGAAGCGGCCTGGGTCGATCGTCGCGCTCGTGACGATCAGCTTGAGATCCGGGCGCTGCGGCAACAGGCGGTGCAGGTAGCCGAGCAGGAAGTCGATGTTCAGCGAGCGCTCGTGCGCTTCGTCGACGATGATCGTGTCGTAGCGGCGCAGCAGCCGGTCGTGCTGGATCTCGGCGAGCAGCAGGCCGTCGGTCACGAGCCTGACGAGCGTGTCGCGCTGGGACTTGTTCGTGAAGCGCACGGCATAGCCGACCGCCTCGCCGAGCTGCACGCCGAGCTCATCGGCGATCCGCTCCGCGACCGTGCGCGCCGCGAGCCGGCGCGGCTGCGTGTGGGCGATCGCGCCGCGCACGCCGCGCCCGAGCTCGAGGCAGATCTTCGGCAGCTGGGTGGTCTTGCCCGAGCCGGTCTCGCCGGCGACGATGACGACCTGGTGCTCGCCGATCGCGGCGAGGAGGTCGCCGCGGCGCGCGCTGACCGGCAGCTGTGGCGGATAGCTGACCTTGGGCACCGCCGCGCGGCGGCGCGCGATCGCCGCCTCGCCGCGCGCGATCTCGGCGAGCAGCGACGCCGGCTGCTCGTGACCGCGCCGCACCCGGTCGGCGCGGCGGCGCAGCCGGTGCTCGTCGCGCAGCGTCAGGGCCGCGAGGCGCTCGCGCAGATCCTCGGGCGACGACCCGAGCGCGTCCGGCGCCTCGCCGGCGGGCACGGAGGGGCTCGCAACCTGCGATGAGGACCCGGCCATCGCTTCGAGGATAGGCGCGCCCCGCGGCGCCCGCGGCCGCCCGCTGGCGCGAGCCGCTCGCCGGCCGGCTCAGTCGCGACGCCGGCGCGCGCCCGGGGTGGCGTCGAGGCGTCGGCGGTCGCGCTTGGTCGGGCGCCCGCCGAGGTCGAACGTGGGCGGCGCGGCGAGTCGCCGCTGCGCGGCCTGCGCGTCACGCGCCGCAACGCTATCCGCGGTCTCCTCGTAGAGCTCCTGCGCGACGCTCGCAGGCCCGCGCCGCCCCGACACGCCGCGCACGACGACGGTGCGCCGCGTCTGCCCGATCGTGATCTCGAGGCCGTCGCCCGCGACGACCTCGCGGCTCGCCTTCACGCGCGAGCCGTTGAGCTGCACGAGCCCGCCCTTCACCGCGTCGGACGCCAGCGTGCGCGTCTTGAAGAAGCGCGCGGCCCACAGCCACTTGTCGACCCGTACGCGGTCCGGGGCATCGTCCATCGCCGACATCATCGCGTGCCGCGCGATCGCTTGTGGCGGATCTTGCCCGCCATCCGGCCAGATGGGTGCCTCGACCCGCCGTCCGCGGACGAGCGCTCGGCGCCACGATCCAGGCTCAGACGCTGCAGCGACCCGCGGCGAGCTCGAGCACCCGGGCCGCCGTCAGCTGCGCCAGCACCGCGCCGTCGCGGTCGCACACCGCAACGGCGACGCGCGCTCGCGTGGGAACGAGGACGAAGCGCACCTCGCGGCCCGCGTCCAGCAGCTCGCGCATGATCGCGCCGGCGAGCGCGGTCGCGTGCAGCGCCTCCGGTGGTGGCCCGCCGGCGGTGTCGATCGGTCGCATCGGGCCTCCTTGGGGCGAGCGTCGCGTTCGTGCCCCGAGTAGTCGGCCTCGCCGGCCGGACCTTGAGCCGGCCGGCCCGATCAGGCGATCTCGCCGAGCTGGCGCTGCACGAGGAACGCGAACAGGCGCCGCACCGACACGACCTCCTCGCGCGGGCACGAGCGGCGCACGAGGGCCCGCGTCACGGTCTCGGCGAAGCGCTCCAGCGCGAGGTGGCGCTCGAGCAGCGTCGCCCCGCCGCACTCCGCCGCGCGCATCAGCGCCGTCGTCGCCTGGTGGAGCATCTCGTAGTCGGCGCTCACCGCCGCCGACGCGAGCGCCCCGATCCAGCGGCCCGCGGCCGCCACGCCGTCCCGCTCGACGAAGAAGCCCGACCGCAGCTCGCCGTAGAGGCCGCGCCAGCTGAGGTCGGCGAGCGCCGCGCCATGCTGCTCGACGAGCTCGGCGAGCGCCGGCAGGGCGCGCCGCGGCGGATCGGACGCGGCGATCGCCGGACGGCCGCGCTCGGCGAGCAGCCGGCGCACCTCCGACGCGGCGAAGCGGCGATGGCCGCCCGACGTGCGCGTCGCGCGCAGCCGCTCGTCGTCGGCCCAGCGGCGGGCGGTCGTCGTCGAGATCCCGAGCGCGCGCGCGGCCTGGCCGAGGCTGAGCGTGGTCTCGCGCGCGGCGGAGCCGTTGGCGGCGCCGGCCGCCGCGGGCGTGCCGTCGCGGCCCGGCTGCTCGACAGGCCTGTGGTCGGTGAGGTCGCGGACGAAGCCCGTGTAGGTCGCGGTCGAGCCGCTCATCCGCGTGATCGCGATCTCGACCGGGAAGCGCGAGCCGTCGGCGCGCATCGCCTCGAGCTCGATGCGCCGGTCGAGCATCCTCGGCGCGCCGCCGTCCAGCAGGCGGCGCAGCCCGCGGCGGTGCGCCTCGCGCGTGGCCGGGGGGACGATCAGCTCGGCCATCTCCATGCCGAGCACGTCGGCGCGCTCGTAGCCGAACATACGCTCGGCCGCGGGGTTGAACTCGAGCACGCGGCCGTCGGCGTCGATCGACACGATCCCGTCCAGCGACGCGCGCAGCACGGTGGCGTCGACGCGCGCCGAGGGGATGATCGCCAGATGCATGGCCACCCCCTCTTGTCGACCGCTCTCGCGCGGGACTTGAGCGCCTGACACGATCGACGCGTGCCGAGTAGCGCACCGACGCTCGCCGATCCCTCCGATCCGCTCGGGATGCTCCAGCGCGGGCTCGGCTCGGGATACCTGTGGGCGCTGGACGCCGATCGCCGGATCGCCCACGCGCTGCTCGTGCACTGCATCTTCAACGACCCGCGCTGGGACCGCCAGCTCGACGAGCGCGCCGACTACCACGCGACGCTCGCGCTCGACGTCGTCCTCGACCTCGCGCCGCTCGAGCGCTGGCTGCGCGACGGCGGCGAGGCCGACGACGGCGAGACCGCGCACGAGATCCTCGCCGTGCTGGGCGGGATGGCGATCCGCGGCCACGCGGACGCGACGCGGGTGCTGCGCGAGTACGTCGCCTACGGGGCGGCGTGGGCCGCCGCGATCGAGGCGATCGTCGGCGAGGACGCGCCGGCGCGCAACGGCGCCCCGTGGCCGGAGGCGGTGGCGGGCCTGGACGCGGTGCTGCTCGAGCGCTTCGCGACGCAGGACGCGCTCGACGAGGCGCTCGCCGGCGTCGATCCGCGCGAGCGCCCGTGGACGCTGTGGTCGGTCGAGAGCCCGGCCATCGCGAGGGCCTTGGCGCTCGAGAAGGACTACGTCGCGCCCGTGAAGCGCGCGTGGCGACCGCGCGAGCGCCAGGTCAAGCCGAACGAGATGTACACCGTCGAGCTGCTGGCGATCACGGAGTCCTCGCGCTGGGCGCAGATCGCCGAGGAGCTCGCGAGGCGGACGTCGGCCTACGACGTCGAGCTGCTCGTGCAGGCCGCGAACGCCCCCGACCTGCCGATGCGCCGCGCCGCGATCCTGGCGCTCGGCGTGCAGGGCCGCCGCGAGGTGCTGGCGATCGCCGAGGAGAACACCCACCAGGCGCAGCGCGGCAAGCTGCAGGGCGCGATCGCGCTCGCGCTCGAGGCGATGCCGCTGTCGCAGACGCGCGCGCTGGCGCACGACTGGCTGGGAGAGGACGACTGGTCGCGGCGGCGCAAGGCGGCCGGGCTGCTCGCGGCCTGGGCGCAGGAGGAGGACCTCGAGCCCGCGCGCCGCGCGCTGGATCGCGAGCTACATCGCGGGATCGACGGCGACGTGTACGTCGTCTGCTCGCTCGCGGAGGCGCTCGGGCGCTGCGCGCTGCACGGCCCGTTCGAGGAGCTTTCGCGCGCGTACGAGCAGATTCCCTACTCCTACGGTCGCCGCACCATCGTGACGGCGCTCGCCGCCGCCGACCCGACCTTCGCCGGCGACCTCGCCGTCGAGTGCCTGTGGGACTGCGAGCGCGAGACGCGCGCCGTCGCCGCGGCGCGCGTCGACCGCCGCGTGCGGATGGCGTCCCAGCGCCTGGACGAGCTCGGCGGCGACGAGGCGCAGGCGGCGTCGGTGCGCCAGGCGGCGGGCGGCTGAGCGACGCCCGACATCCTGGCGCGGCGGGCGCATGTTCGGTGGACCGGGCAGTCGCAGGGCACGGCCAACCTCCTAAGCTGCTAGGTACATGACAGCCTTCGCCGACCTCGGCCTCTCAGACAGCACGCTCCAAGCACTCGCAGACGTGGGGTACGAATCCCCCAGCCCGATCCAGGAGCAGGCGATCCCGCCGATGCTGCAGGGCCTCGACGTCATCGGCCAGGCCCAGACGGGCTCCGGCAAGACGGCGGCCTTCGGCCTGCCGATCATCGAGTACGTCGATCCGACCGAGCCCGAGGTGCAGGCGCTCGTCCTCACGCCGACGCGCGAGCTGTGCATCCAGGTCACGCAGGCGCTGCGCGCGTACGCGACGCGCAAGGGCGCCGACGTCGTGGCGGTCTTCGGCGGCGCGCCGATCCGCACGCAGCAGGCGCAGCTGAAGGCCGGCGGGCACATCGTCGTCGGCACCGTGGGGCGCGTGCTCGACCTCATCAGCCGCCGCTCGCTCGCGCTCGAGAGCTGCCGCTTCGTCGTGCTCGACGAGGCCGACGAGATGCTCGACCTCGGCTTCCTCGAGGACGTCGAGAAGATCCTGCGTCTGACGCCCAACAGCCGGCAGACCGCGCTCTTCAGCGCGACGATGCCGCCGCCGATCCGCAAGCTCGCCGACAACTACCTCTACGACCCCGTGCTCGTGAAGGTCCAGTCCGCGACGCTGACCGTCGACTCGGTCGAGCAGTTCCAGGTCAGCGTCAAGACCGCCGACAAGGCCGACAAGCTCGTCGAGGTGCTCGAGGCCGAGCGGCCCGACCAGGCGATCGTGTTCGCGCGCACGAAGATCCGCACGGACCAGCTCTACAAGAAGATGCGCGACAAGGGCTTCAACGTGAAGGCCCTGCATGGCGACATGACCCAGGGCTCGCGCGACGGCGTCATGCTCGGCTTCAAGGGCGGCCGCGTGCCGATCCTCGTCGCGACCGACGTCGCCGCCCGCGGCCTGGACATCTCGACGGTCACGCACGTCGTCAACTACGACGTCCCGCGCTCGCCCGACGTCTACGTGCACCGCATCGGCCGCACCGGCCGCGTCGGGCGCTCCGGCCGCGCGATCACGTTCGTCGAGCCCAAGCAGGAGAAGGAGCTCGAGGCGATCGAGCGCCACGTCGGCATCGCGATCTCGACCTGGCAGCCGGGCGTGCACGTCTCGCCGCCGACGATCGTCGAGAAGCCCCGCCGCCACACGAAGCCGCACATCAAGCACAACGGCGACGAGCCGTACGCGAAGCTCATCGTCAGCGGCGGGCGCGCCGCGGGGATCGAGGTCGCCGACCTCGTCGGAGCGGTCACGAAGGCCGCCGACGTCGATGGCGAGTCGGTGCGCAACGTCAAGGTCCTCGAGCACTTCGCCTTCCTCTCCGTGCCGGCCGGCGACGCGGAGCGGATCGCCGCAGCGATCGACGGCGAGCGCGTCCGCGGGCGCCGCATCCGGGCGGAGCCGGCGAAGGTCTGAGCGGGTCGCAACGGCCGTGCAGGGGATCCGCCGGACCGCCGTCATACGTACGGCGGCGCAACTCCTACGCATGGCCCGCGTTACCCTGTAGATCGTGGCATCGCTGCTGAAAGACCGTGGCACGCCCGCGGGAGCCGACGGCGGAGCACCCGGGGACGACTCCCGCGTGAAGGTCCACGACCTCGCATGCGGCAACTGCGGCTCGCCGCTGAAGCGCGGCCAGGACTGGTGCCTGGAATGCGGCACGGCGGCCCCCGGGCGCCTCGGCGGCCGCGCCGGCTGGCGCGCCGCGTTCACGATCGTCGCGGTCGTGCTGCTGCTCGTCACCGGCGCCGTGCTAGCCGGCTATGCGGCCCTGTCGAGCAACTCCGACCGCACCGCGTCCGCGCCGTCCGCCGGCAACGGGACGCCGATCGCGGCCGCGCCCGACACGATCCCGGTCCAGCCGCCCGCGGCGATCCAGCCCGGCGCGACGGGGCCCGGCACGACCGTGCCGCCCGCCACGCAGCCGATCGTCCCGACGCAGCCGCCCGCCGCACCGAGCAACACGCAGGTCAAGCCCCCCGCGGTGACCCAGCCGCCGGCGGCGAGCACCGGTACCGCGACCACGGGCACGGCCACCACCGCAACGAGCACGACCGGCACGTCCACCGCGGCGACGCCGCCTCCCGCTGGCGCTCCCAAGCCCGTCATCGTGAAGTTCGCCGACGACAAGGCCGCGACGACGTATGACCCGAACAAGCGCGCGGGCGCAGAGTTCGGACCGGCGAAGAACGCGATCGACAAGAGCCCGAGCACGGTCTGGGACGTCACCACGCCCGTCGACGGCAAGCCGATCGGCGCCGGCCTGATGCTCGACCTCGGCAAGCCCTACGCGCTGCGCGCGCTGAAGATCGACACGCCGACCGAGGGCTTCACGGCCGAGATCTACGGCGCGGTCAGCGCCAAGGAGATCCCCGAGGACCTGATCGACA
>DASXCR010000047.1:0-6683 GCA_036491075.1 Solirubrobacteraceae bacterium
AGTCCAACTACACCGCGATCCTGGCACTCATAAAGCTTGCCTACGCGTCCTCGAAGAACCCGCTCGCCGAGATCCAGTTCCCGCAGGAGATCCTGCCCGACGGCAGCGTCGAGATCAGCGACGCCGCGCTCGAGCAGACCGTCACGAAGTTCATCGACGTGCAGGGCAAGTCCCCGGCCGGCGACGGCGGTGGCGGCGGCGGTGGCGGGACCAAGCCGAAGAAGATCAAGTCCAACGCGCTCGCGCCCGGCCTGATCGACGACCAGCAGGAGGGCGAGGACACCGTCCTCGCCACGAGCCTGCGCCTCGGTCCGCTCGGCCTGCCGGTCTACTACCCGAAGGCGCGGCTCGGTCGCGGCGGCTACGTCAGCGACGGCAGCCCGCGCTCCTACGACATCTACGACCGCAACAAGAACCGCTACCGCGCGTACCGGATCGTGCTGTCGCAGGGCGACGACGGCGAGTACTACGGCGTCGAGGGCACCACGTGGAAGGCGGCGCCGATCCTCGACGACCCGACGGACAGCGTGCGCATGGCCCACCGCACCTACAAGCGCTACTTCGACGGTCAGCACATCCGACTGATCGCTTGGGAGACCCCGAAGGCCGTCTACTGGGTCTCCAACACGCTCTCGCTGCGGCTCACCAACCAGCAGATCATGGGAATCGCGCGATCGCTGACGCGGCTGCAGTAGCGCCCGCGCGCTCTCCGCGCCCCAGCGCAAGGTAGGGTGGCCGCCGCATGAGCCACGGCCGCGAACCCATCGGCGTCATCGGCACGGGCTACGTCGGCCTCGTCACGGCCGCCGGTTTCGCACACCTCGGCAGCGACGTCTACTGCATCGACATCGATGCGGACAAGGTCGCGCGCCTGCAGGCCGGGGAGATCCCGATCTACGAGCCGGGCCTGGCCGAGATGGTCGCCGAGAACCGCGAGCGGCTGCACTTCTCCACGCAGATCGCCGACGCGCTCGAGCACGCGCGCCTGCTGTTCGTCGCCGTCGGCACGCCGCCGACGTACTCCGGCGACGCCGACCTCAGCGCGGTACGCGCGGTCGTGGGCTCGATCCCCGCCTCGGACCGTCACGCGCTCGTCATG
The DNA here is from genome assembly GCA_036491075.1 of Solirubrobacteraceae bacterium. GTDB lineage: Bacteria > Actinomycetota > Thermoleophilia > Solirubrobacterales > Solirubrobacteraceae > CADCVQ01. Next base: position 1,100 of record DASXCR010000047.1, read on the forward strand.
AAGTCCACGGTGCCCGCGGGTACCGGGGCGTCGATCAAGCGCGTGCTCGCCGAGGAGGGCAAGGACGGCCTGGCGTACGTGTCGTGCCCGGAGTTCCTCAAGGAGGGCTCCGCGGTCAAGGACTTCCTGAACCCCGACCGGGTCGTCATCGGCGACGACGGCGACTGGGCGGGCGATGCGGTCGTCGAGCTCTACGCGCCGCTGCACGCGCCGCTCGTGCGCACGGACATCGCGTCGGCGGAGATGGTCAAGCTCGCCTCCAACGCCTTCCTCGCGACGAAGATCTCGTTCATCAACGAGATCGCGAACGTCTGCGAGGAGACGGGCTCCGACGTGATCGAGGTCGCCCGCGGGATGGGCCTTGACGACCGCATCGGTCCGAAGTTCCTGCAGGCGGGCATCGGCTTCGGTGGCTCGTGTTTCCCAAAAGATGTGAATGCATTGAAGCAACTTGCTGGTAATTCCGGTTACCACTTCCAGCTGCTGAACGCCGTCATCGAGGTCAACGAGCTGCAGAAGCGGCGCGTGATCGGCAAGCTGCAGAAGCACCTCGGCTCGCTCGTCGGCAAGACCGTCGCGCTGCTCGGGCTCGCGTTCAAGCCGAACACCGACGACATGCGCGAGGCGTCCTCGCTCGTGCTGAGCGCCCGGCTGCAGGCCGACGGCGCCGCGATCCGCGTCTACGACCCGATCGCCGAGCAGGAGGCCCGGTCGCTGATCCGCGGCGTGCACTTCGCGACCGATGTCCTCGACGCGGTGCAGGGCGCCGACGCGGTCGTGCTCGTCACCGAGTGGGACGAGTTCCTCGACCTCGACTGGGCGCAGATCGCCGGGCGCATGCGCGGCACGCTCGTCCTGGACGGTCGCAACGCGCTGGACGCCGGCGCGGTCCGCGACGCCGGCCTGACCTACGAGGGCATCGGGCGCGGAACGCTGACATCCTCAGCGTGATGGGGGACGACGACCGATGCAGGCGGTGATCCTGGTGGGTGGGGAGGGGACGCGCCTGCGCCCGCTCACGTCGACGGTCCCCAAGACCGTGGTCCCGCTCGTCGACAGGCCGTTGATCGTCTACATGCTCGAGTGGCTGCGCCGCCACGGCGTCGACGACGTGATCATGTCGTGCGGCTTCCTTGCCACCGGCGTGCGCTCGGTACTCGGCGACGGCTCGCATCTCGGCATCCGCCTGCGCTTCGTCGAGGAGCCCGAGCCGCGCGGCACGGCCGGCGCGCTGAAGTTCGCGCAAGGCCTGCTCGACGAGCGCTTCCTGATGCTCAACGGCGACGTCCTCACCGACCTCGACCTGACCGCGCAGATCGCCCAGCACGAGGCGACGGGCGCGACCGGCACGCTCGCGCTCGTCCCCGTGCCCGACCCCTCGAGCTACGGCCTGGTCAGCCTGCGCGTCGACGGCTCCGTGCAGGAGTTCCTCGAGAAGCCGTCGCCCGACGAGCCGATCACGACGAACCTCATCTCCGCCGGCGCCTACGTACTGGAGCGCTCGGTGCTCGACCTCATCGCGCCCGATCGCAAGGTCTCGATCGAGCGCGAGGTCTGGCCGGCACTCGTCGACCACGGCCTCTACGGCTACGCCGACGACGCCGCCTACTGGATCGACATCGGGACGCCCGCGCGCTACCTGCAGGTGACGTTCGACATCCTCGAGGGCAACGTACGCACGGACGTCGGCGCCCGGCTCGGCGAGAGCCTCGTCGACGTCGACCCGTCGGCGACCGTCGCCGGGCGCGTCGTGGCGCCGGCCGTCGTCGAGCGCGACGTGACGATCGGCGCGGGCGCGACCGTCGGCGGCCTGGCGATGCTCGCCGAGGGGGTCGCCGTCGGCGCGGGCTCGACGGTCGAGCGCAGCGTCGTCCTGCGCGGTGCGCGCGTCGGCGCGGACTGCGTCCTGCGCGACTGCATCGTCTGTCCGGGCGCCGTCATCGGCGATCGCACGCAGGTCACCGAGGGGGCGATGATCGGCGAAGGTGTCACCATCGGCGCCGACAACGTCGTAACCCGCGGCGCACGACTGTTCCCCGGCATGGAGGTACCCGATGGCGCCCTCGCCTTCTGAGATGACAGACCAGCGCCTGGATCCCGAGTCGATCGCGGCGGTCGACGCGTCCGACCTGCTCGCCGACATCGTCGGCCTGCCGGAGCACGTGCGCGACGCGAAGTGGAAGGTCGAGTCCGCGCAGCTCTCCGAATGGGACTCGCCGGGCGGCCTGATCGTCGCGGGCATGGGCGGCTCCGGGATCGGCGGCAAGCTGGCCCGGGCGATGCTCGGCGACCACGCCTCGCGGCCGATCCTGACCGCGAGCACGTACGGCCTGCCGGCCTGGACGACGCCGGACACGACCGTGCTGTGCGCGTCGTACTCGGGCGACACGGAGGAGACGCTCGCCTGCTACGAGGCCGCGGGCGCGCTCGGCGCGCGTCGCGTCGTCGTGACGAGCGGCGGGCGGCTCGCCGAGCTCGCGCGCGCCGACGGCGTGCCGGTGATCCCGGTCGCGGGCGGATTTCAGCCGCGCGCGGCCGTCGCCTACATGACCGTCGCGGCGCTCGAGGTCGCGGGCCTGTGCGGATCCGGTCCGCGGATGGGCTCCGAGCTCGACGTGGCCGCCGACCATCTCGAGCAGCTCGTGGTCGAGTGGGGCGCCGACGGTCCCGAGGACTCCGAGTCCAAGACGCTCGCGCGGGCGCTCGCAGGCAGCGTCGCGGTGATCGCCGGCTCCGGCGTGACGCAGCCGATCGCCTACCGCTGGAAGACCCAGATCAACGCGAACGCGAAGGCCCCGGCGTTCTCGCACGAGCTGCCCGAGCTCGACCACAACGAGCTCGCGGGCTGGCAGAACGCGTCCGCGCTCGGTCGCTTCGCGGCCGTCTTCCTCGACGACGCCGACACCCACCCGCGCGTGCAGCGGCGCATCGCGCTGACGCGCGAGCTCGTGGCCGAACAGGCGACGAGCACCCACGTCGTGAGCTCGCGCGGCGTCACCGCCGTCGAGCGCGTCTTCTCGCTCGTGCTGCTCGGCGACCTCGTGTCGCTCTACATGGCCGTGCTGCGCGGCGTCGACCCGACGCCGGTCGACGTCATCGAGGACCTCAAGGCGCGCCTGGCGACCGGGTAGGCCGCGCCCGCCCGCCCGCCCGCCGCCCGCCGCCCGCCCGCCGCAGCGGCGACGGACGCAGCGCGGTGGTGGCGGCCGCGCCGAGCGCCCGTGCGACTGCCGTGGCGAGGGTGCGGCGGCGCGTCAGCGGTGCAGCGTGACCATGCGCGTGACCGCAGCGGCGGTGCCGCTGCGCACGACGATCCGCGTCTGAAGCAATCCGTTGCGCTTCAGCTTGCGGCGCGCCGTCTGGGTCAGCGTGAAGCTCAGCGTCGCGCCCTGCCCCGGCACGAGCCGCAGCGTGCGCTTCGCGTAGGACGGGTCGGTCGCGTGGCCCGGGACGGCGAGCCGGGAGGTGACGAACGGGCAGAACGAGGCCGCGATCGGACACGTCACGGTGCCGACGCGCAGGTGGCCGTCGGAGTCCACGGCGAAGCGCTTGCCGGCCTTCAGCCCGACGTCGGCGTTGCGCCCGATCGCCGCAGCGGCGGGCGGTGGCGGCGGGGGCGGCGGCGGTGGCGGTGGGGTTGTCGCGGGCGGCGTCGGGGTCGCCGCGGCCGGCGGTGGCGGAGGCGGCGGTGGGGGCGGCGTCGGCGGAGTGCACGGGTACTCGCCGGTGTCGCTCGGGTTGCCGTCGGCGTCGCACTTCGGAAGCTCCGGGATCTGGAAGCACTTCGGCGGGTTGCCGGGGAAGCACAGCGGCGGCGTCGCGGTGGGCGGCGGCGTCGGCGTGGACGTCTGCGCCGTCGAGGGCGCGGCCGTCGCGGCGAGCGCGCAGCCGGCGAGCAGCACGGTCGAGATCGCACGACGGTTCATCTGGTTCTCCCGGTTCGGTGAGGCTCGTTGACCCGCGCCATCGGGACCGGTCGATTCCCCGAGCTCGTCGCGCACCTTCCCCCGAGCGCGACGACCCCCGCCAGCCCCGTCGCGAGTGGCGCGAGGCTACCAGGCACGCGGAACGCCCGACGGACTGCGTGCGTGCTCGCGCACGAACGAGTGACAAACCTTGACACGCCCGTGGTAAGGTTGGCCACAGATGGACGCCCTGACGATCCACGAGGCTGCGCAGATCACGGACTGGTCACCGCGCATGCTGCGCTACATCGAGCGCGCCGGGCTGATCGAGCCCCAGCGCTCGGACGCCGGCTACCGCCTGTACGGACCCGCCGAGCTGCAGCGCCTGCGGACGCTGCGCGAGCTCGTGACGCGGTTTCAGATCGGCCTCGGAGACGTCGGGTTCGCCCAGCGCCTGCGCCGCGACGACGAGCTCGCCACCGCGATCGACGCGTGGTTGCAGGCGCAGCCGCGGCGTCCGGAGCACGTCCCCGCCGCCGACTGGCTGCGCTGGGAGCAGGACAAGCACTCCCGGCTCCTGGCGCTCGCCGGGGTCCGCGCCGAGCCGGCGACGGCCGCCAATCTCGCCTGACCTGATACCGAGGAGATCCACCACACATGACCCCTGAGACCGCCGTCTCGCTGAGAGACGACCACAAGATCGCCGACATCTCGCTCGCCGACTACGGCCGCAAGGAGATGGAGATGGCCGAGCACGAGATGCCCGGCCTGATGCAGACGCGCGCGGAGTATGCCGACGCGCAGCCGCTGAAGGGCGCGCGCATCACGGGCTCGCTGCACATGACGATCCAGACCGCCGTCCTGATCGAGACGCTGACCGCGCTCGGCGCCGACGTCCGCTGGTGCTCTTGCAACATCTTCTCCACGCAGGACCACGCCGCCGCCGCGGTCGTCGTCGGCAGCGACGGCACGGCCTCCGATCCCAAGGGCGTGCCGGTCTTCGCCTGGAAGGGCGAGACCCTGGCCGAGTACTGGTGGTGCACCGAGCGCGCGCTCGTCTGGCCGGATGGCGGACCCAACCTGATCCTCGACGACGGCGGCGACGCGACGATGCTCGTCCACAAGGGTCGCGAGTACGAGCTGGCCGGCGCCGCGCCGGACCCCGCGACCGGCGAGTCCGAGGAGTTCGTCCACTTCCTCACGCTGCTGAACAAGTCGCTCGAGGAGGACGCGCAGCGCTGGACCACGATCGCCGACGCGATCATCGGCGTGTCCGAGGAGACGACGACCGGCGTCGGCCGCCTCTACCAGATGGCCCGCACCGGCGAGCTGCTGTTCCCGGCGATCAACGTCAACGACTCGGTCACGAAGTCGAAGTTCGACAACCTCTACGGCTGCCGCCACTCGCTCGTCGACGGCATCTTCCGCGGCACGGACGTCATGCTCGCCGGCAAGGTCGGCGTCGTCTGCGGCTACGGCGACGTCGGCAAGGGCTCCGCCGCCTCGCTGTCGGCCCAGGGCTGCCGCGTCGTCGTCACCGAGATCGACCCGATCTGCGCGCTGCAGGCCTGCATGGAGGGCTACGACGTGAAGACCGTCGAGGACGTCGTCGAGACGGCCGACCTCTTCATCACGACGACCGGCAACAAGGACATCATCACCGCCGATCACATGGCGCG
>DASXCR010000048.1:0-5782 GCA_036491075.1 Solirubrobacteraceae bacterium
GGCGGCGGGCACGGGCGCCGCGCCGTTCGCGGCCGCCGAGCCCACGGACTCGATCGCGCTGGACGGCGCGCCGCCGCCGGGCGCGCCGCGCGGCCCCGCCACCACGTCGGGCGGCGCCTCGGGCAGGCCCGGCGCGAGGGCGCGCAGCCGCCGCGTCGGCTCGTCGCTCGGGGCCGCCGGACCGCGCGCGACGACGCGCTCGCCGCTCGTCACGCGCTCGCCGCGGGCGGCCGCGACCGCGGCGCGGCCGAGGTCTCCGGCCGAGCGGTAGCGGTCGGCGGGATCCTTCGCGAGCGCGCGGGCGATGACCGCGTCGAAGAGCGTGTCGACCGCGACCTCCGCGCTCGGTCGCGGCGGCCGCTCGTCGAGGTGCGCGGCGATCGTCTGCGGGACGGTCTGGCGGCGGAAGGGCGCGTCGCCGGTCAGCGCCGCGTAGAGCACGCCGCCGAGCGCGTAGACGTCGGTGCGCGCGTCGACGGGCTCGTTGCGCAGCTGCTCGGGCGACATGTAGTCGACGCTGCCGATCCACTGGCCGCTCGTCGTCATGCGCGTGTCCGACGACACCTCGACCGTGAGCCCGAAGTCCGTCAGGTAGACGTGGTCGTGGCCGGAGGGCGAGGCGGCGTGCGTGAGCAGGACGTTGGCCGGCTTGACGTCGCGGTGCACGAGGCCCGCGACATGCGCGGCGTCCAGGCCGGCGGCGACCTGCGCGACGATCGCGGCCGCGCGTGCCGGCTCGAGGCGGCCGGCGCGGCGGATGAGCGCGTGCAGGTCGGTGCCGTCGACGTAGCGCATGACGAGATACAGCCGCCCGTTCTCCTCGCCCGCCCCGTAGACGGGGACGACGTTCGGGTGGTCGATCGACGCGGCGAGGCGCACCTCGCGGCCGAAGCGCTCGGCGAAGGCGGGATCGGCGACGCCCTCTGGCGCGACGACCTTCAGCGCGACGCGCCGCGACAACGCGAGCTCGGTCGCGCGGTAGACGATGCCCATGCCGCCGCGGCCGGCTACCGCCTCGATGCGGCAGCCGGCGAAGCGCTCACCGGGGCGCAGGTCGTCCACGCCATCAAGTGTGACCGGCAGCGCGCCGCGGGCGCTTCAGCCGATGGTGAGGGGTTGGGACGAAGCCCACGCATGGCGTGCAAATCGGCCCAACCCCATGGGCGGCATCCGTGGGCGGGCCGGAGGAGCGGCGGCGGCGGCGGCGGCGCGCTCGCGAGCCTGTGTGGGGCGGCGGCCGGCCGTGCTCCGGTTCGGCGCACGGGCAGCGCGTCAGTCTTCGCCCTCGGGCTCCCTGCGCGCCCGCGAGGGCTGCACGCGGCGCGGCTCGCCGGGCTGCTTGGCGAAGTTCGGCGGCCACGGCGCGTCGCCGAGGCCCTCCTCCTCGTCGCGGCGCGCGAGGTCGAGCAGGCCGTCGAGACGGCCGGCGTTGTCGTCGATGTCGGCGGCCGGGTCGCCGAGCTTCGCCACGCGGTCGGGGACGGTGTCCAGGCGCAGGTCCCGGTGCTCGACGTCGGGCACCTCGGCCCACCGCAGCGGCGTGGACACGCGCGCGTCGGGGACCGGCCGGACCGAGTACGCGCTCGCGACCGTGCGATCGCGGGCGTTCTGGTTGTAGTCCAGGAAGACGCCGACGCGCTCCTCCTTCCACCACTTGCTCGTCGCTTTGCCGGGCATCCGGCGCTCGACCTCGCGGGCCAGCGCGAGCGCCGCGCGGCGCACCTCGGTGAACGACCAGTCGGGCTCGATGCGGACGTTGACGTGGATCCCGCGCGATCCCGAGGTCTTCGGATAGCCGACGAGGTCCATCTCGGTCAGCACGTCGTGGACCGTGAGCGCGACCTCGCGCACCTGCGACCACGGGATCTCGGGCTGCGGGTCGAGGTCGATGCGCAGCTCGTCGGGGTGGTCGAGGTCCGCGCGGCGCACCGGCCACGGGTTCCAGTCGATGTTGCCGAGGTTGACGGCCCAGACGAGGTGCGCGGCGTCGTTGGGTACGAGCTCGGTCGCGCTGCGGCCCGAGGGGAACGAGACGGTCGCGGTCTGCATCCACTCGGGGCGCTTCTCGGGGACCCGCTTCTGGAAGAAGAACTCGCCGGTGATGCCGTCCTTCCAGCGCTTGAGGACCGTCGGGCGGTCGCGCAGGTGGTTGACGGTCTCGTCGGCGAGACGCAGGTAGTACTCGGCGAGGTCGAGCTTCGTGATCGCCGGACGCCCGTCGTGGGCGGGGAAGTAGACCTTGCTCGGGCTCGAGAGCTTGAGCTCGATGCCGGCTGCTTCGAGCGTCGTGTACTCGCGCGGGGCCATGGTCTCGGTCGCCAGGATGTCAGGTGTCGCGCGGCGTGCACAGAGCGTGCACGTTGTCGCCCGCCCGTGCCACGGGGTCGGGACCGTCGAGGTTGGAGACCGTGTAGCCGGCCGCCTCCATCAGCGCGCAGAACTCGGCGTTGCGGCCGTGCATCTCGCAGACGACGATCGGGCGCGCGTCGCGCAGCAGGCGCGTCATGCCGGCGACGACGTCGAGCTCCGCGCCCTCGACGTCGATCTTGATCAGGGCGGGCGGGGGCTGTCGCACGTCGTCGAGCGCGATCGTGTCGACGGTGAGCGTGCGCTCGTTGAGGTCGTGGTCGCCGACGCTGGCCAGGCGCGTCCAGAGGCGGTCCGCGACGACCACGAGGTCGGCGGTCCCGGTGCGGTCCGATGCCGCGGCCTCGATCACCGCGATCGTCGCCTCGAGCCCGTTGAGAGTCGCGTTCCTGCGGATCGCGCGCGCGCAGTCGGGGTCGGGCTCGATCGCGACGACGCGTCCGCCCGGTCCGACCATGCCGGCGGCGACGAGCGCGAGATAGCCGATGTTCGCGCCGACGTCCCAGACGTGGTCGCCGGCGCGCAGCGAGCGCACGAGCGCCTCCTGGACGGCGATCTCGTGCGTGCCGGTGAGGACGGGATAGGCCTGGGCGCCCCAGACGGAGAACGTGCGCGCATCGATCCGGCGGCGCACGGCGGGCCCGCCGAGGATCTGCAGCTCGCCGCGCGCGATGACCGGCGCGAGCGGTGCCAGCAGCCCGCGAGCCGCCCAGCGCGCGCGCCGCTCGTGCGCCACGAGGCGCATGAGCAGCCAGACGAGGCGCGTGCGCAGCATGCGGACCGGGGTTGCGAGTCGCGCCGGGGTTCGTGTGACGGCGGCGGTCGTGTACAGCTTGCGGGCGATGGCGAACAGCATGCCAGTCCTCGTCGCACCCTCCTCGTTCGGCGGCGAGCTGCGCGCGCCCGTGGTCGCGGCTGCGATCGCGCGCGGGCTGGAGCGGGCGGGCGTGACGCCCCTGCCCGACGTGTGCCCGGTGTCGGGCGGCGGGCAGGGGCTCGTCGAGGTGCTGTTGCCCGCGCTCGGGGGCGAGACGGGCGACGGCTTCGTGCTCATCGACGGTGGTGGCACGGCGCTCGTGGAGCTCGCGTCGTCGGCGCACGAGACCGGCGCGCGCGTGGCGCGGGCCGTGGCCGCGGGCGTGGAGGTGGTGGTGCTCGGGGTCGGCGGTGGCGACGTCGCAGTGGCGGTCGGCGCGGGCAGCGGCGGCGATCGCCGCGTGATCGAGGGGGTCGAGGAGGGCGGCGGCCTGCGCGGCGCGACGCTCGTCGTCCTCTGCGAGACGAGGGCGGCGTGGCAGGGCCGCGACGTCGGCGACCTGTGCCGCGACCCGCGCGGCGTCCCCATGACGGCGGCCGGCGGCGGCCTCGCCGGCGTGCTGTGGGCGCACTACGACGCGCGGCTCGTGTCCGGCCCGCAGTTCGTGCTCGAGGAGCTCGACTTCGACGCCCGCATGCGCGCCGCCCGCGCGGTGATCGTCGGCGAGGCACGCCTCGATCTCGGCACGCTCCAGGGTCGCGTCGCCGGCGAGATCGCCGTCCGCGCCCGCCAGGCCGGCGTCCCGTGCCACGCGATCGTCGGCGCCAACGCGATCGACCCCTTCGACGCGCGGATCCTCGATCTGCAGGCGATCGTCGAGGCGAGTTCGATCGCGGAGCTCGAGGCCGCCGGCGAGCGGGTGGCGCAGGCACTGTGAACAGGTTCCGGGGGGTGTGGCCGCACCCCACCGGAGGCGAGACGTCAACGACGTTGCAAACCCACGGATCGCCCGGAGCATGGCCCGCCTGGGGACTCGCCTACGCACCGTCGTTGATCACCTCCGTGTCGCACAGCCGCGGCGGCCGCCCGAGCAACGTCGCGACACGAACAGGAGCGGATCCGCGACATCGCCGACCTACCCCGCGGTCGCGCTCAGCGGCCACGACCCAACACCGTTCTCCATCGTCGCTATGAGACCCACTCGTAGTACGAGGGGGTCCGCCACGCACTGGGTGGGGACGAATCCCCAGTCCTGCGCGACGCCGTTGCGGTCGCCGTCGTAGCGCATCATCACGGCGCGGTAGTCCTTCGTGACGTAGCGCCACTTGATCGTGGTGCTGATGGTTGACGGGATCGTGTAGAGGTAGTCACCGACGGTGCCGTTGGCGCCCTGCCATGGCTGCGTGTTCGAGAACACCGGCACCCCGTTGGGGCAGTTGGTCAGGTTCAGGCCGACGTTGGTTCCGTCGCACTTGTGGTCGCCGCCGGTCCCGGTGCAGTTGACGCCGTCGCGGTTGCCGTTCCAGATGGCCATGTAGTCGGCTGGGTTGAGATCCGAGGTACTGGTGCAGTCGTGTGCTGGCGAGTCGCCTGCGCCGGCAAGCGACGTCGTGCCGAGCCACAGGCACCTATTGATCGGCGTCGTCGTAGAGCCCTTGAAGTAGCCGAAGTACCCAATCGCTGGTCTCGCCCGGGTGGTCATACGAGACATCCATGCCCCAGTCGTCATGCACCAGTGCAACGACGAAGCTCGCCTTCTGGCCGCGTGCCGTCGCCCAGTCCTTCGTGTCCACCTGGTAACGAGCGAGACCGGTTGCGAGCATAGTCATGCCTTGCATATTCGCGGGCGATAGTGCCCATCCCAGCAGCGACACAGGCTGGGTATCGACTTCTGCTGCGGTGCTCGGCGGAAGGCTTCCGGGCGCTCGCTTGATCGCCGGATTGAAGCGCGACTTCGTGACAGCAGGGCTAACCGCGCCGAACATCGTCTTCAGAGCGTTGCACTTGAGGGCGCCGTGTCGGCGTTCGCTGTGGCCACCAGACCGGGGATCGCTGCAATAGCCAAGACAGTGGCCAGGGTTCCAACGAGCACGCTGGGGGTGCTTGCGGTCACTGGCCTTGCAATGCGAGACATACGTTTCTCCATTTGTTGCGAGGACACCGCTCTTACCGGCAGCTATGAGCCTTGGTGTGAGCCCTTAGTTCTCGCGTCGCCAGGCATTACAACGACCGCGACCCCAGATATCTGGGGTCGCGGTGCGAAGGGTCTGAGTCGGTGTCTACGCGGTGGTGTACGGCCCCTTCGGCGTGACCGCTCCCTGCGCCAACTGCATCGATCCGGTCACCTGCTGCCATCCGCTCCCCGGCAGCTTGAAGGTCACGTGATATCGGGCGTCCACCCTGTCGGCACCGCGCACGGGACCTTCGGCCGCCCATGCGGCCACCGGCGTCAGCGCCAGCACCCCGGTCACTATGGCGAGTACACGTCTCACGATCCAACCTCCAGTCGGCAGGACCCTTGTCTTGGCTGTGACACATATCGGCACGCTCCCAGAAACGCATGAACCGCGCCAACGTCGCGCGTCGCGCGTGGAACTGGCCAAACGACCCACGCAGCAGATCGTCGGATGCCGGCGAAGCGCCGTCGCCCGGCCCGGG
>DASXCR010000049.1:0-23200 GCA_036491075.1 Solirubrobacteraceae bacterium
CGCCACGCATTGGCTTCCAAGGAGCGCTACTACGAGGCCAATGAGCAGGACACTCATGGCGTGCCAGGCGGGGTACATGCTCTCGCGGGTCCTAATGCGGCGACGCGGCCCTGGGCGCTGGACGAGCCGCAGGGGCGGCCCACCTTCCACAGCAGCCCCGTGAGTCGCGCCGGGGCGGCGCCACCGCCACTTTGACGTCCCGCGACTCGGGGAGTGATGGCTCTTTGCCCTGTAGACCGCATCCTCATGCGGACACCAACGCGACACGGACAGGAACGACTCGCTGTAGCAAGGCCTCGTGCTCGTGCTCGGGGGTGGTTCCAGGGCAAAGTGACTGACGAGGGCCCCGCGTGCCCGACGGGACGCGCTCGCTGCGGCGATTTCCTCAGAATCCCGGCCCTGGCGCCGAACGCGGTACCGCCACCCGCATCTGGCCGTCAACGGCCACGGAAAAGTGTCTCATCTACTTTGCACCTGGGGACAGCTATCCAAGCACTGGGCCTACAACGACGCACGTTCGGGGCACTGCTACGGCGCGTTCGCCGTTGCTCATCCACTGGCGAAGCGATACCGCTTGGGCTAGGTCGTAACGGTGCGGCTTGTCATTCGTGGGACGCGTGTGCACCCGGCGGCTCACCCCTCCGGATACCTGCGTGTCACACACGAGCTCGACGAGTTGCCGCGAATGCATTCTCCGGCAGGCACACCTGTCAATCAGACGCATTTTGCCTTGAGGTGCGCCGTGGCCTCTGCCGCGCTGGAAGCGCCGACGTCGCGTCATGGGCACGATGGCCTCGCACGTCCCGAGCGCCGTGATGCCCCGTACCATGTCGCCGGACATGAACGCCCCCGTTCGCCCTCGCGCATGATGGCCGCGCCCGCGCGGCTGCTCGTCGTCGAGGACGACCCGATCAACCGCCGCCTGCTCGCGTCGTACCTGCAGCGCGAGGGCCACGAGGTCGCGACCGCCGACGACGGCGCGGCCGGATGGGAAGTGCTGCAAACGCAGCCCTTCGACGTCGTGCTGCTCGACGTGCTGATGCCCGAGCTCGACGGCTACGAGGTGCTCGAGCGCATCCGCGCGAGCGACGAGCTGCGCCACCTGCCGGTCATCATGATCTCCGCGCTCGACGAGACCGACAGCATCGTGCGCTGCATCGAGCTCGGCGCAGACGACTACCTGCCCAAGCCGTTCAGCCCGCCGTTGCTGCGTGCGCGCATCAACGCCGGGCTCGCGCGCAAGCGCCTGCACGACCTCGAGCGCGAGTACCTCGAGCAGGTCGGGCACGTCGTCGACGCCGCGGCCGCCGTCGAGGGCGGCGCGTTCGAACCGGACGCGCTGGACCCCGTCGCCACGCGCGACGACGCGCTCGGCAACCTCGCCCGCGTCTTCCAGCGGATGGCGCGCGAGGTGGCCGCGCGCGAGCAGGCCCTGCGCCGCCAGGTCCGCGAGCTGCGGATCGAGATCGACGAGTCCAAGGCGGCGCGCCAGGTCGCGGAGATCACCGAGACCGACTACTTCCGCGACCTGCAGCGCAAGGCCGACGCGCTGCGCGCCGCGCGATGAGTCGCGTCGTCGCCTTTCACTCCTTCCGCGGCGGCACGGGCAAGTCCAACACGACGGCGAACGTCGCGGTGCTCGCGGCGCGGCGCGGCCTGCGGGTCGGCGTCGTCGACACCGACATCCAGTCGCCCGGCATCCACGTCCTGCTCGGCATCGACCAGACGACGATGACGCGCTCGCTGAACGACTACCTGTGGGGCCGCTGCACGATCGCCGACGCCGCCTACGACGTCACCGCCGGCCTCGACGCTGCGCTGGAGGGTCGCGTCTTCTTGATCCCGTCGAGCATCCAGGCGACCGACATCGCGCGCGTCATGCACGACGGCTACGACGTGTCGCTGCTGCACGAGGGCATCGCCGCCCTGTCGCAGGAGCTCGCGCTCGACCTGCTGCTGCTCGACACCCATCCCGGCCTCAACGAGGAGACGCTGCTGTCGATCGCCGTCTCCGACGCCGTCGCGATCGTGCTGCGCCCCGATCAGCAGGACTACGAGGGCACGCACGTGACGGTCGCCGTCGCGCGCAAGCTGAAGGTCCCGGAGATGCTGCTCGTCGTCAACAAGACGCCGTCGGTGTTCGACGAGGGCGACGTGCGCCGGCGCGTCGAGGAGGCCTACGGCTGCGAGGTCGCGGCCGTCCTGCCGCACTCCGACGACCTGATGGCGTTCTCCAGCCGCGGCGTGTTCGTGCTCGAGCAGCCCGACCATCCGCTCGCCGCCCTGTACGACGGGCTCACCGCGCGGATCGTCGGCCGGTAGCCGCCGGCCCGCCCGTGCCTGACCCGCCGGACGCCTTCGAGCAGCTCTTCGACCGCGAGACCCTGCTCGGCGGGCTGCCCGCCAGGCGCGCCGGCACGCTGCTGTTCCTGATCGAGAGCCGCACCGCGCGGCTGACCGCGCAGTCGCGCCAGGCGATGGCGCGCTTCGCCACCCGCGAGGCCGGCCAGCGGCGCGAGCTCGCCTTCCTCGAGGCGTTCGCGCTCGGTCGCGAGCCGCCGCTGCGCCCGACGATCCAGGACCTCGAGCGCCACGCGCCGCGCTGGGCGCCGCTCGTCGCGCGCAATCCGCGCGTGCAGGCCGCGCTCGCGCGGCGCTTCGGCGAGAAGTACGCGCTCGCACGCGGGCGCGTGCCGCGGATCGCGGCGGCGCTCGGCCTCGACGACGAGCGCGTGGCGCAGGCGTTCGAGCAGCTGTACGAGCAGCCGCTGGACAGCGTCTACGTCGAGCGGCCGCCGCTCGCGCAGCGCGTCGCCTGGCGGCGGGCGGCGGTCGGCGCGCGGCTCGAGGGCCTGTCGCCGTTCTGGACGGCGTACGCGCTCACGCTCACCGAGACCGTCGGCTCGACGATCGTCGCGCTGCCGATCGCGGTCGCCGCGATCGGGCCGCTGCCGGCCGTCGTCGTGCTCGTGGCGCTCGGGCTCGTCAACGTGCTGACCGTCGCGTTCATGGCCGACGCGCTCACCCGCAGCGCCACGATCCGCTACGGCAGCGCGTACATCGGCCGCGTCGTCTCCGAGCTGCTCGGCCGCCAGGGCGCGCTCGTGCTGACCGCGGGGCTCGTCGGGATCTGCCTGATGGGGATGCAGGCCGACTACATCGGCGTGTCGAGCACGCTCACCGACGTCACCTCGATCCCGCAGCTGGGCTGGGTCGCGCTGCTGTTCGCGGTCGAGCTCGCGTACCTGCGGCGCGGGTCGATCGACGCGACGGTCGCGTCGGCGCTCGTCGTCGGAGCGGTGAACATCGCGCTGATCCTCGCGCTGTGCGCGCTCGGCTTCGCCCACGTGCGCGTCGCGAACCTCACCCACGTCTCGCTGCCGTTCACCGCCGGTCACGGCTTCGACCGCTCGGCGCTCGCGCTGTGCTTCGGCGTCACGTTCACCGCGTACTTCGGCCATCTGTCGGTGAGCAACTGCGCTCGCGTCGTGCTCGGGCGCGACCCGAGCGGTCGCACGCTCGTGCGTGGTGTGGTCGCCGCGCAGCTGACGGCGATCGTGCTGTACGTGCTGTTCGTGGTAGCGGTCGCGGGCGCCGTCGCGCCGGCGAAGCTCGCGCACGAGACGGGCACGGCGCTGGCGCCGCTCGCCGATCGCGCCGGGCCGGCGGTGCTCGCGCTCGGCGGGATCCTCGTCGTGCTGGGGATGGGGATGGCGTCGATCCACTCCGCGCTCGCCCTCTTCTACCTCGTCCGCGAGCGGCTGCCGTCGCGCGCGCCGTTGACGCTCGTGCTGCCGCGCCGCGCGGCCCGGGTCGTGCTCGAGGGGCGGGGCGCGACGCGGATCGCGATGACCTACGTCGGGGTGCAGCGCGGTGCGGCGCGGCTGCGCCTCGACGTCCGGGTCGCGGCCGCGCCGGAGCGCAGCTTCGAGGGCGTCGCCGCGCGGTCGCAGCCGTGGGAGCCGCTGGACGAGCCCGCGCTGCGCGACCTCGGCACGCGCGGCCTGGAGCTGCGGGTGGCCGTGCTGTCGGCCACCGATCACGAGGCCCGCCTGGAGCTGCAGACCTCGCTGCGGCTGCGCTACGAGGGCGCGTGGGACAGCGCAGGTGTGAGCCTCGCCGGGCTCCTCGAGCTGGCCGACGACGAGGGCGCGGTGCTGGCGCAGGTCCTGCGCCGGACCGAGGCGAGCGCCGCCGAGATCGCCGCGCTGTGCGAGGTCTCGCCGGCGGCCGCGGGCGCGATGCTCGAGGCGCTCGCGGCGCGCGGGCTGGTATCCGAGAGCCTGCGGGGCGGCGAGCGGCGCTACGTCGCGCGGGCGGGCCGCCGGCGCGGCGGGCGGCTGCCAGCGGGGATGTGGGAGGCGCTGAGCGATCCGGAGGCGGACGCGCCGCGAGAGCCGACGACGGCGGACGGCGGCACGCAAGCCACGCGTGTCGCGGCGCTCCCCGGTCCGGCCACGTCCTGCGGTGGCGCGGTGCTCCCCGGCCCGGCTGCGTCCCCCCGTCACCCACCCGGCATCGGACCGGCCGGCTCTCCCGGTGGCGCGATGTCGGCGGGACCGGCAATCTCCCGTCGCGCCACGCTCGCCGCGCGGGCACGGCACGTCCTCTCCTCCGACCGCGGCCGCTTCCTCGCCGGCGTCTCCCCCGTCGTCGCGGTCTTCGCCTTCGCGGCCTGGCAGGCGACCGCGAACGCGATCTCGCTCGCGGGGGTGCTGAGCTTCCTCGGCGTCGTCATCGTGGCACTGCTGGCCGGCGTCTTCCCGGTGCTGCTGCTCGTCGCGGCGCGCAACCGCGGCGAGCTGCTCGCGTGGGACTACCGGCTGCCGGCGGGGCGCTGGGTGCTCGGCGGCGTGTACACGATCGCGGTCGGCGGCGTGGCGCTGCACGGCGCCGTCCTGTGGACCGACCCGCTCCAGCGTGCCTGCGCGATCGCGATCGCCGTGCTCGCCCTCGCGCTGACCGCACGCGCGGCCCGCGGCGGCGCGTTCGCGCCCGAGGCGACGATCGAGCTGCGCCACGACGCGATCGACGCGACCGCCACGCTCGCGATCGTCGCGGCCGGACGCGCGGTGCTCGCCGACGTCGTGCTCGCCTATGACGACGGTCGCGAGCAGCGCGCCCGCGGCGCGCGCATCAACGTCGCGCGCTTCGAGGCGCTGCGCCGCGTCGTCGTCACGCCGGACTGGAGCTCGGTACAGCCGGTCCCCGCTGAGCTGCGGCTGTGCGCGCACCGCGTCAGCGCCGAGAACGACTCCGAGCCGCTGGACGTCGCGCTCGAATCCGCGGGTACCGACGGCGCGTCCGCCGGCGCCCGGCACGACGGCGACGCGCTCGTCGTGGCACTCGATCCGAGCTCGCCGTCCGTGACGATCACGCTGAGCGAGGCCGCCACGCGCGCCGGGTGACGCGGGCTTGAATTGCTCCGGGCACGCTCGCCGCGAAGTCGCCGGCGACGGTCGCCGTCACGAGGCCGGTCGGCGTCGCCGTCACGCCCGACGGCCGCAGCGCCTACTTCACGTCGCAGACGTCGGGCGTGATCGCGCAGTTCGACGTCGGGGCCGGTGGCGCACTGTCGCCGAAGTCGCCCGCGACGATCGCCTCCGTCGTCAACCAGGGCGAGATCGTCGTCAACGCGGCCGGCACGCGGGCCTACGTCGGCAACGGCGACGGCACCGTCTCGCAGTACGCCATCGCCGCGGACGGGACGCTCTCGGCGCTGACGCCGGCGACCGTCGCGTCGGGCGGATCGCAGTCGACCGGACTGGGATTGAGCCCCGACGGCAGCCACCTGTACGTCGCCAACCGCGGGCCCGGGACCGTGTCGTGGATGGCGATCGCGGCCGACGGCAGGCTGACGCTGCAGGGGACGATCGCCGCGCAGGCACAGACCAACGACGTCACGGTGAGCCCCGACGGCCACAGCGCGTACGGCGCCAACCAGAACGCCTCGGCCAACACGATCTCGCAGTACACGATCGCCGCGGACGGGTCGCTGACGAGCAAGGTCCCGGCGACCGTGGCCAGCCCTTCGACGCCCAAGACCGTCGCGTTCAGCACCGACGGCACCCACGCCTACGTCCCGCGCCAGAACAGCGCGGACCTGGGCCTGTTCACGGTCGGCGCCGGCGGCGCGCTCGCTGCCGCCTCGCCGTCGACCGCGGCCGTGGCGGCGGGGCCGTTCGCGCTCGTCTACAGCGACGGTCCGGCCGTCGCGACAGGACCGCCGAGCGCGACCACCGGCGCGGCGAGCGCGCTCGCGGACACGACCGCGACGGTCGCCGGCACGGCGAACCCGAACGGGGTCGCGACGAGCACGACGTTCGATTACGGGACGTCGACGGCGTTCGGAGCGATCAGCACGATCACGAGCGCCGGCGGCGGCGCGAGCGACGTCGCGCAGACGGCCGTGCTCACGGGCCTGGCGCCGAACACGACGTACTACTACCGGCTCGTGGCCTCCAGCAGCGCCGGCGACCGTTCGGCAGCGTCCGCAGCTTCAGGACGACGGGCGGCATCCCGGAGACGCCGGTCGCGGTGACGCTGCCGGCGACCGCCGTCACGACGATGTCCGCGGCGATCGGAGGCCAGGTCAACCCGAGCGGCCAGCAGACGTCGTACACCTTCGAGTACGGACCGTCCACGAGCTTCGGCAGGATCACGACCGTCGTCGCGCTCGACGACGCGGACGCGCTCGAGCCCGTGTCGGCGACGCTGAGCGGGTTGACGCCCGACACCACGTACTACTACCGCGTCGTGGCGAGCAACGCGACGGGGACGGGCTTCGGTCCGGTCCTGCGGTTCTCCACCGGGCCCGGCGGGCTGCCCGCCGTCGGCACGGGCGCCGCGAGCTCCACCGCGACGGGCGCCACGCTGGCCGGGACGGTCGACGCGCACGGGTCGCAGACGGCGTTCGCGTTCGAGTACGGCACCACGACCGGGTTCGGCTCGCTCAGCGCGATCGACAGCGCGGGCGACGCCAACGGCGCGCAGCAGATCACGCTTGCGATCGGCGGCCTGCTGCCCGGGACGACATACCTCTACCGGCTCGTCGCGACGAACGCCAACGGCAGCGCGTTCGGCGACGTGCACGGCGTGGTGACGCCGCCCTCCGACACTCCGGCGGGGGCCGGCCGGGCGGACGCGACGATCGCCGCCGGAGCGACCCACACGTGCGCCGTGCGCACCCAGGGCCACGTCGCCTGCTGGGGCACCGGGCTCGGCGGCCTGCTCGGAGACGACGACTACGACGCGATCGCGCCGTCGCCGGTGGAGGCGATCGGGCTGACCGACGCGGTCGAGGTCGCGGCCGGCATCGAGCACACCTGCGCCCTGCGTGCCGGCGGCCAGGTCGACTGCTGGGGCCGTGGCCGCTACGGGCAGCTCGCGACGGGGACGGCCACGACCGACTCGACGACGGGCGCGCTCGGCCCCGAGCCGGTGCCCGGCCTCACCGACGCGGTGCAGATCGCCGCCGGGGCGCTCGACACGTGCGCCGTCCGCGCCGGGGGCTCCGTGGTCTGCTGGGGCGAGAACGCGTTCGGCCAGCTCGGCAACGCCACGACGGGCCAGAGCAACGCGTTGGGCTCGAACGTGCCGGTGACCGTGGCCGGGATCTCGGACGGCGTCCAGGTCAGCGTCGGGCGGACCGCCGCGTGCGCCGTGCGCAGCGGTGGGCAGGTCGCCTGCTGGGGTGCGCTCGGCACGACCCAGTCGAACGTCGCGGTCGCGGTCGACGGAGTCAGCGACGCCGCCCAGGTCGCCGTCGGCTCGGGGAGCTTCTTCATCGGCGCCAACGGCTGGGCGTGCGCGGTGCGCTCCAGCGGGCATGTGGTGTGCTGGGGCGCCGGTGCGTACCTCGGCGACGGCGGCTCATCCGACGCGCCGAGCCGCGGCCCCGTGGAACTGCCCGGCCTCGTTGACGCCACCCAGGTGACAGCCAACGCGGATCACACGTGCGCGACACGCAGCGGCGGCCAGGCGGTCTGCTGGGGTGCCAACGACCACGGCCAGATCGGCGACGGCGCGATCGACCCGAGCTTCCCGGATGCGTCCACGATGACGCCGGTCGCGGTGACCGGGCTCGGCGACGCGACCCAGATCGTCGCCGGACGCCAGTACTCGTGCGCGTTGCGGCGTGGCGGCAGCGCCGTGTGCTGGGGCGCCAACGGCCAGTTGCAGGGTGGCAACGGCACGAGCACCGACGACGACGTCCCCGTCGCGGTCAGCGGCCTGGCCGATGCCGGCAAGCCGCCGGGCTGACCGGTCCCTGGGGCGGGGCGCTCGGGTAGGCAGGCGGGGAGCAAGCGGCCGCCGGACGTCCGGCCGCCGGGCGTGCGACCACGGTCGCTCCCGCAACGGCGTCGCGTGCGACGGCGGCCGTGATCGCGTTCCGGCTGACCGCATGAGGCGGAACGCGGCGGGCCGATCCGTCAGCCCGCGACCGCCGCCACGACCTCGTCGAGCGCGTCCGACAGCTCGCCGTGGAGCGTCTGAAAGCGCGCCCATTCCTCCGAGCCGAGCGCGGCGAGGCTCTCCATCTGCTGCGCGACGTCCGCGATCCGCGGCGCGCCGACCGCGCGCGACGCGCCGCGGATGCGATGCGCGAGCCGGCGCACGTCCTCGACGCCGCGCGCCGCGAGCGCGTCGAGCAGCGCGTCGAGATCCGCGCGCGTCGTCGTGACGAACTCGCCGAGGACCTCGGCGGCGAGCGCCGCGTCCCCGCCGGTCATCTCCTCGAGCACGGACGGGTCGATCGGCCCACTCCCCACGCCGTCGTCGTCACGCGAGCCCGCCGCCGGAAGCCGCCCGTCGCCCCCGCCGTCCAGACCCGCGGCGCGCCCAGGGCTCGCGTCCCCGCGGTCCGCGACCGCCACCACCGCCGGGAGCGCGGGCCAGGCCACGTCCGGCAGCCACTGGCGCAGCTTGCTCGCCAGGAACGGGATCGTCGTCG
Source organism: Solirubrobacteraceae bacterium (assembly GCA_036491075.1). GTDB lineage: Bacteria > Actinomycetota > Thermoleophilia > Solirubrobacterales > Solirubrobacteraceae > CADCVQ01. The sequence goes on from DASXCR010000049.1 coordinate 8,954, forward strand.
GCTTCGCGCCGAAGTCGTCCATGCCGGCATTGCGGCACTTCTCCGGCTCGCCCTGCATGACGCTCGCCGTCAGCGCGATGATCGGGACGTGCCCGCCGGCCGCGTCCTCGTGCTCGCGGATCGCGCGCGCGAGCTCGAAGCCGTCCATGTGCGGCATGTTGAGGTCGGTGAGGACGAGCCCGTACGCGTCGCCGCCGGTCCGGAACAGCTCGTATGCCGCCTGCCCGTCGGGCGCGGTGTCGGCCTGGAAGCCGATCGTCTCCAGCTGCGAGCAGATCACGGTGCGGTTGACGGGATGGTCCTCGACGACGAGCAGCAGGCTGCCCTCGCGCAGCGCCTGCTCGCGGGTCGGCATCGGACGGCTCGCCGGCAGTGCCGGCCCGCTGCCGAAGCCCGTCGCCGGCAGCAGCCCGTGCTCGATCTCGTCGGGATCGCCGACGGCGAGCTCGAGTCGCAGGCGCATCGTCGTGCCCTTGCCGACCGTGCTCTGCATCGTCACGTCGCCGCCCATCAGCACCGCGAGGCGCTTGCTTATGACGAGCCCGAGGCCGGTCCCGCCGAAGCGCCGGCTCGTCGAGCTCTCCGCCTGCGCGAACTCCTCGAACAGCCGCCGCTGCTGCTCGTCGTCGATCCCGATGCCCGTGTCGCTGACCGAGATCTCGATGTCCTGCGCGCCGTGGGAGGGCTCGGCGAGGACCCGGACCTCGACCTCGATCCCGCCGACCTCGGTGAACTTCACGGCATTGGACAGGAAGTTCGACACCACCTGGCGCAGCCGCAGCGCGTCACACACGTGCGCGCGCGCGAGGCGCTCGTCGACGTTGCACGTCAGCAGCAGCCCCTTCGCCGACGCGGTGTGCACGAACGTCTCCGCGCACGCGCCGACGACGGCCCGCAGGTCGATCGTCGACGGCGACAGCTCAAGCTTCGCGGCCTCGATCTTCGACAGGTCGAGGATGTCGCCGATGATCTGCAGCAGCGACAGCGCCGAGCTGTCGGCTGTCGCGACCATCTGGCGCTGCGACGGGCTGAGGTCTGACTGGGCGAGCACCTCGAGCATGCCGGTCACCCCGATCATCGGCGTGCGCAGCTCGTGGCTCATCGCGGCGAGGAACGTCGACTTCGCGCGGTTGGCGTGCTCGGCGGCCTGGCGCGCCGCGACGGCCTCCTGCTCGGCGAGCTCGCGCGCGCCGACGTCGGACTCGATCGCGCCGGCCATCTCGTTGAACGATCCGGCGACGCGCTCGAGGTCGGAGACCGAGCGGATCTGCACGCGCTGGGCGTAGTCGCCGCCGGCGATCCGGCGGGTGGCCGCGATCAGCTCGTCGAGCGGGCGCAGCACGATCCGCGCGAGGATCGCGAGCGCCGCGATGCCGACGAGCACGATCGCGACGAGGATCAGGACCTGCACGAGGTTCAGCGCGCGCACGTGCGCGCGCGCCTGCTGGACCTCGCGCAGCGTGCGCGCGTTCACGAGCGCGGTGAAGCGGCCGATCGCGCGCATGATCGTGCCCTTGGACTCCAGGTAATGTGTGTCGGCGAGGCGCTCGTAGTCGGGACGGATATCGGTGAAGTAGCGTGCGTCGACGCCCTCGCGGATGCGCCGCGCGACGCGCGCGATGACGTCGCGCTCGACCGTGGCCAGCCCGTTGGAGGCCTTCAGCGACGCCTGCAGCGCCCGGAACTCGGCGGGCGCGAAGTGCGCCGCGCGCATCTGCGCGGTCAGCGACTGCTTCGGCCCGTAGCGCACGAAGCCCTTGCCGCTCGCGAGCACGCGATCCCAGAACGAGCTGTCGTAGCCGAGCGGGCGGGGCGCCGTGCCGGCGCGGATCGCGAGGATCTCGTCGTAGTAGGCGCGGTAGCGCGGGTCGCCGCTGGCGACGTACAGCCGCACCATGTTCGTGAGGTCGTTGGAGCTCTGGCGCAGGCTGTCGGCGATCAGGAACGAGGTCGTGCGGCGGTTCTCGGTGCGCGCCTGCGAGGTGACGCCGCTCGCCTGCAGCGACGCGACGAGAAACAGCGCGCCGACGAGCAGCGCGAGCGCGCCGAGCAGGATCGCGAGCAGCCTGCGCAGCGACGGCGCGTGGCGGCGAGGGCCCTGGTACGGGGGGTCCGGCTCGTCCATCGCCGCCAATGATGCCCGGCCGGCGTCGCGGAGTCGCCTCGGCGCGGCCGGCGAGCAGCGTGGCGTAGTGCGATCAGGCCGCGAGCAGCGAGGCGACGCCGGCGACGTCGGGCACGACGTGAGCGATGTCCGCTTCGGCGAACGCGGCGTCGGCCGAGACGATCGCATCCGCGCCCGCCCGGCCGGCAGCGGCCGCGAGCACTGCGTCGAACGCACCGAGCCGGTCGCTGCGAGCGTAGATGCGCAGGCCCTCCTCGAGGTCGTCCTCGCCGACGACCAGCAACGGACCGAGCAACGCGAGGTAGTCATGCGCGAGCCGCGCCGCCTCCGCACGGTCGCGCCGGCGTGCGCGAACATGCGTGAACTCCTGCAGCACCTCGACGGTGGTGATCGCCGACACCCGCCCCGACGCGATCATGCCGATCAGGTCGCGGCAGGGGTCACGCAGCGGGTGCTCCATCCCGACGGCGTAGACCAGAACCGTGGTGTCCAGCACGATCATGCGCGACGCGCGCGCAGATCGGCGAGCTCCGTCGACAGCGCTCCGGGATCGGGAACCGGCATCGGAGCGGCCGCGAGCACACGACTCGCCGCGGTCCGGCGCCGCGTGCCGGTCGCTGGAAGCCCTCGATCGATCGCCTCGCGAACCACGGTCGCGACCGAAACGCCGCGCTCGCGCGCGACCGCCGTCAGACGCGCATGTCGATCGGCATCGAGCAGGATCTGCAGGCGATGGTCCAGGGACATGTGCATACATTAGCATGCACATGCCGGCGAAGATCGATCTGTCGCGGCCTCAGCAGTCGGGTGCGGCGGAGGGCCGCATCCCGTGTCGTGGAGGATCGCCTGGGCGTCGGGCGCGGTGAGGGCCGCGACCCAGGCGGCCGCGCCATCGCGATCGGCAGACGCCGTCGTCACGCAGGCGACGAGCGTCACCGGCACCTCGGCGCCGGCGGGCAGCTCGATCGCGCGCAGCTGCGGCGCGTGCGCCTGGACGTCGGTCGCTTACAGCACCCCCGCGTCGGCCTCGCCCGCGAGCAGCATGGCCGCGACGGCATCGACGACCTGCTCCTGGTCGATGACGTTGGCCAGCGCGCGCGTGGAGCTCATCGAACGCCGGACGCAACGACCCGGCAGCGAAGATCTGCAGTGGCTCGGTCACCGGCCAACACCCTTCGTCGATGTGCGTGCAGTCACCTCGGACCCGGCCTGGCCGCGCCGGGCCGTCGGGTGATCGTCGCGCGATTGCATATGCCGCTCCTAGGTCGCGACTCTACAGCGCCGACAACTCGCCGACTCGGCGCTCGCCACGCTCTTCTCCGCGATGCAAACCACGACGGACCGCGACGACGCCGGCGGTGGTGGTGGCGGACATCGGGCCCGCCGCGTCGCGCGCGGCGGGCCCGATCAGAGCGTCTCTGTCAGCGGTGGGTGAACCGCATCGCGCCGACCGTCACGGCAGCGGCGACGTCGCGGTGTAGACGATCGGCTCGCTGTAGGTGTGGCCGCGCGTCAGGACGCTGCCGCCCTGAACCTGCAGGCGGTAGCTGATCGGCACGACCTGGTTGGCAGCCGGGGTCGATGCGAACACCGGACGCGGGACGTACTGGAAGAGGTTCCAGGTCCCGTCCTCCTGCCACGGCACGACCTGCAGCTCGCCCAGACCGCCGAGGTCGACGTTCGCCGTCGCCGTCCCGATGTTCACCGTAACTCCGGGATAGGTCGTGCGGACCGCCAGCTGGGCCGTGGCGAAGTAGCTCGCCAGGCCGGCGGTCGGGACGACCGAGCCGAAGTCCGCCGAGCCGCCCGTCAGCGACAGGTAGCCGGGAACGTGCGCGCCGAGCTGCGCCGTCGCCGGGTTCGGCGGAGGCGTCGTGTTCAACAACACCGACACGTCCTTGACGTAGCTCGCGCTCGTGCTCAGGTTCGACGTGACGATGTCCGGGCGTCCGTCGCCGTCGACATCGGCGACCGCCGACAACGACGGTCGCGTCGCGCCGTTGAGGCCCAGCGAGACCGGGGGCGCAAAGGAGCCGCCACCATCGCCCGACCATACCTGCACGCTGTTGGAGCGCGAGGTCCCGATGACGAGGTCGAGGTGGCCGTCGCCGTTGATGTCCCCGACGCTCAGCGAGCTCGGGTTGGCACCGGTGGTGGACAGCGGCAGCGGAGCACCGAAGCCGCCCGATCCGTCTCCGGGCAGGATCGAGCCCACGCCGTCGAAGCCGGTGTTCGACGAGACGATGTCGACGTTGCCGTCCTCGTTGAAGTCGCCGAGCCTCACGAACTCCGCAAGGATGTAGCCGGGATCGACGCTGGTCGCCGTCCCGAAGCTCCCGTGACCGTCGCCGAGCAGCACCGAGATGTTGTTCGTGCTGACGTCGGCCAGGACGAGGTCGAGATGGCCATCGTTGTTGACGTCGCCGATCGCCATGTCCTCGGGAAGCTGGCCGCCGTCGAGCCCGAAGTACGTGGGCGGCGCGAAGGTCCGGTCGCCGTTGCCGATCTCCACCGCGACGTTGTTGGTCGTGCCGTTGGTCGTGATGAGGTCGGGCGTGCCGTCGCCGTTGAGGTCGGCGACCTGCGCATCGGTGGGGAAGCCCGCGAGGCACGGGTTGGTGCTGCTCGACCCGCAGTTCGGACGCGGGTTGAGCTCGATCTCGCTCACGGGCGAGAACGTGCCGGTGCCGGTGCCCAGCCACACGAGCGCGACGTTGCCGGACGCGTCCTCGCTGGCGACGTCGGGGTTGCCGTCGTGGTTGAGGTCCGCGATGGCGACCGTGACGATGAAGGTGGACGAGGAGAACGGGTTCGCGGCCACGGGATAGTTCGTCGGTGAGCCGAAGCCGCCGCCGCCGGTGCCCAGCAGCACGGACATCCCGCCGTTCTGCGCCACGGTCGCCAGATCGGGCTTGCCGTCGTTGTCGAGGTCGCCGACCGCGACGGCGCGGGTGCTCGCGACGCCGCTGTCGAAGCTCGTCGCGAGACCGAAGCTCGGGGCGTTGCCTGCCCCGAGGACCGGCGTGTCGGCCGTCGCGGGGGCGACCTGCACGACTCCGGCCACGCCGACCGCGACCGCGATCGCTGCGAGCCTACGGCGCCGCGCGCGGCGCGAGCCGATCGTCGGTGAGGGCTGCGACCCTGAAACCGCGTTCATCTCTTGTTCTCCTCCGTGTGGACCGGTGCGTCGGTTGGTTTGAGTGAAAGCCGGGTGCGCAGGCCGGCAGGTGCCTGCGCACCGCTGCTCTCCCGCTGCGATCGACCTGCGGCTACGGCGCAAGTCGCCGTCGTCGCGGCGAATCGGCATCGAGTGGGTGGTGGCCGTCGGCGGCGGCCGGCGCGGCACCCTCAGCCGGTAGTGCACCGGGACGTCCTCATTCACCGGACGGTTGAGCCTGGTGACGCTGTGGCGGCCCGTGGCCGCGGTGAAGCCTGCATGCATGTCGTCCCCCCGATGTCGTCCCCCCGATGTCGTTGCCGGTCGCTGGATCGTGGCCGCGGGCCGCGACGTGGCCGCATCCATCGGTCCCCTCCCCGGACAACACTTGTCCACCCCACCACATAGGCCATGCCTATGCCGTTACACCTCACACACATCCGGCGGACCTGTCAAGGACCCGGCCGCAACGTCCTCGGTTCACTCCACGATCGCGCGCCGAGCGACGCGTCAGCCCGCCGACGGCCGTCCTCGCCGCGCGCATCTCAGTGCGTGACGCGACCGCCGCCCAAGATGCGGAACGTGTTCGTGGCCGTCGTCCGGCCGCCGTCGCTGCCGCTGCGCTGCTGAAGGTGATCTTCACCTTGTACTTGCCGATCGTGAGGCCGCGCATCGCCACCGCCGGGATGCGCACGCGGCCGTTGGGCAGGACCCCGACGCGACCCAGGACGGTTGCCTTGTGCGTCGCGCGACCGCGCGTGACGACGATCGCGCCGGTCGGCGGCGTCACCACGTTGCCGCGGTTGCGCACGAGGGTGTCGATCAGGACGCCGCCCCCCTTGCGCTTGCGCACGCGCGGCCGCGAGGCGAGCAACCGGTAGCGCTGTCGCGCCACGGGCGGATGCAGGCTGAGCGCGATCGCGATCTGGTACGACGGGCGCAGGCCCGCCTTCTTGCTCGTGGACAACCCGCGTGCGACAAGGCTCGCGTACAGGTAGCGGCTCGCCGGGGTGCGCTTGAGGTCCACCTCGACGACCCGGCTCCTGCCGGCGGCCAGCGAGAACGACCGCGGTGCGGCGACCACGCCGGCGACCACGCCCTTGCTGCGGGTGTCGGGGCGCAGCGCGCCGGTGGACGACTGCAGCCAGCGACGCGGGGCCATGGTCACGGTGATCTTCTCGGTGGAGGGGTTCGTCACCGTGACGCGACCGATGAGACCTGGCGTCGCCTCGGCCTCCAGGCGCAGCGTGTCGGTCTTGAGCCCCGCGGTGCCGAGCGAGAGCGCGGCGGCCACGAGGCCGGCGAGAAGAGCTGCCGCCACCCCCGTCGCCAGCACGCCGCTGCGACGCGACCGCGTCATGTGAACTCGAAGCTGCATCTTGGCCCCACCCCAGATCGCGATTCGCCTGCGCCGCCGCGGCTCCGACCGGTGCCCGTCGGCACGCCGTACTAAGGCAATGCCTCGGCACCGGGAGCCTAGCGCCTCATGCCGGTCGTGCGTCGCGCCGTCGCCGTCCTGCTGCCGAGCCCTCCCACTACCGTGCAGGACATGGCGCACTACACCTCTCCTCTCGCGGAGTCCCTGGCTCCAGGCCTGCTCGAGCGCTTCGTGCGCTACGTCCGCATCGACACGCAGTCGAAGCGAGATCGTGCCCGCAGCCCGAGCACGCCGGGCCAGCTCGAGCTCGCCGCGCTGCTCGTCGGCGAGCTGCTCGAGATCGGCCTCGCCGATGCCGCGCTGGACGACAACGGCTACGTGACCGCGACGCTCCCCGCCGCCGGCGGCGCGGACGCGGCCACCGCGATCGGCCTCGTCGCACACGTCGACACGAGCCCGGATGCCCCGGGCGCGGGCGTCGAGCCGATCGTCCATCGCGACTACGGCGGCGACATCGTCGCGCTGCCGCGCAACGCCACGAGGCTCGACCCGGCGACCGAGCCGCACCTCGCCTCGCGCGTGGGTCACGACATCGTCACGTCCTCCGGCGACACGCTGCTCGGCGCCGACGACAAGGCCGGCGTCGCCGAGATCGTGACCGCGATCGCCCACCTCCAGGCGCATCCCGAGCTTCCGCGGCCGACGATCCGCGTCTGCTTCACGCCCGACGAGGAGATCGGCGAGGGCGCCACGTTGTTCGACGTCGCCGCGTTCGGCGCGCGCTGCGCGTACACGATGGACGGCTCGTCGCTCGGCGAGATCCAGGACGAGACGTTCTCCGCGCTCGAGGCGACGATCACGATCACGGGCGTCGACGTCCACCCGGGCTTCGCGACCGGCATCCTCGTCAACGCGGCACGGGTCGCCGCGCGGATCGTGGCAGCGCTTCCGCAGGACCGCCTCACGCCCGAGTCGACCTCCGCCCGCGAGGGTTTCATCCACGTCTACGAGCTCTCCGGAGACGCGTCGCGCGCGCGCGTGCGTGCGATCCTGCGGGACTTCGACGACGAGCTCCTCGCCGGCCACGCCGAGCTGCTGCGCACCACCGCCGAGGCGATCGTCGATGCGGTGCCCGGCGCCACGCTCGCGTTGGACGTCGTCGAGCAGTACCCGAACATGCGCGCGCACCTCGCGCCGTTCCCGGAGGTCGTCGAGCACGCGGTCGCGGCGATCCGCGCCGAGGGCCTGGAGCCGCTGCGCGAGCCGATCCGCGGCGGCACCGATGGCTCCCGGCTGAGCGCGATGGGGCTGCCGACACCGAACATCTTCACCGGCGGGCACGCGTACCACTCCGTCCGCGAGTGGGTGTCGCTGCAGGACATGGCGGCCGCGGCGGCAGTCATCGTGCGCCTCGCGGGCGAGTGGGCATCGCCGCCGGCCTGAGGGCGATGTGTGACAGACGGCGCGCGGATCGCCACGAGACAGGCGCGATCGTGTTCCAACATGCGCGCGATCGGGTGAATCCGCTGGGACGGGTCGCACGATGGCCGGCATGTCTCCCCGAACCGATCGTCACACCGCCGCGCGCTTCGCCGCGCTCGCCGCCGGCCTGGCCTGTGCCGCGCTTGCCGCGCCGGCCGCTGCCGCCGCCGACGGCACCGTCGTCGTGCGTCTCACCAAGGGCGCCTCGCAGCGCAAGCTGGCCGCCGCCGGCGTCACCGCCACCGTCAGGCCGATCGCCGGGACCGGTGCGCGTCTCGTGCGCGTCAGCGGCGACCCGGCCACTGCCGCGGCGAAGCTGCGCCGAACGCGCGGCGTCAGCTGGGCCGAGCCGAACTTCCGCCTGCGCGCGCTCGGCGACGCGGTCCCGGGCGACCCGCTCTTCGACCAGCTCTACGGCGTCGCGCGCATCGGCGCGCCGGCGTTCTGGTCGACGCATGGCCTCGGCGCCTTCCCGGCCACGGGCGCGGTGCCGGTCGGCATCGTCGACACGGGCATCGACTCCAACCACGAGGACCTGCGGGGTCGCGTGGCCGCGTGCGGGCACGCCTCGCAGGGCACGGTCGTCAACGGCGACTGCGCCGACGCCGAGGGGCACGGCACGCACGTCGCCGGCACGATCGGCGCGTCCGCGAACAACGGCGTCGGCGTGGCGGGCGTCGCGTTCGACGCGCCGCTGATCGTCTGCCGTGCGCTGGACGCAGACGGGTCCGGCACGATCGCCGACATCGCGGCCTGCATGCGCTGGGTCCACGACAAGGGTGCGAAGGTGATCTCGATGAGCCTCGGCGGCGCGGGGTCCCGCACCCTGGCGGAGGCGGCCAAGAGCGCCTATGCCCGCGGCGGCCGGGCGGGTTCGCTGATCGTCGCCGCCGCCGGCAACGACGGCGACACGTCGATCTCGTTCCCCGCGGGGCTCCCCCAGGTCGTCTCGGTCGCGGCGATCGGCCCCGACGACGCGGTCGCGCCGTTCTCCAACGAGAATGCCGACGTCGAGGTGGCCGCGGCCGGCGTCGACGTCCTCTCGGCAAAGCGCGGCGGTGGCTATGTGCGCGAGTCGGGAACGAGCATGGCGACGCCACACGTGTCGGGCGCCGCCGCCCTGTTGTGGGGCGCCAACCCGAAGGCCACCGCGGCGTCCATCCGCGCGAAGCTCGACGCGGCGGTCGACGACCTCGGCGCACCGGGTCGCGATCCGGCTTACGGCTTCGGCGTCGTGAACCTCGCGAAGGTCCGCTGACGCGATGCGCGCCCGCGGGACTGTCTCAACCCGCGGGCGCCTCGCCGGTCGGTTCGTCGTCGGGTGCCTCACCCGACGGCGGTTCGGGAGCCTCGCCGGACGAGCTGTGCTCCGGCTCCTCGACCGGCGCCCCGGACGCGTCCGCCGCGGGTGCGCGCGCCAGGACGACCTCTCGCGCCTCGGGCGGCAGCAGCTCGGCGAGCGGCAGCAGGTCCGGCCACAGCCCGTCGGCGACGGCGGCGTCGACGACGGTCTCGAGCACCTCGGGCACCTGCAGCGACGCCAGGCCCGTGAAGCGGCGACGACCCTCCGCGGACATGTGCTGGGTGACGGGCAGCACGACGTGCCACAGGCCGTCACGCTGGGCGGCCTCGATCATGCCGTCGAGGACGTAGTCCTCCTCGTCGGCGGCGAGGTCGGCGAGCCACCCCGCCTGCTCGGGCGAGACGCGCGTAAGCAGGTCGAGCGCCTGCGGCCACAGGTCGGCCTCGGATGCCGAGCGGATCGCTCCGCTCAGGCGCTCGGGCTCGAGCAGCCCGACGACGTGATCGAGCTGATCCTTCTCCTCGACGAAGTAGGAGATCCGCAGCAGCGACTCGTCGTCGATCACCTTGAACGCGGCACGCAACGACGCGTCGGGCATGTGGCCGACGAAGCGGCCCATGACGATCACCTCGCCGCGGCGCGTCAGCACGTCGGCGACCTTCCCGATGAGCTGCGGCGGCAGCGCGAAGATGATGTCGCGCGCGCGGCGCGGGTCGAGCTCCATCGCGAGGTCGGCGATGAACGCGGGCGGCAGGCGCTTGGCGATGCCGACGGCGCGCCCGATGTCCAGCAGTCCCGCGACGCGCGCGCACAGCAGCGGGCCGAACAGGTGCTGCGCTATCCAGGCCGTCATCGCCACGGGCGGGATCCGGGCGGCGAGCGCGACGCGACCGAGCCTGCGGTCGCCCTCGTACAACACGACCGTGGCACGCTCGCGCAGCGCTCGCACGTCGACCGGCGACAGCTGCTCGAGGTAGTCGAAGCGCTCGGGCTCCGCGCCGACGAGGCGCGCGAACTTCATGACCTCTGCGTGGCCCTCGAGGCTCATCCGATCAGCACCTTGCGCACGATGCCGTTCAGCGGCCACGGCAGGAAGCGCAGCGTGTGGTCGATCGCGGCATCCAGCGCGCGCGCCTGCTCGCGGTCGGCTTCGGCGAGCGCGGTGGCGAGCTCGTCGAGCTGCTCGTCGGACAGCGCATCGAGCCCCTCGGGCAGCGGCTCGCCGAACTCCTCGCGCACGCGTGCGAATCGATCGTTGGCCATCGCGCCGGCGAGTCTAGTGCAGCGTTCCGTTGGTCCGTTTGACCGATCCGAGGGTGAGCGGACTTGCGGAACGCTGCAACCAGTGCGCGAGCTCCGCCGGCGGGCTTCGAAGGAACGCCGCGCCCGAAACGCTGTCGGACGTCTCGGATGCGACGTCTGCACGCGGCCACCCGTGGGTGCGACGCGACGGCGCTGTCGCGGTCGCTCAGGCGGACTCGAGCGTCGCCTCCGCCATCCGCTCGACGGCCCGCTCGACGCGCACCTCCGCGCGCAGGATCGCAAGTGCCAGCACGAGCGCGCCACCCGCGAGCCCGGAGGCGACCCAGAACGCGAAGTGGTATCCGCCGAGGACCGCCACCGATGACGTGGCACCGCCGGCGCGCAACGACGCCGTGTGCGTGGTCGCAAGAGAAGCCAGCACCGCGAGCCCGAGGGCGCCGCCGACCTGCAGCGACGTGTTGATGAGACCCGACGCCAGGCCGGCCTCCTGCGGCTGCACGCCCATCATCGACAGCGTCATCAGTGACGGGAACGACAGCCCGGCTCCGATGCCGAGCAGCACGACGGCCGGCAGCACGTCGCTGAAATAGCCGGCGTGCAGCGGTGCGCGCGCGAACAGCGCGAGGCCCGCGAGCACGAACGCGAGGCCGGGCAGCAGCACGGCGCGTTCGCCGAAGCGCGTGTTCAGCCGCGCGGACACGGTCAGCGACAGCACGCCGATGATGACCGCGACCGGCAGGAAGGCGAGGCCGGTCTCGATCGCGTCGTAGCCCAGCAGCCGCTGCATGTACAGCACGCCGAGGAAGAACATCCCGAGCAGCCCGGACACCATCAGCATCTGCACGAGGTTCGCGCCGCTGACGTTGCGCGAGCGCAGGATCGCGAGGCGGATCAGCGGGTTCGCGGCACGCGCCTGACGGACGACGAAGCCCACGAGCAGCGCGACCGCGAGCGCCCCGAATCCGAGCGTGTGCGTCGATCCCCAGCCGTGGTCGCCGGCCTCGAGGATCGTGTAGACGAGCACCATCACGGCGGACGTCACGAGCGCCGCCCCGAGCACGTCGGCTCCGCGGCCGATGCCGGCCCCACGACGATCCTCTACGAGCCGCAGCGCGTACCACGCGGTCGCGACCCCGATCGGCAGGTTGACGAAGAAGATCCAGTGCCAGTTGATCCACTGCGTCAGCGCCCCGCCGGCGAGCAGCCCGAGCGACGCGCCCGCAGAAGCCACGAACGAGTAGATCCCGATCGCCTTTGCCCGCTCGACGGGCTGCGGGAACATCGTGACGATCATCCCGAGGATCACGGCCGAGGTGAGCGCGCCGCCGACGCCCTGGACGAAGCGCGCCCCGATCAGCAGCGCCTGGCTGTCCGCCAGTCCGCACAGCAGCGACGCCGACGTGAAGATCGCCAGCCCCAGCAGGAAGACGCGCCTCGGGCCGACGAGATCGCCGATCCGGCCGGCCAGCAGCAGCAGACCACCGAACGCGATCAGGTAGGCGTTGACCACCCACGCCAGGCTCGACTGCGAGAAGCCGAGGTCGTCCTGGATCGACGGCAGCGCGACGTTCACGATCGTCGAGTCGAGGATGATCATCAGCATCCCGACGCACAGCACGACGAGAGCCTTCCAGCGGTTGCGTTCGGTTTGCGTCGCGCTCATACGTCGCTCCTTCGGGGTCCGTTGTACGATGGGAGTCGTACGGTAGCACTCGTACGATGGTTGTCGTACAAGCGAGGTGCGAACAGGCATGCCCCAGGTCACCGAGGAGATCCCCCACCCCGCCCGCGAGCAGCTCGAGCTCAGCGCGGTGCTGCACGCCCTCAGCGAGCCCGTACGCCTCGACATGGTCGCCCGGCTCGCCGCGTGCGAGCTCGACGACGAGCCGACGTGCGGCAGCTTCGACGTCGCGGTCACGAAGTCGACCTGCACCCACCACTTCAAGGTGCTGCGCGAGGCCGGCGTCATCCGCCAGCGCCAGCGCGGCACCGCCCGCCTGAACACGCTGCGCCGCGACGACCTCGAAGCCCGCTTCCCCGGTCTGCTCGACGCCGTCCTGCGGTCCGCCGTCGTTCACGGCTGAGCCCGGCGGACACGCCCGCCTCACCGCACGACGCGATACCTCAGGTGCGTGACGTTCGGCGAGTCGACGACGCGCAGCTTCTCGAGCTCGACCGGAGCGCCCAGCACGTCGAACAGCCGGATGCCGTCGCCGAGCAGCACGGGGATGACGTGCAGCTCGAGCTCGTCGAGCAGCCCTGCGGCGAGCGTCTGCTGGATCGCCGCGGCGCCGCCGGGCACGGCGACGTCCTTGCCGCTGCAGACCGCCTTCGCCTGGTCGATCGCGGACGCGATTCCGTCGGTGACGAAGGTGAACGTCGTCCCACCGAGCTTCGTGATCGGCTCGCGGCCGTGGTGGGTCAGGACGAAGACCGGCCTGCCGTACGGCGGCGTGCCCCCCACCAGCCCTCCCACGGCTCCTCGCCCCATTGCGGGTCAGATCCCCACCGACCGGGCCCGCCGCCGAACATCCCGCGCCCCATGACGACGGCCCCCGGCCGGCCCTGGGCCTCGGCGATCACCTCGTCGTCGGCGTTCGTCACGCCGCCGCCGTCACCGTGCTTCTCGAGGAACGTCTTGAGGCCGAGGACCCACTGGTGCAGGCGCATCCCGCCCGTGCCGATCGGCTCCTGCATCCGCGGGTCCGGGCCCGCGACGAAGCCGTCCAGCGAGATAGGGATATCGGTCACGACTGCACACATGTCGACGCTCCCGGCTCGAGATGGTCATACACGTTAGGACTGCCACGGAAGTCATCGGCCGGCCGCACGGTCCTGCGGTTCTACACCCACCGATACGGACAGCCCCGAGCGGCGCCGGCGCGGACGGCCAACGCGCCGCGGCGTCAGTCCAACGCGCCATGGCGTCAGTCCAGCGCGCCGCGGCGTCAGTCCAGCGCGCCGCGGCGTCAGTCCAGCGCGCCGGCGGGCAGCACGAAGCGCGACGGCGCCTGCGCGGCAGAGCGGCCGCCGTCGCGGCGGGCGCCGTGCAGGCCCTGGCGCTCGACCGAGCGCACGACGGTTTCCTCCGGCTTGCCGCCGTGCGCGAGGATCCAGCTCATCACGGCCTCCGAGCTCGAGCCCTCGGCGATGACCGCCGCGCGCTCGACGACCGTGCCGCCGGAGGGATGCACGCGCGCGAGTCGGGTGACCAGTGCCCGAATGTCGTCGTCTTCCATGCACCCACGGTAGCCCTTCTGCGGCTCGCGGGCGCGACGCGCTCGCTCCGGGCGCACCGGCATGGGCCGCGACGGCGGGCGAATATGATCGATCGACGCCCTCAGTGCATCGAGCGCTGGGTCAAGGGCAATCTCTCGCAGTCCACCAGGAGGAGTACGCATGGCGTTGACGATCGGCGATACCGCACCAGATTTCCAGGCTGATACGAGTGAGGGCCCGGTCTCCTTTCACGAGTGGTTGGGTGATTCGTGGGGCGTGTTGTTCTCGCATCCGCGGGATTTCACGCCGGTCTGCACGAC
>DASXCR010000050.1:0-3054 GCA_036491075.1 Solirubrobacteraceae bacterium
GGCCGGGACGACGCTCGTATTCCCAGTCGGCGAGCCAGCGCGCGATGCGCGCGAAGCGCGGCCACCACAGGGCGCGTGCCTCGGGAAAATCGTCGAGCGGGGCGAATTCCTCGCGTCCGATCCGTAGCAGCTCGGCATGCGGGTCGGCGGGCAAGGCAACCTCGTAGGTCTGCGCGAAGCGGCCGACCGCGGCGTGGATGGCGCTCCCGCGGTCGGCCGCCGAAGGCGGCATGTCGACCGGGTCGAGGCGCGCGAGGTGCAGGATGTGCTTGGCGTAGATCGTGTAGGGATCGCGCAGCCAGTGCTCGATCTCGGTGACCGAAAGCGCGGTCGGACGTGCGGCACGCGGCGGGCGCGGCTCGGGCGGCTTGATCGGCACGGGCGCGGCGGCGTGGTCGAGGTCGCGCGCCATCGCGAGATACGTGGCGCCGCGCGCGACTGCGGCCTGCCAGCGCGTCTCGCCCGCGACCGCGGCGAGCCGCTGCACGAAGCGCGACGCCACGGCGGGCGCCCCGCCGAGCTTTGCGGCGCGGCTCAGGATCACCTCGGGTGCGCCGAGGAGCTGGGCAAAGTCATGCGCCGAGAGGCCGATGCGCCTCTCCGGCAAGTCGAGGCCGAGCTGCAACCGCATCGGGCGGTTGAGCCACGGGTCGCTGCGCGGCTCGGGCGGCCAAATGCCTTCGGCGAGCCCGCCGAGGATTACGCGCCGGGCCTGCGTGAGGCGCGCTTCGAGCGGACCAAAAATATGGACGCGCGCGCCCGGCGTGCCCGGGCGGCGCACCACGCGGTCCGCCATGGCGGCCGCGAACGTTTCGCCGTAATGCGACGGCGCGACCGCAAGATCGGCCGCGCCGTCCTGCGCGATCTCGTCGAAAAAGCGCGCCAACGCGGTCCCGTCCGCGTCCGCGAACGCAATGCTATCGCGGGTCCCATCGCAGCTGAGATTGGCGATTGCCTCCCGATGGGCGGCCGCGAGCGCGCGGAACGCGAGGGACTCGCTGCCGGATAGGCGCTCGAGCGGCGCCAGAGCGGCCGCCAGCCGCTCGACCAGCACGGCAGCGGTTGCAAGGTCGATGTCGGCGACGGCCGCGCGGGGCTCGCTCGCGTGAATTTCCGAGCGTTCTTTCGCGCGCAGCTTTCGCAGCTCTTCGCGGAAGGTCGCGAGCGCGTGGGCGAGCCCGGCCGAACCGGCGCGCGGTCGTGGGCCGCGCAGGATTGCGCGTTCCAGTGCCGCGACCGCGGCAGCGTGCGCACCCGCGGCGGCGCCGAGCCGAAAGAGCGAGTGCTTCATGACCGCGAGCAGCGCCACCGGGGCGACGCCGTCGAGCGCAAGTCCGGCGACGAGGCGTGCGAACACGCCGGCGGCCGTATCGGCGAGCGCATCGCCCCCCGAATCGTCCGCTGCCACGTTCCAGCGGCCGAGCGCCGCGACGACGCGGCGGGCGAGCGCGCGGTCGGGCGTCACCAGCGCGGCGGTAGCGTTCGGCTGCTCGACCGCCTCGCGCAGCGCGACCGCGATCGCGAGCGCCTCCTCCTCGGCATTGGCAGCCTCGATCATCGCGACGTCGGCGATGCCACGTTCGAGCTGGGCGTCGACCTCGCGCAGCCGGTTTTGCCAGCGGTCGGTCGCGCGTGCGGGGCGCAGTGCCTCGGAGAGCAGCACCTCGCGGCCGTGCGCGGCCGCCGGGTGCAAGGAAACGACCTCGCCGCGGCCGATGCCGATGCGCGCGAGCAGCGCATGCATGGCGAACTGCGGATGGCCGAAGGCGGGCCAGCCGTGGTCGTCGCGCTCATCGTCGCTGCCGGCGGCGATCAACTCCCATGAATCGCCATCGAGCTCGGTGTCGAGGCCCGGCAGCACGACCGCGCCATGGGGCAGCCGCGCGATGGTCGCGAGCAACTTCGCGGTCGCGGGCATCGAGCCGGTCGAGCCGGCGGCGATCACGGGCCCGTGGGAGGCCGCCGCGAGCCGCGCGGCCTCGGCATTGATCAGCCGGTCGCGCCGCTCGGCCGGCTCGATTGCCTGGCGCTCTTTCAGGATGTCGGGCCACGTTTCGCGCGCGATCTTGAGGAAATCGAGGGTGAGCTGCCAGTAGCGGTCGACGTGCTCGGGCACGAGGCCGTCGAGGCTTTTCCAGTCGACCTCGCGTGTCGCGAGATCGTCCATCAGCCGCGCGAGGTCGTCGGCGAGCGCGAGCGCTGCGGCCGGCGTGCCGACCACGAGCGGCTGGTCGCCGGGCGCCGGCTTGAGGCGCTGCGCCCACAGCAGCACCAGCCGGGCGAGCAGCATGCGGCGGGTGAGCCCACCGAGCGCGGGCGGCAGGTCGAGCGCCTCGGCCGCCGCGGTGCCGGTCGCGATCTCGGCGAACGCGATCTCGTCCTCATCGAGGTCGCCGATCGGCACGATGCGCGGCAGCAGCGCGGCCTCGCTGCCGAGCACCTCGAGAAAGACGTCGCGCGCGAGCCGGCAGGCGCGCCGCGTCGGCAGATAGAGCGTCGCGACGCCGAGCGCGAGCGGGTCGGCGCCCGGCACAAAGCCGGGCACGAGCTCGCCGTCGATCAGCGCCCGCACCAGCGTCGGCAGGAATGGAACCGATGCCGGAACGGTGAAGACGCGTGGAATCCTGGCCGAATCGTCGCTCATGCGAGGAGCTTATAGCGCGAGCCAAATCGGAGGTCAGAGGCCGGAAAGCCGTTGGCCGTCGCAACGCATTTCGGGCTATGCTCCAGTCTCAACATGACCTTACGTCCGGCATTTTCGGCTGTCGCGGCCCGGCGGGAATGCCTTTGGGTACCAGCCGGCGTGCGGCCATGAGCGAGCCCATCTCCCATATCATCATTCCGGGCCTGCGAAAGTCGGCTAACGTGTTCATAAGACGCGCGATCGAGCAGACGCTGGGCTGTTCGTTCGTGCCTTTTGTCGACGCCTGGGACGACGCCCAGTCTGAGCGGCTCGATATGTTCTTTGCATCGGAACGCGCGGTGGGCGGCGAGCATCTCTCGGCTAGCGCGCACAATCTGGCGATGTTGGCGGCCCATCGCGTTACGCGCATC
>DASXCR010000051.1:0-12514 GCA_036491075.1 Solirubrobacteraceae bacterium
TCGAACGAGGCGAGGTGCTGCTGCAGCCAGATGACCTGGTCGCCGCCGGACCCGGTCTTCAACAGCGGCCAGCCGGGATCGGACGGCACGACGGCCGGCGGCGCGGGCGCCGTCAGCGCCGCCCAGGTCGCGGCGCTTGCCGACTGCCAGCTCCACCACGAGATCCCGCGGGCGCCGTAGCCGGCCCAGATCGCGCGGAAGCGTGCGAGGTCGGCCGGGCTCGGCGCGTCGTAGGCCTGACCGAGCGGCGCCATCGGCACGCCGTAGATCCGGTTCTGCGCGACGGTCTTCGCGCTGACGGCGTCGACGGAGCCGCCGATCGCCTTCCAGTAGACCTGCGGCAGGTTCGCCTGCGCGCCGCCCGGCCCGAGGAACACCGAGTACGGCAGGCTGGGGTGGTAGTCGACGTAGGGAAACGACGTCAGCCCCAGCGGGTAGGCCGCGCCGATGGCGCCGCGCAGGGCCGCCATGTAGCGCTGCGCCGGCGCGTAGCGACCCTCGTAGTCGGTCTCGGCGTCGATGATCAGGCAGTCCGCGCCGTCCGCAACCGCGGCCGCGCCGGCCGCCGCCTCGCCGATCGGGTCCTTGCCGTAGACGAACTGCCACGCGCAGACGTGCAGCCCGCGCGCGTGCAGCGCCGCGACGAGCTGCGGGGTGAACTGGCTCCAGACGGTCGCGCCGTCCGCGCTCTTGACGAAGACCGTCGACATCTGCGCGGCGTGCGCGCGTGCGGCGATCGCGTCGAGGTTGCCGCCGTCGCTCTTGGGCAGCTCCCAGATCCACATGCCGTTGCCGCGCATGACGGCCGGCAGCGCGCCCGCGGCGATCGAGGCCGGACGCTGAGCGGGCGGCGCGACGACGATGATGCGGCGCGCGTTC
Organism: Solirubrobacteraceae bacterium; assembly: GCA_036491075.1. GTDB lineage: Bacteria > Actinomycetota > Thermoleophilia > Solirubrobacterales > Solirubrobacteraceae > CADCVQ01. The sequence goes on from DASXCR010000051.1 coordinate 880, forward strand.
GAGCGCCGGCGTCCACGGCCGCGGACGGTCACGGTCACACGGCCGGCCGCGGTGCCGGCAGGGACGACGACCGCCCACCCGACGCCGCCGCGGCGCAGCTTCGCGGCGAGCGCGCCGCGCGACCAGCGGAAGGTCACCCGCATGCCGCGGTACAGGCCGCGGCCGCTGAGCTGGATCTGGCGGCCCGGCGCGATGCGCACGGCGTGCCGGCATGCCGCGGTGCTCGCGGGCACGCAGCGCAGGCCCGTGATGCGCGGAGCCGCGACGCGGGCCCCGGCCGGAGCGGCAGCGACGATCGCGAGCGCCGCGAGGAGCATGCAGACGAGGACGGCTGCGCGGGCGGGCATCACGGATACGAACCGGCGAGCGTCACCGAAGTAGCGTCGCACCGACCTGCCTGGCGCCCTGCAACGTCGCCGTCAGCGGGTCACGCATCGGGCAGGTTGGCGCGCCGCCGCAGGACGCGCGACGGGTCCTGCGCGCCGCCGCAGGACGCGCGACGGGTCCTGCGCGCGGCGCCGAGCGCCGCGAAGGTTGCTACCAGCGGTAGTGGGCGAAGGCCTTGTTGGCCTGCGCCATGCGGTAGATGTCGTCCTTGCGCTTGTGCGCGCCACCCTGCTGGGACTGCGCGTCGAGCAGCTCGTTCGCGAGCCGCATCGCCATCGTCTTCTCGCGACGCTGGCGGGCGAACTCGACGAGCCAGCGCACCGCGAGCGTGCGGGCGCGGCGGGACGGCACCTCGACGGGGACCTGATAGGTCGCGCCGCCGACGCGGCGGGACTTGACCTCGAGCACCGGGGTCAGCGCCTTGATCGACGCCTCCAGCTGCTCGACGGGGTCCTTGCCGGTGCGCTCGCCGATGATCGCGAGCGCGTCGTAGACGATCTTCTCGGCCGTCGACTTCTTGCCGTCGAGCATGACCTTGTTGATGACCTGCTGGACGATGCGGGAGCGGTGGACGGAGTCCGGCTCGATCGGCCTGATCTGGGCTGCTGCGCGACGCGGCATTACTTCTTCTTCACGCCGTACTGCGAGCGCGCCTTCTTGCGGTCGCTGACGCCGGCGGCGTCGAGCGTCCCGCGGACGACCTTGTAGCGCACGCCGGGAAGATCCTTGACGCGACCGCCGCGCACGAGCACTACGGAGTGCTCCTGCAGGTTGTGGCCTTCGCCGGGGATATAGGCCGTGACCTCGATCGAGCCGGTGATCCTCACGCGGGCGACCTTGCGCAGCGCGGAGTTCGGCTTCTTCGGCGTGGTCGTGTAGACGCGCGTGCAGACGCCGCGGCGCTGGGGAGCGGCGACCTTCTTCTTGCGCCCCTTGCCGGACTTCAGGCCAGGCGTGGCGAGCTTCTTCTTGGGCGTCTTGCGTCCCTTGCGGACGAGCTGGGAAGTCGTTGGCATGCGGCGCGAGATGGTAGCAGCGTTGCGATCGCGGCCGTGCGGGCGGCGCCGGGCGGTCAGCCTTTGGCCGGTGCCGCGGCCGTCACGGTCGCCGGCACCGGCTTGATCGCGATGCTCGTGGTGCGCTTGCCCGCGGCCGTCGGATAGCCGAGCCGGTAGGTCGATCCCGGGAGGTGCGCGATCGTGCGCGTGAACGACGAGCGACCGTCGATCCTCAGCGTCTCGATCTTGTCCCATGCGTGTCGCGGGCGCTGGCGCTGCACGGTGATCGTCTTCACGCCCGCTCCGAGGCGCAGGCGCCCGAACAGCAGGACCCGACCCTCGCTGCGCTTCTGGGCGAAGAGTCCCGCGTCGAACGTCTTGGCGGCGATCTTGTCCTTGCCGTCGGCCGTGAGCAGTCCGGTCGAGTACTGGCCGAAGGGCCGAGCGGCGCTGGCCGAGACGCGCACCGGGGCGGGCGGTTGGTCTCGCAGCAGAAACTGCGCGAAGGAGCGCACCGTCGGAACGCGATCGGCGAGGTACTCGGCCCACGTGAGCCAGCGGGCCTGGGTCAGCTCGTCGATCGTCGGACGGCCGGCGACCGGTTGGGTCTCGTAGCCGAACTCGGTGATGTAGATGTTGCGGTCTGCGGGCGAGATGCGGCCCATCTTCACGAGCGCGTTCAAGGTCGCCGCGAGCTGCGGGAGGTCCGCCAGGCGCACGTCGCCGGGCTCCGTGGACGGCTTGCTGGTCCGTGACGGGCGCTCGTTCTGGGAGTACGGGTGGTGCGCCCAGCCGTCGCCGGGGAGCATCGTGTAGTTCGCGCAGTCGGGCGTGGTGAGCGGCTTGAGCTTCGCGTCGACGCAGGCGAGGTCGCGCAGGAACTCCAGCGGCGCGACCGGGCCCGCGCCGCGCTTGCCGCCCGTGCTCGACGTGTTGCCGATCAGCACCGTGACCTTCTTGCGGACGGACTTCACCGCGGCGTAGCCGTCGCGGACCATGGCGCGGTAGATGCGCGGGCTCGCCGGCGTGGTGCCGTCGGCCTCCCACTGCGGCAGCAGCAGGCCCTGGTGGTTGGGCTCGTTCCACAGCACGAACTGGTTGACGTTCGGCAGCGGCTCGCCGGGCCCGGTCGCGCCGCCGGCGTCTGGGACCTGCGCGGCGTTCGCGGCGAGCGTCCGCGACGACTGCTTCGGCGGCGGCAGCGGGTCGGGGATCGGGAACGGGAAGAGGGGCTGCAGTATCGACTGCAGCAGCGACTGGTCCTGATCGGGGGCGGGCTGCGGGGCCGCGGGCGGCTCGGGCGGCGGCGTGAAGGCGCCCGAGTAGCGCAGCGCGACGGCGGCGGCGAAGTCGGCGAAGGCCTGTGGATCGATGTTCGTGCGTGCGCGCGGCCCGACGTCCGTCGTGGCCCACTGCGGTGCCCAGAACCCGATGTCGATGAGCGCGGACATGCCGGCGGCGTGGACCGCGCGGACCGCGGTGTCCAGCGCGGTCCAGCGGCCCTGCTCGTAGGCGGCGGGGTCGCGTGCGTCGAAGCCGGCGGGCTTGGTGGACTGGTCGGCGCCGCGGGTGAGCGACGACCAGCTGGCGGTGAGGCGGATCGTGTCGACGCCGAGGGCCTTCGCACGCTGCGCGGCGGCCTGGACCGCGGCGGGCGGCGAGTACAGAAACGAGCTGTCGTCCTGCAGGATCGTCGTCAGCCCGCGCGTGACGACCGCCGGCTTGGGCTTGTACGCGGTCTTCGCGGTCTTGGCCTTCGCCTTCGTCTTCGTCTTGGCCTTCGATGTGCTCGGGGTCGTCGAGGTGGACGGCTTGGTCGACGCGGCGGGCGGCGTCGTCGCCGCGGTCGCGGGCGCCGTCGCGGCGATCGCGACGGCGAGCGCCAGCGGCAGGGCATGCAGCAGCGGGCGCCTCATCGGGAGAAGTGTGCACGTCGGCGCGCCGCCATGCGGCGCCACCCTCCCCACGGCAAGCGGCCCGGCGCTGCGCGGGTGCGGCGCTAGCCTGCGCATGTGCACATCGGACGACCGCCGCAGTCCACGAGCGCCGCCACCGGGGGCGCATCGTGACCACGAGCCCGTTCGTGGTTCGCGAGGGCACCCGCTCCGATCTCAGCGGGATGGCCGACAACCTGATGGAGGGCTTCGCCTCCTACCGGACGTGGACGCCGCAGGACTGGGAGCTTCCGGCCCGCACGGAGATGCTGCTCGGCATGATGCAGCGCTTCTCGCACGACGGCTCGTGGTGCTTCGTCGGCTTCTCGCAGAACGCCCCGGCCGGGCACGTCACCGCGCGGCCGGAGCTCGACGAGGACGGCGCGCCCGTCGCCGGCGTCTGCCGCATCACGCATCTGTTCGTGCGTCGTGAGCATTGGGGGACGGGGCTCGCCGACAGCCTGCACGACACGATGATCGCGAGCATGCTCGAGCGCGACTACAGCCGGGCGGTCCTCTGGACCCCGGACGGCGCGGGACGGGCACGGGCGTTCTACGCGCGCCACGGATGGCTCGAGACCGGCGCGCTCGAGCCCGAGAGCGACCTCGGGCTCGGCCTCGTCGAGTACGCGCTGGACCTCCCGGCGGCCTGAGCCAAGCCCGAGAGCAGGGTCGGGGCCGGGACGGGAGGGAGCGGGCGGCCGCGGTCAGGCCGCGGCGGGCGACGCGGAGGCGCGGCGGGCGGCGCGCACGGGCGCCGGCGTGAGCGCCGAGGCGACGATCACGAGCACGAAGGCGACCGCCTGGACGACGATGCCGAGCGTGTCGCCGGGGATCGGGTCGCCGAAGACGATGATGCCCCCGGCGATCGTCGCGATGTTCGCGGCCGTGCCGGTGATCGCGATCACGGCCACGGCGTCGCCGTCCTGCAGCGAGCGAGCCGACGCGTAGAAGGCCGTCGCCGATCCGAGCAGCGCGACCCACAGCCACGGGCTGAGGGCGACGCCGAGGACGCCACCGCCGCCGACGATGCCGGTCAGCGCCTTGACGCCGAGGTTGCAGACCCCGAAGAGGATGCCCGCGGCGGCCGCGAGCATGACGCCATGATGCTCGTCGCGACCACCCAGCCGCGGGCCCATGATGCACAGCCCACCGAGCCCGAAGAGGCCAGCCTCGAACGCCACCATGGCGGAGACCGAGAACCCTGCGTGCTGGCCATGGCTGGCCGGCAGGGTGATCGCCAGCAGCACGAGGCCGACGAACGTCAGCGCGAGTCCCCACCACTGCCGCTTGCCGACCTTGAAGCCGAACAGGCGATCGGCCATCACGGCGAGCAATACGAGGCCGCTGGACAGGACGACCTGCACGACCGACAGCGGCGCCAGCGAGATCGCCGCGACGTGCAGCAGCCAGGCGACGAGGCCGACGAGCATCCCGATCGCGAACCAGCGCTGGCTCCAGAGCGAGCGTGCGCTGCGCAGCGGGTGGCGGATGTCGACCGCGCACGCCGTGCAGGCTCCACGATGCTTGTAGAGGAACGACAGGTTCGAGGCGGAGGCGCAGAGCAGCGCGAGAAGGATGCCGAGATGGAGGCTCATGAAGAGGTCAGCGGAGCGCCCGCGTCGTGCTGGTCACGCGGCGTCGGGCGGCACTCCCCCCATCGACAGCCTCGTGGACTCGCTTGACGCGCGCCCGGCGTTGAAAGCAGGCTAGCGAGAACGGGGCGCTCGCGCGACAACTACGCAGAGTTGACACAGAATCCCCACATTTGCAGGTCAAACCGATGGTGACTTGTGACAATTGTCGCGTCAGAATGGTGCGCGGACCACGTCCAGCGAGCGTCCAGGCGACGCTGCGGACAGTTCGAAAGAAGCCATGCATCTGCATTCGGACATCGCCTCGATCCACCTTCTCGCGGTCGCGTCGGAGAGCCCCCGGCGCGGCCCGTCGCGCGCCTTCGGTGCAGATGCCGGGCGCCGCGTCGGAGCCGCTCGGTGACCCTCGATCCGCGACTGCGCGAGCTGCCGCAACGCGAGCTGCCGGGTGAGCTCAGGCTGCTGTGCGCGAGCACGCGCACAACGCGCGGGCGCGGCCTGGCGCGACTCGACGCGCTGCCCACCGGGCATGCCCTGCTGCTGGAGGGCTGCCGCTCGGTCCACACGATCGGCATGCGCTTCGCACTGGATCTCGTGTGGCTCGACGACGCCGGCGGGCTCGTGCGGGTCGATGCCGCGGTCGTGCCGGGGCGCCTGCGCAACTGTCGCGGCGCACGCGCCGTGGTCGAGTGCAACGCCGGCGAGGGTGGACGCTTCGCGGCCGCGCTGATCCCGGCCGTGCACTGATGGAGGTCGGGCCCGTCGAACGGGCGCGACCTGCGACGGGCGCGAAGGGCACGGCGCGGGACGGGCGCGCTGCGCCGCGGACCAACGCTCGGCGCGCGATACGGACCGCCGCACGGCGCGCCGCGGCGCGAGCGCGCGTAGCCCAACGCACGGCGCGCGCCCAGGAGACCCGAGCACGCGCCGGTCCTACGTCAACGGCCGGCTACGGAGCGTCGGTCACGTCGAGGTCGGCGAGCTCCTCGGCGAAGCCGGTGTCGGCACCGCCGGAGCCGATCTCCTCGAGCGACGCGATGTCGTCGTTGAAGGCGGCGCCGAAACCTAGCCCGTCGCCGTCGCCGAGCCCGAGCTCGGCCGCGATCTCGTCCTGGTCGAGCAGGCCGACGTCGTCCATCGCGCGGGGCAGCGGCTCCGACGGCTCGATCTCGATGCGCCGGTAGCGCTTCAGGCCCGTCGCCGCCGGGATCAGCTTCCCGATGATGACGTTCTCCTTGAGGCCGTTCAGGCGATCGATCTTGCCCTCGAGCGCGGCATCGGTGAGGACCTTCGTCGTCTCCTGGAAGGAGGCCGCCGACAGGAACGAGTCCGTGTTCAGCGAGGCCTTCGTGATACCGAGGATGATGTCCTCGAACTGCGCTGCCTCGCCGCCCTTCGCGATGACCTCGTTGTTGACGCGCGCGAACTCGAAGCGGTCGACGAACTGCCCAGGCAGGTAGTCCGTGTCGCCCTTCTGGTCGACGCGCACCTTCTTGAGCATCTGGCGCGCGATCAGCTCGATGTGCTTGTCGTTGATGTCCACGCCCTGGGACACGTAGACCTCCTGCACCTCCTTGACGAGGTACTGCTCGGTCTCCGTGCGGCCGCGGATCGCCAGCAGCTCGTGCGGGTACAGCGACCCCTCGTTGAGCTGCGTGCCGGCCTCGACGCGCTGGCCCGTCTCGACGAACACGCGCGTGCGGCGCGGGAAGGCGTGGCGATGCTCCTCGCCGGCGTCGTCGGTGATGACGACGGTGAGCGCCTTCTCGGTCTCCTCCAGGCTGATCGTGCCGTCCTGCTCGGCGATCTTCGCCAGGCCCTTCGGCTTGCGCGCCTCGAACAGCTCGACGACGCGCGGCAGGCCGTGCGTGATGTCCGCGCCGGCGACGCCACCGGTGTGGAACGTGCGCATCGTCAGCTGCGTGCCGGGCTCGCCGATCGACTGCGCGGCGATGATCCCGACCGCGTCGCCGATCTGCGCCGTCTGGCCGCTCGCCATCGACCGGCCGTAGCACGCCTGACAGACCCCGCTCGTCGCCTCGCACTTCAGCACCGAGCGCACGGCGATCTTGACGATCCCGTGGTGGTCGGTCTTCAGCTGCTCGGCGGCGGCGGACTCGATGATGTCGGCGAGCTCCGCGCGGTCGATCTGCGCGGCCTGCGCGACGATGACGCGCCCGCGCTTGGTTGCGATGTCGAACGCCGCGTAGCGACCGAGCAGGTTGTCGTTGAGGTCGCCGGACTCCTTGTACAGCGCGAGCTCGATGTGCTCCTCGGTGCCGCAGTCCTTCTCGCGGATGATGACGTCCTGCGCGACGTCGACGAGACGGCGCGTCAGGTAGCCGGAGTCCGCGGTGCGCAGGGCCGTGTCGGCGAGGCCCTTGCGCGCGCCGTGCGTCGACGTGAAGTACTCGAGCACGTCGAGGCCCTCCATGAAGTTCGCCTTCACGGGCCGCTCGATGATCTCGCCCTTCGGGTTGGCCATCAGGCCGCGCATCCCGGCGAGCTGGCGGATCTGCTTGAACGAGCCACGGGCACCCGAGTTGGCCATCATGAAGATCGGGTTCAGGACGTCGAGGTTCTGGACCATCGCCTCGGCGACCTCCTCCGTGCACGCGTTCCACTGCTCGACGACCGCCTCGTGGCGCTCCTCCTGCGTGATCAGGCCCATGTCGTACTGGCTCGTCAGCTCGGCGACCTTCTCCTCGTAGGACCTCACGATCTCGCCCTTGGACGGCGGGATCACGACGTCGTTCTTGGAGATCGTGATGCCGGCCTTCGTCGCGAACTCGAACCCGAGGTCCTTGAACGCGTCGAGCACCTGCGAGATCGTCGTCGCGCCGTAGGACTGCACGAGCTGGTCGACGAGCTCCGTCGTATCGCGCTTCTTCATCGACGTGTTGACGAACTCGTACTGCCTCGGGTCGAACTCGTCGCCCATCGCCTCGAGCAGCGCCCGCTCGATGCGGTCGTTGTAGATGATCCGCCCGACCGTCGTGAGGACGTGGCCGCCCTCGCGACCCAGCGGACGGAACTCGGCGAGGTCGTGCAGCTTGACGCCGCCGAGCTCGTAGGACAGCTCGGCCTCCTGCGCGGTGCGGAAGCAGTGCGGCCGCGGCTCGTGCGTCGCGCGGTCGATCTGCGACAGCTCGTCCGCCTCGGGCCCGTAGGTCAGGTAGTAGGCGCCGAGGATCATGTCCTGCGTCGGCGTGGCCAGCGGCTGCCCGTGCGCCGGCGACAGGATGTTGTTGCTCGAGAGCATGAGGATCCGCGCCTCGGCCTGGGCCTCGGCGGACAGCGGCAGGTGGACCGCCATCTGGTCGCCGTCGAAATCGGCGTTGAACGCGTGGCAGACGAGCGGATGGACCTGGATCGCCTTGCCCTCGACGAGCACCGGCTCGAACGCCTGGATGCCCAGGCGGTGCAGCGTCGGCGCGCGGTTCAGCAGCACCGGGTGCTCGTGGATGACCTGCTCGAGCACGTCCCAGACCTCGGGGATCATCGAGTCGACCATCTTCTTGGCCGCCTTGATGTTCTGCGCGGCCTTGCGCTCGACGAGCTGGGCCATGATGAACGGCTTGAAGAGCTCCAGCGCCATGAGCTTGGGCAGCCCGCACTGGTGCAGCTTCAGGTACGGGCCGGCCACGATGACCGAGCGGCCCGAGTAGTCGACGCGCTTGCCGAGCAGGTTCTGGCGGAAGCGGCCCTGCTTGCCCTTGAGCATGTCGCTCAGGGACTTCAGCGGCCGGTTGCCGGGACCGGTGACGGGGCGCCCGCGGCGGCCGTTGTCGAACAGCGCGTCGACGGCCTCCTGGAGCATCCGCTTCTCGTTGTTGACGATGATCTCGGGCGCGCCGAGGTCGAGCAGGCGCTTGAGCCGGTTGTTGCGGTTGATCACGCGCCGGTAGAGGTCGTTGAGGTCGGAGGTCGCGAAGCGGCCGCCGTCCAGCTGGACCATCGGGCGCAGCTCCGGCGGGATCACCGGGACGGCCTCGAGCACCATCTGCTCGGGGCGGTTGCCGGAGGAGATGAACGCCGAGACGACCTTCAGGCGCTTGACCGCGCGGGCCTGCTTCTGGCCCTTGGCCGTGCGGACCATCTCGCCGAGCTCCTCGGCCTCGGCCTCGAGGTCGACCTGCTGCAGGAGATCGCGGATCGCCTCCGCGCCCATGCCGCCCCGGAAGTACTCGCCGAAGCCGTACGGCGAGCCGAAGCGCTCCTTGAGCTCGCGGAAGATCGTCTCGTCGTGCTCGATCCGCTTGGGATCCATGTCCTTGAAGAGCTCCCACACCTGCCGCATGCGCTCCGCGGCGTCCTCGATGTACGCCTCGGTGTCGGAGATGTCGGACTCGAAGGTCTTCTTGAGGTCCTTCAGCAGCTTGGCGCGCTCGTCGTCGTCGAGCTTCTTGACGTCGAGGTCCAGCGCCTCGGCCCACATGTGGTCCTCGTCGTCGAAGTCCTTGCCGCCTCCGGCGCCCGTCTGCGCCAGGTACGCCTCGCGGCGCGCCTGCTGCTCCTTGAGCTCGAGCACGCGCTCCTCGCGCTCGGAGGCGTAGGAGTCCAGGACCTCGTTGACCTTGACCTCGAGGTCGGCGGTGTCGCGCTCGCGCGCCTCGTCGTCGACCCACGTCACGATCGACGCGGCGAAGTACAGGACCTTCTCGAGCTCCTTGGGAGCCATGTCGAGCAGGTAGCCGATCCGGCTCGGGACGCCCTTGAAGAACCAGATGTGGCTGACGGGCGCGGCGAGGTCGATGTGCCCCATGCGCTCGCGGCGGACCTTCGAGCGCGTGACCTCGACGCCGCAGCGCTCGCAGACGATGCCCTTGTAGCGGACGCGCTTGTACTTGCCGCAGTAGCACTCCCAGTCCTTCGTCGGACCGAAGATGCGCTCGCAGAACAGGCCGTCCTTCTCGGGCTTCAGGGTGCGGTAGTTGATCGTCTCCGGCTTGGTGACCTCGCCGGAGCTCCAGCCACGGATCTGCTTCGAGGAGGCAAGGGCGATCTCGATGGCGTCGAAGTTGTTGATGTCGATCAAGGCGAATCCTCTACTAGGGGGTTGGGCCCTGAAGAGCCCGAAGTGGGCGCGCGAGCGCCGCGAGTGGTGAGCTGCGGGACCTGCGGCGGCCTACGTCTCCGCGGTTGCTTCGGCGTCGACCTCGACCTCGGCGAGGACGGGGTGGTCGTCGTCGAGCACGGGAGCCTCGACGTCGTCGTCGCCGGCAAGGTCCACGACTTCCGCGCCGTCCGCCGGGGCGTCCGCCACCGCATCCGTTCCGTTGCCGGCGCGCACGCCGGAGAGGTCGATGCCGAGCTCCTCGGCGGCGCGCAGCAGGTCGTCGTCCTCGTCGCGCATCTCGGCGCGGGCGCCCTCCTCGGAGACCACGTTGACGTCGAGCGCCAGCGACTGCATCTCCTTGAGGAGCACCTTGAAGGACTCCGGGATCGACGGCTCGGCGATGTTCTCGCCCTTGACGATCGCCTCATACGCCTTGACGCGCCCGACCGTGTCGTCGGACTTGATCGTCAGCATCTCCTGCAGCGTGTAGGCCGCGCCGTAGGCCTCCAGCGCCCAGACCTCCATCTCGCCGAAGCGCTGGCCGCCGAACTGCGCCTTGCCGCCCAGCGGCTGCTGGGTGACGAGCGAGTAGGGACCGGTGGAGCGCGCGTGGATCTTGTCGTCGACGAGGTGCAGCAGCTTCAGGATGTACATGTAGCCGACCGTCACCTGCTGCTCGAACGGCTCGCCCGTGCGCCCGTTGTAGAGCGTGAACTTGCCCGACGCCCGGATCCCGGCCGTCTTGGAGCGGTCGATGTCCATCCGGATGCGGCCCTTGTGCTCGTCCTGCCACTTCACGAGCGCGTTGTCGACGTCGGCGACGGACGCGCCGTCGAAGACCGGCGTCGCCGTGTAGACCTTGCCCGGGCGCCCGTCCGCGGTGCGCTGCGACTGGGCGATCCTGTACGCCTCGGTGCCGTCGTCGTACCAGCCCTCCGCCGCGGCCCAGCCGAGATGCGTCTCGAGCAGCTGGCCGACGTTCATGCGGCTCGGCACGCCGAGCGGGTTGAGGATGACGTCGACCGGCGTGCCGTCCTCCATGAACGGCATGTCCGCTTCGTCGACGATCTTCGAGATGACGCCCTTGTTGCCGTGGCGTCCGGCGAGCTTGTCGCCCTCGGAGATCTTGCGCTTCTTGGCGACGAACACGCGCACGAGGTGGTTGACGCCGGGCGGCAGGTCGTCGCCCTCGTCGCGCCCGAAGGTCATGACGTCGATGACGACGCCGCCCTCGCCGTGGGGGACCTTCAGCGACGTGTCGCGCACCTCGCGCGCCTTCTCCTTGAAGATCGCGCGGATCAGCTTCTCCTCGGCCGTCAGCTCGGTCTCGCCCTTCGGCGTGACCTTGCCGACGAGCAGGTCGCCGGAGCCGACCTCGGCGCCGACGCGGACGATGCCGCGGTCGTCGAGGTTGCGCAGCGACTCCTCCGAGCGGTTGGGGATGTCGCGGGTGATCTCCTCGTCGCCGAGCTTCGTCGTGCGGGCGTCGATCTCGTACTCCTCGATGTGGATCGAGGTGAGCTCGTCGTCCTTGACGAGGCGCTTGCTGAGGATGATCGCGTCCTCGAAGTTGTAGCCCTCCCAGGACATGAAGGCGATCTTCAGGTTCTTGCCGAGCGCCATCTCGCCGTGGTCGGTCGCCGAGCCGTCGGCGAGCACGCC
>DASXCR010000052.1:0-42806 GCA_036491075.1 Solirubrobacteraceae bacterium
GATGGCGCTCGGCATCAACAACATCGTCGCCGTCAGCGGGACGTTCATCGGCCTCGTGCTCGGCGGCCTGCTCGCGCCGATCGACTGGCGCCTCGTCTTCCTGATCTCCGTGCCGGTCGGGCTGCTGGGCACCGTCTGGGCCTATCTGCGCCTCGAGGAGCGCGGCACGCCGCGGCGGGCGAAGGTCGACTGGTGGGGGAACATCACGTTCGCCCTCGGGCTCGTGCTGGCGATGGTGTCGGTGACCTACGGGATCCGGCCGGCGGGCGGGCACCCGACGGGCTGGGGCAGCCCGCGGGTGCTGATCCTGCTCGGCTGCGCGGTCCTCTGCCTGGCGGCGTTCGCGGTCATCGAGCGCCGCGTCGCCGAGCCCATGTTCCGCCTGCCGCTGTTTCGGATCCGCGCGTTCACCTTCGGCACGCTGTCGACGTTCCTGTCAGCGGTCGCGCGCGGGGGGCTGATGTTCATCCTGATCATCTGGCTGCAGGGCATCTGGCTGCCCCAGCACGGCTACAGCTTCACCTCGACGCCGCTGTGGGCGGGCATCTACATGCTCCCGCTGACGGGCGGGATCCTGCTCGTCGGGCCGATCTCCGGCTATCTCTCCGACCGCTTCGGCTCGCGCCTGTTCGCGACCGTCGGGATGCTCGGCCAGGCCGTGAGCTTCGGCCTGCTGCTGCTGCTGCCAACCGATTTCCCCTATGTGTGGTTCGCGCTGACGCTGTTGCTGAGCGGCGCGTCGATGGGCCTGTTCATCGCGCCGAACCGCGCGGCGGTCATGAACAGCCTTCCCCCTGAAGATCGTGGTGCAGGAGGAGGCATGAACCAGACCTTCCAGAACTCCGCACAGGTGATGTCGATCGGGATCTTCTTCACGCTGATGGTGCTGGGCCTGGCGGCGACGCTTCCGGCGGCGCTGCACGACGGCCTGGTGGCCCACGGCGTGTCGCCCGCGACGGCGACACACGTCTCGCTGCTGCCGCCCGTCTCGATCCTGTTCGCGGCGTTCCTCGGCTACAACCCGATCGCCCATCTGGTCGGACCGCACGCGCTCGCGGCGCTCTCGGCCCACGACCAGTCCGTGCTGACCGGGCCCGGCTTCTTCCCGCACCTGATCTCCGCGCCGTTTCAGTCCGGGCTGCACGCGGCGTTCGCCTTCGCGATCGTCGCCTGCCTGATCGCGGCCGCGGCATCCGCACTGCGCGGACAGACCTATCGCCACGAGGACAGGGCGCTCGCGCTCGGACCGCGCGCCGCCGGTCGAAGGGAGCAGCATGCAAGTTGAGTGGTACGGCCAATCGGCGTTCGCCCTCAGGGATTCGGGTACGACCGTCTTCATCGATCCCTTCGGAGACATGTCCGCGGCGGCGGCGCGAGGCATGCGGTTCGACTATCCGCCGATCTCCGGGGTCGAGGCGGATCTGCTGCTCGTCACGCACGAGCACGTCGACCACAACGGCGTCGACGCGATCGGCGGCTCTCCGGAGACGCTGCGATCGACGGCGGGACGCCTGCATTCCAAGCTCGGCGAGGTGCTCGCGGTCGCCTCCGAGCACGACGAGGTGGCGGGCACGCAGCGCGGGCCGAACACGCTCTTCGCGTTCACCTTCGGCGGCGTGCGGGTCGCACATCTCGGCGATCTCGGCCAGCGCGCGCTGCGCGACGAGCAGCGCGAGGCGCTCGGCACCGTCGACCTGCTGTTCGTCCCGGTCGGCGACGGGCCGACGATCGGCGCCGAGCAGGCGACGGCGGTCGCCGCGCAGCTGGGTGCGCGCTGGATCGTTCCTATGCATTACCGTACGGAGCGCATCAGCTTCCTCGACCCCAACGACGCGTTCCTCGCGGCTGCGCCGCGCGTCGCGCGCCTGCAGACCCCAGCCTTCGAACTCGACGAGCTCGGCGACGGCCCGCTCGTGGTGGTACCGACAGCACCCTGATGGCAGTAGTTCACCCCGACGTCACCCGGCTGCGCGACAATCCACTCATGAGGTGGGCGTTGATCGTCGGGTCGGTGGTGTTCATCCTCGCGGCGCTCGCCGTCACCGCCGTGCTGCTCGCAGGTGTCAGCCTCGGCAGCGATCCCGAGGGACTTGCGCGGCTGAAGCTCGGCGCGCTCGGCGGCACGGTGCGCAGCGCCGTCGCGGTGACCCCCAGCGGCAAGCACGTCGAGCTGGTGCGCAGCGGGTCGGTGCTGACGCCCGCCAAGCAGCTCTCCGGCGGTGAGCGCGTGCGCGTCGCCGTCACGGTGAAGCGCTCCGGGCTCGTCAGCTGGGCGCTCGGCAAGACCACGACCAAGCACCTGACCGTGACGACGCCGAGCGCGACCGTCGCCTCGCGCTGGACGAACGTGCAGCCCGACGGCAGCGTCGACGTGCGCTTCTCCGGCGACGTGGCGCGGGTGACGTACGTCGTCAAGCACCAGACCTCCGAGCGCAAGCTGCCCGCGCGGTCGCGCACGATCTCGCTCGGGAGCCCCGGGCCGGCTGGGACGGCGAGCGTCGCTGCCGCGGCGCGACCGTGGCTGCGGCTCGGCAAGGCGACGACGGTCGACTGGTTTCCGAACGCCGGCGGCGCGGTCGCGATCGTCAGCCCCAAGCCCAGCGGCCAGCGTGGCCCGGCGGACCCGATCCGGCTGACGTTCAGCGTTCCGGTGCAGCAGGCGGTCGGCAGCGAGCGCCCGACGCTGTCGCCGGCGACGCCCGGCAGCTGGAAGCAGACCGACAGCCACACGCTCGTGTTCACGCCGAGCGGCTACGGCGCGGGCTTCGGCGTGCCGGTGCATCTGCAGCTGCCGCGCTCGATCGACGTCACCGGCACCGACGGCACGAACATCACCAAGACGCGGACGGTCAGCTGGATCAGCCAGCCCGGGTCGACGCTGCGCCTGCAGCAGCTGCTCGCGCAGGCGGGCTACCTGCCGGTGGACTGGACGCCGACGGGGACGCCGGTCGCGCACACGCGCGCCGCCGAGTCGCGCGCGGCGAGCAACGCACCGGCCGGCTCGTTCAGCTGGCGCTACCCGAACACGCCCTCCGAGCTCAAGGACCAGTGGACGCCGGGCAAGGTCGACGCGATCACGCGCGGCGCGGTGATGATGTTCCAGAACGACCACAGCCTCGCGGTCGACGCGGTCGCGGGGGCGAGCGTCTGGAAGGCCCTGCTCGACGACACGATCGCCGGCAAGCGCCGGACCGATGGCTACAGCTACGTCTACGTGCACCGCGACGTGCCCCAGCGCCTGCACCTCTGGCACAACGGCAAGACCGTGCTGACGTCCCCGGGCAACACCGGCGTCCCGGCCGCGCCGACGCAGCTGGGCACGTTCCCGGTCTTCGAGCACCTCGCGGTCACGACGATGAGCGGCACGAACCCCGACGGCACGAAGTACAACGACCCCGGCATCAAGTGGGTCAGCTACTTCAACGGAGGCGACGCGCTGCACTCCTTCAACCGCGCCTCCTTCGGCACGCCGCAGAGCCTCGGCTGCGTCGAGCTGCCGCTCGCGACGGCGGCGAAGATCTGGCCGTACACGCCGATCGGGACGCTCGTCACGATCGAGCACTGACCCTGGATCCACCGATCCCGCAGACGTGACGTGGCGGCCCGGCCGCGCGGGCGGCGGTCGTCGGATCGCGGGGCGTGCGGGCCTGAAGCCGCGGGCCAGCGGGTAGGCGGGCCGCATGGCCGGCGGCTCCCTCCTGCGGACGAAGTCGATCGACCAGTCGATCGAGGACACCAGGGACGAGGGCAACGGGCTGCGGCGCACGCTCGGTCCGGTCGACCTCGTCGTCTACGGCGTCGGGGTCATCATCGGCACGGGGATCTTCGTCCTCACCGGCAAGGCGGCGGGCACGCTCGCCGGCCCCGCGATCGCGCTGTCGTTCGTCTTCGCGGGCATCGCCTGCGGCCTCGCGGCGCTCTGCTACGCCGAGTTCGCGTCGACGGTCCCGGCCGCGGGCTCGGCGTACACGTTCGCGTACGCGAGCCTCGGCGAGCTCGTCGCGTGGATCATCGGCTGGGACCTGATCCTCGAGCTCGCGCTCGGCGCGGCCACGGTCGCGTCCGGCTGGGCCGGCTACTTCCGCATCGTCTGCCACGACACGCTCGGCGTCAACCTCCCGACCTGGGTCGACGGTGCGCACCACAACCTCGTCGCGGCCGTGCTCGTGCTCGCGATCACGGCGCTGCTGTGCGTCGGGGTGAAGATCTCCAGCCGCGTCAACGCCGTGATCGTGGCGATCAAGGTGACGATCGTCCTGCTCGTGATCGTCGCGGGGGTCTTCTACGTCAAGACCGGCAACCTGCACCCGTTCATCCCCGCAAGCGGATCCAAGCCCGCCCCCGGCGGCGACGCGACGACGAGCCTGCTGCAGGACATCGGCTTCAACACCGGGACCTTCGGGGTCGGCGGCATCTTCACCGGCGCGGCGCTCGTGTTCTTCTCGTTCATCGGCTTCGACATCGTCGCCACGGCCGCTGAGGAGTCGCGCAACCCGCAACGCGACCTGCCGATCGGCATCTTCGGCTCGCTGATCATCTGCACCGTGCTCTACGTCGCGGTGTCGCTCGTGGTCACGGGCATGGTGCCCTACGACCAGATCAAGGTCGAGGCGCCGCTCGCGGAGGCGTTCCGGTCCGTCGGCCGCTCGGGGATCGCACAGGTGGTCTCGTTCGGGGCGCTCGCCGGGCTGACGAGCGTGACGCTGATCCTGATGATGGGCCAGAGCCGCGTGTTCTTCGCGATGAGCCGCGATCGCCTGCTGCCGCCGGTGTTCTCACGCGTCTCGGCGCGCTTCGGGACCCCGTATCGCACGACGATCGCGACCGGCGTCGTGGTCGCGATCATCGCGTTCCTGGTCGACCTGCAGACGCTGGCCGAGCTCGTGAACATCGGGACGCTGTTCGCGTTCATCGTCGTCGCGGCCGGCATCCTCGTCCTGCGCCGCACGCAGCCCGACCTCGAGCGCGCGTATCGCACGCCGCTCGTCCCGCTGGTCCCGATCCTCGCGATCCTGACCTCGCTGTGGCTGATGTTCAACCTGCCAGCCGAGACGTGGGTGCGGTTCGCGGTCTGGATGCTCGTCGGCCTCGTCCTGTTCTTCGCCTATGGCCGGCGCCACAGCCGCGTGCGGTGAAGCGGCGTCGGGCCGTCGACGGACGCCGCGACCGGCGTGCTCGATGGCGCGAACGCGCCTGGCGAGGCGGTCGGCGTCATCCCGGCACGAGCCCGCACGTCACGTTCGTGATCGAGCTCGTGATCCCGGCCGCCCGGTCGGACGCGAGGAACGCGGCGGCGTCCGCGACCTGCTGCAGCCGCGGCGCGCGCTTGAGCATCGTCATCGGACCGAGCATGCGCTCGATGTCCTCGCCGGTCATGGCGCCGGCCGCGCGCGCCTCGTTCGTGTCGTCCGCCCGGGCGAACGTCTCGGGTACGCCGGCGGTCCAGATCCCGGCGACCCGCACGCCGTGCGCGCCGACCTCGGCCGCGAGGTGGCGCATGAACGCCTCGGTCGCGGCGTCGGCCGAGCCGGTGGCGCCCATCCCCGGACCCTGCGACCGTGACGATCCGCTCGTCAGCGACAGGATCACGCCGGAGCCCTGCGCGATCATGTGACGAGCTGCGGCCTGCGCGGTGATGAAGCTCGACGCGAGGCCGTTGTCGAGCGGGCGCATGAAGTCGGCCAGCGCGAGGTCGACGAGCGGCGTGCCGTGACGGTCCCCGCGCGAGATGAGGTTGAACGACACGTCGAGGCTCCCCGCGCGATCGACGACGCCCTGGGCATGCTCGCGCACGGCCCGCTCGTCGAGCGCGTCGACGACGGCGACCTCGGCGCTCGCGCCGTCGGCCGCGATCTCTGCGGCGGCCGCCTCGAGCGGCTCGAGCCTGCGCCCGGCGAGGAAGACGCGCGCGCCCTCGGCGGCGAAGGTGCGGCTCACGCCGCGGCCGAGGCCGCCGCCGGCGCCGTAGACCACGATGTTCTTGCCTTGCAGTAGAGGTGTCATGGGATGTGTGACGCCATCGGTCCTCCGAACTCATCGGTGGCGCCGGCGATTGCTCGCGTCGCCGCCCGAGCACCGACGGCCAGGCTCAGCGCGAGGCGCGCCAGTGCACGAGGCCCGACTTGCATGCCTGCAGCT
Source organism: Solirubrobacteraceae bacterium (assembly GCA_036491075.1). Taxonomy (GTDB): domain Bacteria; phylum Actinomycetota; class Thermoleophilia; order Solirubrobacterales; family Solirubrobacteraceae; genus CADCVQ01. The sequence goes on from DASXCR010000052.1 coordinate 6,139, forward strand.
TGTTGGAGCTCGCGCGGTCGTCGGTCTGGTCGCTGAGCGACAGCGTGCCGATGGCGCCCTTGCTGCCGAGCTGCGCGGTGAAGTGGTCGTTGACGTGCACGACCGTCTCGCCCTGGGTGACCGTGAAGTGCTCGTGGTCGCGCACGCGCCCGTGCGCGTCGATCGCGACGTTCGTGCTCGGTGCCTCGAGGCCGATCGCGAGCTTGCCGTCGCTGCACTTCGTCGCCTCGCCGAACAGCCCGCGCGTCAGCCGGCGGCCGTCGGAGGAGACCCGCATCACGATCGGGCGGTTGGGACCGGCGCCGCGCTGGGTCGTCGTGCCGTAGTAGCGCGCGGCCTTCGGCGCGCCCGGCTTGCCGAGGCCCGTCGTCGCGCGCCGGATGGCGAACGGCACGGTCCCCGTCTTGCAGCTCTCGGTCTTGCCCTCGACGGACTGCTCGATCGTCGCCGAGATCTTGCCCGCCGCCGCGGTGGCGGTGCTGAAGCGACCCGACAGCTCGTAGGTCGTCTTGATCGTCACGCCCGGCGCGGGATCCTCGGTCGCGGAGTCCTTCGCCGAGAAGCGCCCGCCGGCCGCGAGCTTCGCCGTCGCGGAGATGTCGCCGCCGGCGCACTTCGCGCGGACGGTCGCCTCGATCTCAAGGCGCCGCTTGGGCAGCGCTCGCACCGCGACGACGGCGTTTCCGGCGCCGAAGATGTCGCGCGGGGGAGGAACCAGCGCGCCGCCGCCGAAGTTCCCGAGCGGGGGCGCAGGTGCCTCGGCCGCCGCGGCCGTGCACAGTGCCAGCACGCTGATCGCGGCGACGGACAGGGCTTGCAGGCGCACCGCGCCAGCCTACCCGTGACGACGTGGTGACGACTCACCTCGGCGCTACGCTCTGGTCCACACCACACCTCAGGAGAGCCTCGGATGAACGACTTCCCCACCACCGGCTTCGCTCGCACCCGCGCCGGTGCCCAGGCTGCCTCCGCGACGCTCCTCGGCCAGGTGATGTTCCTCGTCGCCGTCGCCCTCGGGTTCCTCACGGCGGGTGCGCTGATCGGGCAGGACCTGTCGCAGAAGACGGCGTTCATCTGCTTCATGGCCGGCTTCGTGATGCTGCTCGCGCAGTCCTTCGGCGGCCAGCGCCTGCGCGTCGGCGCGCTCGCCGTCGGCTGGCTGTACGCGGTCGCGCTGCTGCTCGGCCTCGGCCTCGGCCCGACGATCGCGTTCTTCGTCGCCAACGACGGCACCGTCCTGACGCAGGCGGCCGGCGGCACGGCGCTGATCGTGCTCGGCATGGGTGCGGCGGGCTTCGCGCTCAGCAAGGATCTCGCGGGCTGGATGCGGCCGCTGTCATTCGTGATCCTCGGCTGCGTCGTCGTGTCCTTCGTGCTGCTGCTGTTCTCCAGCGGCGGCAACCCGATCCTCAGCGCGATCGTCGCGATCGTCTCCGCGCTGCTGATCATGGTCGATTTCAACTACCTGCGCCAGCACGGCACCGCCGACGACGCGGTCTGGCTGGCGACCGGCATCTTCGTGTCGATCGTGAACATCTTCCTGTCGCTGCTGAACCTGCTGCGATAGCCGCCGGCGATCGGCCGTCGATCGTCGGACGGGCCGGCCGATGATCGATGATGCTCCGATGGCGACCACGACCCGCTACGTCTGCAACGGGGACGTCAACCTCGCCTACCAGGTCCACGGCGAGGGCCCGATCGACCTGATCCTGGTCAATGCGTTCATCTCCCACGTCGAGCACGTCTGGGAGAACCCGGGCTTCGCGCGCTTCCTCACCCGCCTCGCGCAGTTCTCGCGCCTGATCATCTGGGACCGTCGCGGGTCCGGCCTGTCCGACGACGGGCCGCTGGGCATCGAGCAGGAGATCCACGACGTCAACACGGTGCTCGACGCCGCGGGCAGCCAGCGTGCGGCGGTGCTCGGCTACAACGCCGGCGGTCCGCTGGCCGCGCTGCACGCCGCGCGCTTCGCAGATCGCGTCAGCGCGCTCGTGCTCTACGGCTGCCTCCTGCACGCGGTCCGCGACGACGACCTGCCGTGGATGGAGGACGCCGACGAGCGCCAGCGCCGCGTCGGCGGCCTGATCGCGCGCTGGGGCCAGGGCACGAACCTCGAGGTGCTCGCGCCGACGGCCGCCGACGACCCGCAGCTGCGGGCGTGGCTCGCGCGCCTGGAGCGCCTCGCCGCGAGCCCCGGTCAGGCCCGGCGGCTCGTCGCGGCGGCGGGCCGCAGCGACGTGCGCCCGGCGCTCGGCGCGATCACCGCGCCGACGCTCGTCCTGCACCGCGTGCACGACGCGACGTTCGACGTGCGCCACGGGCGCGAGTACGCGCGCCGCATCGCCGGCGCGCAGCTCGTCGAGCTGCCGGGCGTCGACTCCCTGCCCAGCGCGGGCGACACCGACGCGCTGCTCGGCGAGATCGAGGAGTTCCTCACCGGCGGGCGGCGCGGGGGAGAGGACGAGCGTCGCCTGCTGACCGTGCTGTTCACGGACATCGTCGGCAGCACCGCCCGCGCCGCGGAGCTCGGCGACAAGCGCTGGCGCGACCTGCTCGCGACGCACGACGTCGAGGTGCGGCGCACGCTCGAGGGCTTCCAGGGGAAGGTCATCCAGCGCATCGGCGACGGCTTCCTGGCCGTCTTCGACGGCGTCCCGAGCCGCGCCGTACGCTGCGCCGCGGCGATCACCGCGAGCGTCGCGAGCCACGGGGTCGACGTGCGCATCGGCCTGCACACGGGCGAGTGCGAGATCATCGGCGACGACATCGGCGGGATGGCCGTCCACATCGCCGCGCGCGTGGGCGCGCTCGCCGAGTCGGGCGAGATCCTCGTCTCGGGCACGACGTACGGCACGGTCGTCGGCGCCGGCCTGGACTTCGACTACCGCGGCGAGAAGCGGCTCAAGGGCGTGCCGGGTCGCTGGCCGATCTTCTCGCTGAACCGCTGACCGACCGGCCGCCGACGCCCGTCACGAGGCCAGGTGGCAGACGAACGCGACCTGCTGCTCTGGCGTGCGGTAGCGACGCGTCATGTAGGCGGTGAGGTCGGCGTCCTGGTGGGCAAGCAGCGCGCTCGCCTGACGGCGGCTCATCGCGCCGACCCGCACGCCCTGGTCGCCGCGGCGCACGAGGATCGAGCGCAGCGCGGCACGCGACCGTGCGAGCGACATGCCGCCCTTCGCCGCGATCCGCTGCGGCGACCAGCCGCTGTCGCGCAGCTTGCGATAGGAGGCCGGGCCCATCCCGAAGATCTCCCGCGCATGGCGCGCGATCGCGGGCGTGTGGAAGATGTGGAACATGACGTGGCGGGCGAGGTGCGCCTGCGTGAGCATGTCCATCGCGCGGGAGCGCAGCTCGCGCGCGATCGCGGGGGACGCCGTGCGCAGTCGCGGCGCGAGCAGCGTCTGCACGAGCGCGCTCGCGTTCGCGTGACCGTGGCGCGCAGCGAACTGCCCGAGCGTGCGCTTGTCGTTCAGCCAGTTCATGAGCTCGGTGCGGTTCGTCGCGAGCACGTCGTACAGGCGCGCCTCGTCGAAGGGCATCCAATCGGACATGACCCATTCGGAGGAGGGCAGCCAGTCGCCGCGAGCGCCCTTCGGCGCATGGCTGTCGGCGGCCATCGCGGTTGCGCCCGGGACGAGGGCGAGGACGAGGGCGAGCAGGGCGATCGGCAGGAGGCGGCGGCGCATGGGAGAGCTCCTCGAGGCGGCGGTGGGATGCACGAACGACAACGCCTGCGGGCGGCGGTCGACGCGCCACCCTGGGTGGCCGCTTCGCACACCTCGCCGCAGCGACGGCGCGGACCCGGCCACGGCGGGTCGCCGCGGCCGTGCGCTACAGCCGTTCGCCCCGCGCCCGCGCGCGCGCGAACTGCGCCAGTGCCTCGACGACGTCGCGCACGCCCGCGTAGAGATGTCCGAGCGGTCCGGTCACGATCCAGGCCGCGACGGCGACCTGAGGCGGGCGGGGCGGGCGCATGCCGTGACGATAAGGTCCCTGCATGGCCACCGCTGTCAAGACCACCGTCACCGACCTTCCTGAGTCGCGCGTGCGCGTCGAGGCCGAGATCGCCGCCGAAGAGGTGCAGCGCTCGCTCGAGAACCAGGCCCGCAAGCTCGGTCGCGAGATGAAGCTGCCCGGCTTTCGCCAGGGCAAGATCCCGCCGGCGATCGTCATCCAGCGCCTCGGGCGCGATCCGATCCTCGACGAGGCCGTCAACGGCCAGCTGACCGGCTGGTACATGAAGGCCATCGACGACTCCGGCATCGCGCCGGTCGGCGATCCCCAGGTCGAGCTCGGCGACCTGCCCGACGAGGGCAAGCCGCTGACCTTCAGCTTCGAGGTCGGCGTGCGGCCGACGGCGCAGCTCGGCGCCTACCGCGGCGTCGAGGTCGGTCGCCGCGAACCGTCGGTCGCCGACGAGGAGATCGACGAGGAGATCGAGAACCTGCGCGAGCGCTCCGCGCACCTGCACACCGTCAAGCGCGCCGCCGAGCTCGGCGACTTCCTGACGATCGACTTCGAGGGCACCGTCGATGGCGAGCCCTTTCCCGGCGGCGAGGGCCGCGACCAGCTCGTCGAGCTCGGATCGGGCAACCTCATCCCCGGCTTCGAGGACGGACTCGTCGGCGCCACGGCCGGCGAGGAGCGCACGGTCGACGCGACGTTCCCCGAGGACTACGGCGCCAAGCACGTTGCCGGCAAGGACGCCCAGTTCACGATCGCCGTCAAGGAGGTCAAGCACAAGCACCTCCCCGACCTCGACGACGACTTCGCCTCCGACGCCGCCGGCTTCGACACGCTCGAGGAGCTGCGCGAGAACATCCGCGAGCGCATGACCGAGCTCGACGCCGAGCGCGTCGAGTCCGAGTTCCGCGCCGCCGCGCTCGACGCGCTCGTCGACGCAGCGACGGTCGAGGTCCCCGACGCGCTGATCGCCGCGCGCGCCAACGAACTGCTGACGCGCATGCTGCACGCGCTCGGCCACCAGGGGATCACGAAGGAGGCCTACCTCCAGATCTCCGGCAAGACCGAGAGCGAGCTCGTCGAGGACACCAAGCCCGAGGCCGAGATCGCGCTCAAGCGCGAGGCCGTGCTCGCCGCCGTCATCAAGGCCGAGCAGATCGAGCCGACTGAGCAGCAGCTGCTCGATGCGCTCGAGGGCGCCGCCGAGCGCGAGCAGATGTCGCGTCAGAAGCTGCTCGACCGCCTGCGCCACGCCGGCCGGGTCGACGCGCTCGCCAAGGAGATCGCGGCCGAGCAGGCGATCGACCTCGTCGTGACGGAGGCCAAGCCGATCTCGATCGAGGAGGCGCAGAAGCGCGCGAAGAAGGCCGCCGACGCCGCCGCGAAGGCCCCCGCCGCGACCAAGAAGAAGAAGCCGGCTGCCAAGCGCAAGCCCAAGCCGAAGGACGAGATCTGGACTCCGGACTCCGACCAGGCCGAGGGCGCCGGCGACAAGAAGCTCTGGACGCCGGACGCGTAGCGGCGCCCGCGGCCACGCCGGCGCGGGCCTCTGTGCCGCTCGTCCGCCGGCGCGCCGCGCCCGCCTGACCCGAGCCGGGTGGTTGGTACGCTGCCCCGGCAGGACTTCACGTCACGACGCCAAATCGAAGCGAGGAACATGAGCCCACTTGTCCCCATGGTGGTCGAGCAGACGTCGCGAGGCGAGCGTGCCTTCGACATCTACAGCCGACTGCTGAACGAGCGGATCGTCTTTCTGGGGACGCCCGTGGACGACCAGATCGCGAACCTCATCGTGGCGCAGCTGCTGCACCTCGAGTCCGAGGATCCGGACAAGGACATCTCGCTGTACATCAACTCGCCGGGCGGCTCGGTCTACGCCGGCCTCGCGATCTACGACACGATGCAGTTCATCAAGCCCGACGTGTCGACGATCTGCGTCGGGATCGCGATGTCGATGGGCGCGCTGCTGCTGTCGGGCGGGGCGGAGGGCAAGCGGATGGCGCTGCCGAACGCGAAGATCCTCATCCACCAGGTCTCCAGCGGGTTCCAGGGCCAGGCGACGGACATCGAGATCCACGCCAAGGAGATCATCGACATCCGCCAGCGCCTCGACCACATCATCGCCAAGCACACCAAGCAGCCCTACGAGAAGGTTCGCACCGATACCGAGCGCGATTACTTCCTCTCGAGCGAAGAGGCCAAGGAATACGGCATCATCGACCGGGTGATCTCGCAGCACTAAGCCTCATGGCGCGACCGACAGACTCCAACGAACAGCTGCTCTGCTCCTTCTGCGGAAAGTCCCAGCGCCAGGTCAAGAAGCTGATCGCCGGCCCGGGCGTCTACATCTGCGACGAGTGCATCGATCTCTGCAACGAGATCATCGACGAGGAGCTCACGGCTCCGCCGTCGTTCGACATCGAGTCGCTGCCCAAGCCGCGTGAGATCTACGACGTGCTCGACGAGTACGTCGTCGGCCAGGAGGAGTCCAAGCGCACGCTGTCGGTAGCGGTCTACAACCACTACAAGCGCGTGCAGATGATGCAGTCCGACGACTCGGACATCGAGCTGCAGAAGTCCAACATCCTGCTGCTCGGACCGACCGGTTGCGGCAAGACGCTGCTCGCGCAGACGCTCGCCCGGATCCTCAACGTGCCCTTCGCGATCGCCGACGCGACGGCGCTGACCGAGGCCGGCTACGTCGGCGAGGACGTCGAGAACATCCTGCTGAAGCTCATCCAGGCGGCCGACTACGACGTCAAGAAGGCCGAGACCGGGATCATCTACATCGACGAGGTCGACAAGATCGCGCGCAAGGCCGACAACCCGTCGATCACGCGCGACGTGTCCGGCGAAGGCGTCCAGCAGGCGCTGCTGAAGATCCTCGAGGGGACGACGGCGTCGGTGCCACCGCAGGGCGGACGCAAGCATCCCCACCAGGAGTTCCTGTCGATCGACACGACGAACGTCCTGTTCATCTGCGGAGGGGCGTTCGCGAACCTCGACAAGGTCATCGAGCGGCGGATCGGCTCCAACGGGATCGGCTTCGGGGCGAAGGTCACGTCGCGCAACAGCCAGGACAAGGGCGAGGTGTTCGCGCAGACGCTGCCCGAGGACCTCGTCAACTACGGCCTGATCCCGGAGTTCATCGGCCGCCTGCCGGTCGTCAGCGCCGTCCACCAGCTCACGCGCGACGACCTCATCACGATCCTCACCGAGCCGCGCAACGCCCTCGTCAAGCAGTTCCAGCGCTTCTTCAGCTTCGACGGCATCGAGCTCGTCTTCTCCGACGAGGCGCTCGTGTCGGTGGCCGAGAAGGCCCTGGCGCGCGAGACAGGCGCTCGCGGCCTGCGCTCGATCATCGAGGAGACGCTGCTCGAGGTGCAGTTCGAGCTGCCCTCGCGCCGCGACGTCAAGAAGTGCGTCGTGACCAAGGAGACGATCGAGAAGGGCCTGTCTCCGACGCTCGTCACCGAGGCCGCTCCCGAGGAGCAGCCCCGCTCGCGCCGCGCCGAGTCCGCGTAGGGGTCTGATCGGGCATGGCGCTGGCGATCTCTCGCGTCCGCGCGATGCCGTGGGTGATGGTGCTGCAGCTCGCGATCACGCTGCGGCGCCACTGGAGGTACCTGACCCCCGGCGAGCGCACGCAGCTCGCGTCCCTGATCAAGAAGTCCCAGGGCGTGCCGACGAGGCTGACGCCCGCCGAGCGCGCCGACGTCCGCCGGCTCGTGCGCAAGCTCGAGCCGATCACGATCGCTCGCAGCGTGGCGCCGATCGGTCGCCGCGCGGTCGGCGGCCGGCGCACGTAGCGCGTCGCTGCGCCGCGCGTTCGAAGCGTTTCCGCCCGGACGCCGCGGCTACGGAGACGCTCACCCGGCGCGCCGGCGTCTCGGACGCCTGTCGAGCTGAGGCGACCACGCTCGCCCTGCGAGCCGTCCGCGCCGATCCACCGTCAACGATGAACGCACGAACCGCCACGCTCAAGCAACTCGTCGACGGGGCGAGCTATCCGATCGACGAGGTTGCCGTCGCCGAGGCGATCGTCGTGCGCTGCATGGCACGCACGCTCCTCCCCGAGATCGCCTTCCGGATCCCGGCGCCGAGGCCGCCGGTGCGCTCCTTCCGGCCGCATCGCGGCGCCCGCTCCTTTCGCCTGGCCCGCTCGGACCGCCGGCCGTCCGGCGCTCACACGGCCGCGGCCGTGCGCGTCGGCAGCCCCGCGCTGCCCTGACCGCGGCGCGCGGCAGGGCGAGGCTCGCACAGCGGCCCGGTGTCCGGGGCACGCTCCACGATCCCGGGCAGCCGTGCGATCGCGATCCCGCCGAGCACGGCGGGCAGGCCGAGCTGGAAGGCGCGGTAGGCGAGGACCGCCGCCGCCGCGCCGCTGAGCGGCGTGCCGTAGAGGACGAGCGCCGCGATCAGGCCGCCGTCGGCACCGCCGACGCCGCCGGGCAGCGGGATCAGCCCGCCGAGCTGGCCGATGACGTAGGCGAGCAGCAGCACGCCGACCGGCGGCAGCGAGCCGATCGCCGCGAACGCGGCCGCGAGCGCCGCGACGTCGAGCGCCATGAAGGCGACCGCGCCGCCGACGACCTGCGGGTCGCCGCTGCGCGCGAGCGCGACGGCGTCGCGGACGCCGTCGCCGAGCGCGCCGCGCACCCAGGCGAGCACGCGGTCGACGCGGCGCCCGGACGGCTGGCGCCGCGCGGCACCGGACCTCAGGATCCGCGGCAGCGCGAGCACGCCGGCGATCACGAGCGCCGCGGCCAGCGCGGGGAGCGCGGTTGCCGCCAGCGCGCCGCCACCGGCGAGGATCCCGAGCGCGAGCAGCCCGCCCGCCAGCACGGCGGTCGCGAAGTTGACGCCGCTCGTCAGCAGGTAGAAGGCGACGGTGCGGCGGGCGATGCGCTCCGACGCCATGCCGGTGCGCCGCAGCGCCCAGGCCGCGAGCGCCAGCCCGCCCGCGCCGCCGGACGGGAGCAGCACGTTGGTCGCCTGCGCGGCGATCCCGATCTCGTAGCTCAGGCCCCACGGCAGGCGGCGGCAGAACACGCCGCGGAACGCGACGACGCCGGCGAGGCAGGAGCCGATCTCGAGCACGAACGCCAGTGCGAGCCACGCGGGTGACGCGCCGGCGAGGCGGTGGCGGACGTCGCCGAGGCCGGGCAGCGAGCTGATCGCGAAGGTGATCGCACCGAGCACGACGAGCACGAGGGCGAGGCGAAGGGCAAGCCGGCGGCGGTCCGGGAGGAGGGAGACCGCCGCCGGCTCGTGAGGACGTGAGGCCGGCGCCGGGACGGGGGGTTCCCGGCGACGACCTCGCGCGTCACATGGAGCCGGCGGTCCGAGGTGGGAGTCGACCGTCGGCATGTTCGTAACCCTCGCAACCGGGGACGGCGCAATCGATGGGGGCAGCAGGTGTTCGGGGGTGCGGGTAGCCACACCCCTCAGACGCGGTCCGCGGCCGGAAGTCATCGCTCGCGCGAACTGCTTCGCCGCTCGCGGCAAAGAGTGGACATGGCCATGCTCTCCATCGTGGCGACCGCCGACGCATCCGACGCGCGGGCGATCGCCGCCTCGCTCGAGGATCCGTACGCCTTCGAGGCGATCTTCGATCGGCATTTCACCGCGATCCACCGCTTCCTGCGCGCCCGCGTCGGGCCCGAGCTCGCCGAGGAGCTCGCGAGCGAGACCTTCGTGCAGGCGTTCTCGTCGCGGCGGGGCTACGCCGGCGAGGTCACCGACGAGCTCGGTCGCCACGGCTCCGCGATCGAGCTGACCGAGCCCGACGAGCGCCGGCGGCTGGTCTTCGATCCGACGACGTCGCAGGTGCTCGACGAGCAGGACGTGCTGACCAGGCGGGTGGCGTACCTCGACGCCGATCCCGGCTACGTCACCGGCTACCGGCTCGTGCTCGAGCAGGGGATCGTCGACGGGGACACGGTGCGCCCGTGACGCCGGCCGGCACACGACGGGTCTCGGCGCGCGCCTCAGGTGCCGTCGAGGTAGCGCAGCACGGCCAGCACGCGGCGGTGGCCGTCGTCGGCCGCCGACAGGCCGAGCTTGCTGAAGATGCTCGTGACGTGCTTCTCGATCGCGCGATCGGTGACGACGAGCTCGCGCGCGATCGCGCCGTTGGAGCGGCCCTGGGCCATCTGGCCGAGCACCTCGCGCTCGCGCGGGGTCAGGCGATCGAGCGGGTCGTCGGCGCGGCGGCGGCCGAGCAGCTGCGAGACGACCTCCGGATCGAGCACCGAGCCGCCGTCGCCGACGCGGCGCAGCGCGTCGGTGAACGCGTCGATGTCGGCGACGCGGTCCTTCAGCAGATAGCCGACGCCCTCCGCGCTGCCCTGCAGCAGCTCGACCGCGTAGCCCTCGTCGATGTGCTGCGAGAGCACCATCACGCCGACCCCCGGCATCTCGCTGCGGATCTGCTGGGCGGCGCGCAGGCCCTCGTCGGTCTGGCTCGGGGGCATGCGGATGTCGGTCACCGCGACCTGCGGCCGGTGCGCACGGACCTTGCGCAGCAGGTCCTCGGCGTCGGCTGCCTGCGCCACGACCTCGAAGCCCGCGTCCTCGAGCAGGCGGGCGAGGCCCGCTCGCAGCAAGACCGAGTCATCGGCGAGCACGACGCGCATGCGCCTAAGGGTCGCACGCCGTGCGGCGCGGCGACGATCAGGCGAGGATGCGATCCAGCGCGGCCCCGCAGACGTCGTGCTTGGCCACGAAGCCGCGCGCGCCGCTGCGCGCGGCGCGTGCCGGATACAGCGGGTCGTCGGAGCTCGACGTGACGATCACGGCCGGTCCGCCACCGCCCTCGGCGAGCGACAGCGCGACCGCGAAGCCGTCCATGTCCGGCAGGCGCACGTCCAGCAGCACCACGTCGGGCTTCAGCGTCAGCGCGGCGCTGAGCCCCGCGCGCCCGTCGTGGGCCTCGCCGACGACTTCGTAGCCGTCGGCCTCGAGCACGGCCCGGACGCAGCTGCGAAAGACGGTGTGATCGTCGACGATCAGAATCGTGCGGGACATCGTGTGATTCTCGACACACTCGGCGGCGATCTCAATACGGCTGGCCGTACCCCTGCGGTGGCCAACCGAACCGACACTAGAGTTAGCGGAGCCCGCGGTCAGACCGCGATCACGACATGCTGCGACGGAGCCTCAGGACTCAGATCACGACGCGGGTGCTGACGCTGAGCGCCACCGTCGCCGTGCTGCTTGGAGCGACTCTGATCCTGCTGATCATCGCGGTCACGGGCCAGCGCGACGCTGGACGGATCGCGTTTCGCTCCCAGAAGGCGCTGACGCTCACGAGCCGTCTCGAGACGTCCCTGTTCGCGATCGAGAACGGTCTGCGCGACTACGTGGAGCGCTACCCGACCCGCCCGCTGAAGCCGGTGACCACGCTCCTGAAGGCCTATCCCGGCCAGCAGCGCGCGCTCGCGCAGGAGGTCTCCGGCGACCCCGGCCAGCGCGCGCGCGTGACCGACATCGGCGTCAAGATCAACGCGTACGTCATCCGCGCCACGCCGCTCATCACGCTCGCCAAGCAGGATCCCGAAGCCGCGCGCAATCAGCTCTTCTACACGGACACCCGCGACCGCGTCGAAGCGCTCGGCAAGGACCTGCGCGATCTCGCCGCCCGCGAGCGCACGCTCGTCGCACAGCGCGAGAACCACGCCGAGGCGCAGTCGACGCTCGCGATCGCCTTCGGGATCGGCGGCCTCGGGCTCGTGCTGCTCGTCGTCGCCGGCGGCACGCTGTACCTGCGGCGCGCGGTCGTGCGGCCGGTCGTCAGCGTCGCGCAGGCGACCGGGCAGCTGGCGGCCGGCGACCTCTCCACGCGCGTGCCCGCGAGCCGTGAGGACGAGATCGGCGACCTCGCGCGCGGGTTCAACACGATGGCCGACTCCCTGGAGCGCGGCCAGGCGCAGCTCGAGCGCTCGAACGCCGAGCTGACGCGCTCCAACGCCGAGCTCGAGCAGTTCGCGTCCGTCACGAGCCACGACCTGCAGGCGCCGCTGACGACGATCTCGATGTACGCCGAGCTGCTCGAGCGCCGCCAGGCGGCGGGCGGGGAGGGGACGACGGACCTCATCGACGGCATCCGCGGCGCGACGCGGCAGGCGCGCACCCTGATCCGCGACCTGCTCGAGTACTCGCGCGCGGGTCGCGGCGACCTCACGCTCGAGCCGCAGGGGGCCGAGCTCGCGGTCGGCCAGGCGCTCGAGGCGCTGGCCGGCGCGATCGAGTCGACGGGCGCGCACGTCCGAGTAGGCTCGCTGCCCGTCGTGCTCGCGGACCGCTCGAACCTCTGCCGGGTCTTTCAGAACCTCGTCGGCAACGCCGTGAAGTTCACGCGCGGCGACGACCCCGAGGTCAGCATCGAGGCGCGGCCCGAGGGCGCGATGTGGCGCTTCGACGTGCGCGACAACGGAATCGGCATGGACCCCGAGAACGCGCGCCGCATCTTCGAGCCGTTTCGGCGCCTGCATGGCGAGGAGGCCTATGCCGGCACGGGCATCGGCCTCGCCGTCTGCGAGCGGATCGTCGAGCAGCACGGCGGACGCATCTGGGTGACGAGCGAGCCCGGCGCTGGCAGCGTGTTCTCGTTCACGATGCCGGCCGCGCACGCGTCCGGCGACGAGCCGGACGCGAGCTCCTCGCCGCCGGTCACCGCCGCGAGCTAGCTCGGTGCGCGTGCTTGCCCCGTTTTTCGCGCTGCTCGTGGCGCTGGCGCTGGCGTCGTGCGGCGCCGGCGGTGGCGCCAGGCCCGCGACGCGGGCCGACACCGTGCCCATCCGGATCGGGACGAAGAACTTCACCGAGTCCGAGATCCTCGGCGAGCTCTACAAGCAGGCGCTCGAGGCGAAGGGCCTGCGCGTCGACCTGCAGTCGGCGGTCGGCACGACCGAGGTCACGAACGCGGCGCTGCGCGACGGGCTGCTCGACATGTACCCGGAGTACATCGGGGTGCTGCTGTCGGAGGTCGACAAGATCGTCAAGCGACCGGCGGGCGAGCAGGCCGCCTACCGGCTCGCGAAGGGCATCGAGGAGCGGCGCGGATTCACGCTGCTGCAGGAGACGCGGCTCAGCAACGAGGACGCGCTCGCGGTCACGAACGCGTTCGCGCGCCGCAGCGGCGTGCGCAGCATCTCCGACCTCGCGCGGCTCGGGAAGGTGAAGCTCGGCGCCCCGCCCGAGTTCGGAAATCGCTTCGAGGGGATGGTCGGGCTGCGCCGCGTGTACGGCCTGCGCAAGATCCGCATGATCGCGGTGAACTCCAACAAGGGCCTCGAGTACCCGGCGCTAGAGGACGGTGGGATCGACGTCGGGCTCGTGTTCACGACCGACAGCAGGCTCGCCGGCGGGCGCTTCACGCTGCTGCGCGATCCGAAGGGGCTGTTCGCCGTCCAGCACGTCGCGCCGCTGATCAGCCGCAGGGCGCTCGCGCGGCACGGCCCGATCCTCGCGCGGACGCTGAACGCCGTCAGCGCGCTGCTGACGACGCCGGTCATGCGGGTGCTCAACGCCGAGGCGGTCCACGAGCCGGTGCGCCAGGTCGCGGCCGCGTTCCTGCGCATCCATGACCTCACCCCGTGACGGCGACCCCGGTCATCCGCGTCGCCGTCTGCGACGACGCCCGCGCGGTGAAGCTCTACCTGCGCCACGTCCTCGAGGAGGAGGGCGACATGGAGGTCGTCTCGGCGACGAGCGGCGGCCAGCAGGCGCTCGACGCGCTCGTGCAGGCGCCGGCCGACGTCCTGCTGCTCGACCTGCTGCTGCCCGACGTGCCCGAGCCCGCGGTCCTCGTCGGGCGGATCCGCGAGCTGGCCCCGCGGATGGGGATCCTGCTGATGTCGAACATGGCGCCGTCGCGCCTGGAGCAGGAGGCGCGGGAGCTCGGCACCGACGGCTGGATGCCGAAGGCGTGCAAGGCCGCGCAGATGCGCGAGGCGATCCGGGCGATCGTCGCCGCGCGGACGTAGCACCCCGGCCGATGGTCGCGAGCTCGGCGGACGTCGCGTCCGCGTCCGCGTGCGGCGGGTCCGGCGCCACCGCGGCGCCTGCGGCGGAGCGGCGGGTGCGCGGCGCACGGGCGCCGTCAGCGCTCGGAGACCGCCACGTGGCGGTCCGGCCCGACGGTCAGCGAGCGGCGCCCGTCGAGCAGCTCGAGCAGCTCGTCGCCGACGACCTCGCGCCGCCAGCCCTGCAGCGTGCGCACGGCGGGCGTCGGGGCGCCGTCGCGCGCGGCCAGCACGATCTGCTGCAGGTCCGCGCGCGCCGCGATCAGCTCGTAGGCGAGCTCGCACTCGAGCGCCCGGGCGCGCACGAGCGCCTCGGCGAGCGCGATCACCGGCGCGTCGAGTGCGTTGGGCTGCGCGGGCCGCTCCCCCTCGACCGCGATCGGCGGCCGCCGGCGGCCGCGCTCGACGGCCTCGATGATCGCCCGTCCGCGCCGGCGCAGGGTCGGCTCGTTGATGCCGCGGATCTGCTCGAGCTGCGAGATCGCGCTCGGCCGGCGCTTGGCGATCTCGATCAGCGCGGCGTCCGACAGCACCGCGGGGATCGGCCGGTCCTGCGTCCGCGCCGTCTCCTCGCGCCACTCGACGAGCTCGCGGGCGATCGCGCGCAGCTTCGGGTCCAGCGAGTTCACGCGCGGCAGGCGGGCGAAGATCACGTCGGGTTTGCGCTCGTCGGTCACCTGCGCGAGCACGTGGCACTCCTCGCGCGCCCAGTCCAGGCGCCCGAGTGTGGCGAGCCGCTCCTGCAGGACGGTCGTCGCCTGCAGCAGATGGCGGACGTCGTCCTGGGCGTAGTCGATCTGCTCGGCGCTCAGCGGCCGCGCGTCCCAGCGCGTGAAGCTCGCGCTCTTTGCCAGGCGGATCCCGAGCAGCTCGTGCAGCAGGGCCTCGTAGCCGAGCTGGGCGCGCATGCCCGCGAAGCCGGCGGCGAGCTGGGTGTCGAAGAGGTTCGTGATGTCCGTCGACCACACGCGCCGCAGCAGCGCGACGTCCTGACGGCCGGCGTGCATGACGATCTCGACGCCGGGATCGGCGAGGACCTCCGCCAGCGGGGCGGGGTCGAGCTCGCCGTCGAGCGGGTCGAGCACCGCGATCCGCACGCCGCCGTCGTCCGTCTCGACGGCGACCTGGACGAGACACAGCAGCGTCCGGTAGCGACCCTCGCCCATGAACTCCGTGTCGATGCACAGGCGGCCCTCGGAGCGGGCCATCGCGGCCAGTTCGGAGACGTCGCTGGAGATGGCGAGGTCGCTCATGGTGCGCGCGACCCTATCGCGGGCCGCCGGCCCGGCTACTCCTGCTTGTCCTGCTGCTCGCGCTCGACCTCGGCGTAGTTGACGCGCAGCAGCCACACCGACGCGCCACCGGCGACGACCACGACCGCGAACAGCGCGCCGTAGATCGTCGGGCTGATCAGCAGCGTCACCACGACCGCGACGACGACGACCACCAGGCAGACGAGCCCGGCGATCATGCGGTCAGCACGCTCGGCTCGCTCGGGATGCTACGGGGATCGAAGCGTTCGAGCAGGTCGTGCAGGGTCGGCCGCTCGCCGGGCGCGGCGAGGCCGACGGAGGCCGCCAGCCGCGACCGCACCTGCAGCGGCGACTCGCCGGCGGCGATGCGATCGGCCAGCGTGACGGCGCCATGTCGCTTGGCCAGCCGCGCGCCGTCGGCTCCGAGCACGAGCGGCACATGCGCGTGCGATGGAGCGGGCAGGCCGAGCAGCGCCGCGAGGTGCAGCTGGCGCGCGGTGCTGTCCAAGAGGTCCGCTCCACGCACGACCTGGCCCACGCCTTGAGCTGCGTCATCGACGACCACGGCGAGATTGTATGCCGGGGCGCCGTCGTTGCGACGCACGACGAGATCGTCGACCGCGTCGCGGCGCGCTCCGAGCAGGCGGTCCTCGAACGCGACGACGGCCCCACCGGCGCGCAGCCGCAGCGCCGCGGGGCGCCCGGAACGCTCGCGCCGCGCGCGCTCGGCGGCCGAAAGCTCGCGGCAGGTTCCCGGATACGCGCCGCCCGCGGGCGCGCCGTGCGGCGCCGACGCGGCCTCGCGAATCTCGGCGCGCGTGCAGTAGCACGCGTACAGCCGGCCGTCGGCCGCCAGGCGCCGCGTCGCCTCGTCGTAGAGGCTCAGGCGTCGCGACTGGTGCACGACGGGACCGTCCCAGTCCAGGCCGAGCGCGGCGAGATCGGCGAGCTGGCGCTCCGCGCTCCCGAGCCGCACGCGGGTGCGATCGAGGTCCTCGACGCGCATGTGGAAGCGGGCGCCCTGCGAGCGCGCGAACAGCCAGGCGAGCAGCGCCGTGCGCAGGTTGCCCAGGTGCAGCGCGCCGGTCGGCGAGGGCGCGTAGCGACCTGTCGCGAGCATCTGCGCACCGTAGCGAGCCGCGGGAGCGATGCCCGCCGAGCCGCGGGAGCGCCGCCGCTGCGCTGCTAGCCTGGCCCGCCCCGTGCCCGCCGCCTCCGACACCGACCCGAACGCCGCCGCCTCCGTCGCGACGGACGACACGCGCGCCGCGTGCTCGCCGTGCCGCGGAACGGGCCAGGTCGTGTCGAACCTCGGCGGCGAGCCGTCGATGCAGCCCTGCCCGTGGTGTGAGGGCGGCGGATCGTTCCTCGCCGAGCACGACGCCCAGGCCGCACGCCGGGCCGCGGCAGCCGCGGCCGGCGAGCCCGCGCCCGCACCCGCGGGCGACGCCGCCTCCGCTGCGGGCTGACGAAGTCCCGCGCCGGCGCCGCCGCGCGTCGATGCCCGGTCGATCATCCGTCCGGTTAGGCGATTGTGAATCCCGGCTCGGGGCGGCGCGACCGATCAGTGCCCTGTGCAATAGCCGGAGTCGCGGTGCGAAGGGCAAACCACCCGTGAGGTGGGGCGCAAAGTCACGGGTCTCGCAAACGCTGCGCGAGACGGCCGGGCTGCCACCAAGGCACGGATCTCCAAGACGAGGGCGCTCTGCACGCATCAGTCCACATAGATCCTGGAGGGATCACATGCTGCAGAACCTTCGTGCCCGTGCTCAGGACGAGTCCGGCTTCACGCTCATCGAGCTGCTCGTCGTCATCCTGATCATCGGCATCCTGGCCGCGATCGCCCTGCCGACGTTCCTCGGCCAGAAGGACAAGGCGAAGGACGCCTCGGCCAAGTCCGCCGTCCGCAACGCCGTCTCCCAGATGGAGTCCTGCCTGACGAACGCCACGACGACCGCCGACCAGGTCGCGTGCGCCGGCGACACCGAGATGCTGTCCTCGCTGAACTCCGCCGCGCCCGGCGGCTCGGCGACGGTCACCGACGCCAACAACTACGTCCTGCTCTCGAAGTCCGCGACGAACAACACGTTCACGATCACGAAGAGCTCGTCCGGCTTCGCTCGCACCTGCAGCGCCGCGGGCTCCGCGAAGGGCGGCTGCAACGGCTCGAGCTGGTAGCGCGCCGAGCAGCACCTGACGTCGTCTGAGATGACAGCGGGGCGGGCCGAGAGGCTCGCCCCGCTGCGTCGTACGGGCGTACGCCACCGGGTTCGACGATCGCGTCGGTCTCCATCGCCTCGATCTCCGGCATGGCGGTTGGGCTGGGTCATCCGTCCAGTCGCCTACGCCGCTCGCGTCGCGGGGCCGATGACCATGTCGTGCGATAGCCGGAGTCGAGGTGAGAAGGGCAAACCACTCGCGAGGGTGGGGCGCAAAGTCACGGGTCTCACGCTGCTTGAAGAGACAGCCGGACTGCCACCAAGGCACGGATCTCCAAGACGAGGGCGCGCCGCACGCATCCGTCAATCCGAAATCCAGGAGGGATTTCACATGCTGCAGAACCTGCGCAACCGCGCCCAGGACGAGTCCGGCTTCACGCTCATCGAGCTGCTCGTCGTCATCCTGATCATCGGCATCCTGGCCGCGATCGCCCTGCCGACGTTCCTCGGCCAGAAGGACAAGGCGAAGGACGCCTCGGCGAAGTCCGCCGTGCGCAACGCCGTCTCGCAGGTCGAGTCCTGCCTGACCAACGATCCGACGCCGACGAGCTGCTCGACGGACTCCGAGATGCTGTCCTCGCTGAACTCGGCCGCCCCCGGCGGCTCGGCCACGGTCACCGACGCCAACAACTACGTCCTGACGTCGATGTCCACGACCGGCAACTCGTTCACCATCACGAAGAGCACGGCCGGCGGCTACGTGCGCACCTGCAGCGGGGCCGGCTCCAGCAAGGGCGGCTGCAACGGCTCGAGCTGGTAGCGCCCCGAGCAGCACCTGACGTCGTCTGAAGTGACAGCGGGGCGGGCCTTCGGGCCCGCCCCGCTCGTCGTCGTCGCGGTGCCTCGCCTGCGCGCGATCAAGGTTGTGCGCCCGCTGCCGATACACGAGCAGAGCATCCGCTCCGCCCCCGAGCCCGAGGACCCCGCCATGCCCGTCGCCCTGCTGCCCGCCACGTTGTTCGGCCTCGTGATCGGGTCGTTTCTCAACGTCGTCTCCTACCGCCTGCCGAGGGGAGAGTCGCTCTCGGTCCCGGGATCGCACTGCCCCTCCTGCGACGCGCCGGTGAAGCCGTGGGACAACATCCCGGTGCTGTCGTGGCTGCTGCTGCGCGGGCACTGCCGCAGCTGCAAGGCGTCGATCGGAGCGCGCTATCCGATCGTCGAGGCGATCACCGCCGTGCTGTTCGCCGCCGTGGTGCTCGTGCACCTGCACGACACGGCGATGCTCGTCATGGGGCTTGTGCTGGTCGCCTTCCTCGTCCCGATCGCCGCGATCGACCTCGATACCCGCAAGATCCCGAACAAGCTCACGCTCCCGGCCGCCGTGCTGGCGGTCGTGCTCGGCACGGCGCTGGATCCCGGCGGCGAGGTCACCCGCCTGATCGCCGGCGCGGCCGCCGGCACCGCGCTCGCGATCCCGTCGCTGCTGACCCCGGGCGGCATGGGGCTCGGCGACGCGAAGCTGATCGGCGTGCTCGGCCTGTTCCTCGGCACGGCGATCATGCCCGCGTTCTTCGTCGCGTTCGTCACCGGCACGGTGATCGGGCTCGGCGTGGTCGCTCGCAAGGGCGTGTCGGCGGGGCGCAAGACCCCGATCCCGTTCGGGCCGTTCCTCGCGCTCGGCGGCGTCGTCGGCCTGCTTGCGGGCCACGAGCTCGTGCAGACGTACCTGAGCACCTTCCACTAGCGGCTCGCACGGCCGCGCCGGCCGCGCCGGTCGCGCGCCGGTCGGGCGGGGGTCGCGCGCCGGTCGCGCGTCGCGTGAGCAGCGGGCCGGTCGGGCGCCCCGCCGCGCGCCGGTAGCCTCCGCGGCGCCATGATCCTCGGCATCGTCGTCGCCGCCCTCGGCGGCTGTATCGCCGGCTCGCTCGGCATGCTCGTCGCTCAGCGGCTGTCCGGCGACGCGCCGGCGCGCGCGGGCGGGCCGAGCTGTGAGCACTGCGCCCATGCGATCCGCCGCGGCGACCTGATTCCGGTCGTCTCGTGGCTGTGGCTGCGCGGTCGCTGTCGCGACTGCGCCGAGCCGATCGCGCGCCGTCACGTCGTCGTCGAGGCGGGGACCGGCAGCGTGTTCGCGGCGGTCGCGGTTGCCGCCGACGGCGCGGATCTCGTGCTCGGCCTCGTGCTCGTGGCCGTGCTCGTCCCGCTCGCGCTGATCGACCTCGACACGCGCCGGCTGCCCAACGCGATCACGCTGCCGGCGGCGGTCGCCGCGATCGTGCTCGGCACGCTGCTGGACCCCGGCGGCGAGCTCGGGCGCCTCCTCGCGGGCGTGCTGGGCGGCGGCTTCCTGTTGCTGGCGGCGCTCGCCTTCCCGCGCGGCATGGGGCTCGGCGACGTCAAGCTCGCCGCGGTGCTCGGGCTCTTCCTCGGTCGCGCGGTGGCGGCCGCGCTGCTCGTGGCGCTCGTGGCGGGCGTGCTCGCAGGGATCGCGATCATCGCCCGCAAGGGCGCCGCGGACGGCCGCAGGACCGCGATCGCGTTCGGCCCGTTCCTCGCGCTCGGCGGCGCCTGCGCGCTGCTGTTCGGCAACGCGCTCGTCGACGCGTACCTCGCGACGTTCTGAGTCCGGCGCGCCGACGGGCGCGGGGGCGAGCCGGTGGTGGCGGATCGGCGCTCCATAGACTCAGGCGCCTGTCATGGCGCTTCGTCTCATCACCGCCGGCGAGTCGCACGGCCCCGGCCTGACCTGCATCGTCGAGGGCCTGCCCGCGGGCCTCGAGCTGGATGCCGATGCGCTGAACCGCGACATGGCGCGCCGCCAACTCGGCCACGGCCGTGGCGGCCGGATGAAGATCGAGCGCGACCGCGCGGAGGTCAGTGCCGGGGTGCGCCACGGCGCCACGCTCGGCGGCCCGATCGCGCTGCAGATCGCCAATCGCGACTACGCCAACTGGGAGGAGCGGATGAATCCGTGGCCGGTGGAGGCCGACATCCCCGAGGTCCACCTCCCGCGCCCCGGCCACGCCGACCTGGTCGGCACGCAGAAGTACAAGTTCACCGACGTGCGCAACGTGCTCGAGCGCGCGAGCGCCCGCGAGACCGCGGCGCGCGTCGCCGGCGGCGCGCTCGCGCGGACGTTCCTGTCGGCGCTCGGCGTCGAGATCCGCTCGCACGTCGTGCAGATCGGCAGCGTGCACGCGCCGGAGCCGGCCGCGCCGCTGACCGTCGGCGACTTCGACGGCGTCGACGACGACCCCGTGCGCTGCCTCGACAAGCCCGCGAGCCGCGAGATGGTCGCCCACATCAACGCCCAGCGCAAGGCGAACGAGTCGCTCGGCGGCGTCTTCGAGGTGATCGCCTTCGCGCTCGTCCCCGGGCTCGGCTCGCACGTGTCCTGGGAGGAGCGCCTCGACGGCAGGCTCGCCGGCGCGCTGTGCTCGATCCAGGCGATCAAGGGCGTCGGCCTGGGGGAGGGCTTCGGGCTGGCGGGCACGCCCGGATCGGCCGCCCACGACGAGCTGTTCCACGACGACCAGCGCGGCTACTACCGCGAGACCAACCACGCGGGCGGCCTCGAGGGCGGCATGACGAACGGCGAGCCGCTGGTCGCGCGCGCGGCGATGAAGCCGCTGCCGACCCTGACCAAGCCGCTGCGCTCCGTCGACATCGCGACGAAGGAGCCCGCCCAGGCGCTGCGCGAGCGCACGGACTCCTGCACGGTGCCCGCGGCCGGCGTCGTCGGCGAGGCGATGGTCGCGTTCGTGCTCGCCGAGGCCTACCGGACGAAGTTCGGCGGCGATCACATCGACGACGTGCGCGATGCCGTCGGCGCGTACCGCGCGCGGATCGGCTGGCCGGAGCGGTAGTGGGCCGCGCGCCGTGGCTCTAGTCCTCGTCGGCTTCATGGGCGCGGGGAAGTCGACCGCGCTGCCGGACGTGCTCGACACCGACGCGCTGCTCGAGGAGCAGCTCGAGATGAGCATCGCGACGTTCTTCGCCGCCCACGGCGAGGCGCAGTTTCGCCGTCGCGAGGAGTCCGTCGTGCTGCGGGCGCTGCGCTCGGGCGCGGCGGTCGTCGCGCTCGGCGGCGGCAGCCTCGGGTCGGCGGCCGTGCGCGAGGCGCTGCGCGAGCACACCGTCGTCTGGCTGCAGGTGTCCGCGGAGACGGCGTGGGAGCGGGCGGTCGGCGCGCAGCGCCCGCTCGCCTCCGACCGCGCGGCCTTCGTCGCCCTGCACGCCGAGCGCGAGCCCGTCTACGCGGTGGCGGCCGACGCGTTCCTGCCCGAGGGCGACCGCGGGCTCGTGGCGCGGGCGCTGCCGGCGCTGCGAGCGCTCGCCGCGGCGCCGCGGCGGACGAAGCTCGTGTGGGCGCACACCGCCGGCGGCGACTACCCCGTCTACGTCGGCCGCGGGATCCTGGGATCGGTGCTGCCGGGCGCCGACGGCGGCCGCGCGTTCCTCGTCACCGACGAGCACGTCGGCCCGCTGTACGCCTCGCGGCTGCGCGGGATCGAGCGCGCGATCACGATCGCGGCGGGCGAGGAGCACAAGACGCTCGCCGTCGCCGAGGACGTCTGGCGCGCGCTGGCAACGCACGGCATGGGCCACGGCGATCGCGTCGTCGCGCTCGGCGGCGGCGTCGTCGGCGACCTCGCCGGCTTCTGCGCGGCGACCTACCAGCGCGGCGTGGCGGTCGTGCAGATGCCGACGACGGTCGTCGCCCAGGTCGACTCGGCGTACGGCGGCAAGACCGGCGTCGACCTGCCCGAGGCGAAGAACTACGTCGGCGCCTACCACCAGCCGTCGGCGGTGCTGACCGACGTCGACACCCTGCGCACGCTTCCGCCCGAGGAGCACGCCGCCGGCTACGCGGAGGTCCTCAAGACGGCGCTCATCGCCGGCGGCTCGCTGTGGGAGCGGATCGCGGCGGGCGCGCCGGTCGACGAGCTGGTCGTGCTGGACTGCGCGCGCACGAAGCTCGCGGTCGTCGCCGCGGACGAGCGCGACGGAGGCCTGCGCCAGGTGCTGAACCTCGGCCACACGGTCGGCCACGCGATCGAGACCGTCACCGGATACCGCCGCTACCGCCACGGCGAGGCCGTCGCGCTCGGGCTGCTCGCGGC
The DNA here is from genome assembly GCA_036491075.1 of Solirubrobacteraceae bacterium. GTDB lineage: Bacteria > Actinomycetota > Thermoleophilia > Solirubrobacterales > Solirubrobacteraceae > CADCVQ01. The sequence goes on from DASXCR010000052.1 coordinate 28,671, forward strand.
ACTGCGACTCAGCGAGGCGGAGGAGCTTCGCAGCCAGGTCGCCGAGCTGCTCGCGGCCGCCGGGCTGCCGACGCGGATGGACGACGGCATCGACCCGGGCGAGGTCGTCGCCGCGACGCGCCTGGACAAGAAGCGCCGCGGCGAGGACGTCCCGTTCGTGCTCGTGCGCGCGCCGGGCGAGGTGAGCTTCGGCGAGCGCGTGGCGCCCGACGCGCTGCTCGCCGCCGTGACCGAGCTCTCGTAGCAGGCTCGCCGGCGCCACCGGCGCCGCACGTCGCGCCCCTGCCGTGACAGAGTTGCCGGTCGCAATGAGACGCAACCGCATCCAGGTCATGCACGGCGTGAACCTCGACCAGATCGGCCGGCGCGATCCCGCGCACTACGGAGGGATCACGTTCCGCCAGCTCGAGCAGGCGATCGACGGCTTCGCCGGCGAGCTCGGCCTCGACGCGCGCTTCGTGCACACGAACTCCGAGGCCGAGTTCGTCGAGCAGCTGCATCGCGTCCGCGACGTCGCCGACGGCGTGATCGTCAACGCCGGCGCGTGGTCGCACTACTCGCACGCGATCGGCGACGCGTTGCAGCTCGCCGGCGTGCCGGCCGTCGAGGTGCATCTCTCCGACGTCATGGCGCGCGAGCAATGGCGGCACGTCTCGGTGCTCGCCGAGCACTGCATCGCGACCGTGACGGGCAAGGGCGTCGACGGCTACCGCGACGCGCTGGCCGCGCTGAAGGCCGAGCTCGGCGAGTGAGCTCGCGCCTGCAAGCGCTGCTCGCCGCCGCGACCGCCGCCGAGCGCGAGGTCGACGTGCTGCTGGTGACCAACATCGTCAACGTCCGCTGGCTCACGGGCTTCACGGGCTCCAACGGCCTCGCGGTCGTCGGGCCGCGCTTGGCGCCGCGCTTCGTGACGGACTTCCGCTACCTCACGCAGTCCGCCGAGCAGCTCGACGACCGCTGGGAGCGCGAGATCGACACCGACCTGCTCGAGTGCGCGATCAAGGGGCTTCCCGCGCAGCGGCCGCTGCGCGTCGGCTTCGACGACGCCCACATCACCGTCAAGCAGCACGCGCGTCTCGTGGAGCTACTCGCGGAGCACGCGCCGGGAGCCGTCGAGCTCGTCGCGACCGCCGCGATCGTGGAGCGTCTGCGCGCCGTCAAGGACGGTGGCGAGATCGACGCGATCCGCGCCGCCGCCCGGCTCGCCGACGACGCGCTCGAGGAGGTGCTGCTCGCCGGCCTCGTCGGGCGCACCGAGCTCGAGGTCGCGCTCGACCTCGAGATCGCGATGCGCCGTCGCGGCGCGCAGGGGGTGTCGTTCCCGCCGATCGTCGCCGCCGGCGAGTACGGCGCGGTCGTGCACGCCTCGCCGCGCGACGTCGCGATCCCGGCCGACACGCTCGTCGTCGTCGACTGGGGCGCTCAGCTGGGTGGCTACGCCTCGGATTGCACGCGCACGTTCGCGACCGGCGAGCTCGATCCGCGCGACCGCGCGATCTACGACCTCGTGCTGCTCGCCCAGGAGCAGGCGCTGGCGGCGGTGCGGCCGGGACCGACCGGCCAGGACATCGATGCCGTCGCCCGCGCGATCATCGACGAGGCCGGGCACGGCGAGCACTTCGGTCACGGCCTCGGCCACGGTGTCGGACTGGAGGTCCACGAGGGCCCCCGTCTGTCGAAGATCGGCAAGGACGCGCTCGCGGCCGGCAACGTCGTGACGGTCGAGCCGGGCGTGTACGTCCCGGGCGCGGTCGGGGTGCGGATCGAGGACCTCGTCGTCGTGACGGACGACGGCCACGAGGTGCTCAGCGGCATGTCGAAGTCGCTGCGCACCGTCGCATAGCCCGCCCACCGCGGCATGGCGCAGGGTGCCGCGCCACCCGGTAGCGCACGCGCCGCAGAACCCTGGACGGATCGCCGGGTCAAGCGGGCGCGCCGGCGAGCCGATGGGAGTCGTGTGATCGCCCGCCTGCGCCCGCAGCTGCCGTGGTGGGCCGCGGCCCTGCTCGGCGTGGCGATCTTCTCCTGGCTCGGGCTGTCCGACTACGCCTGGACGGACTTCGACACCGAGCTCTCGCCCGCGATCGGCCAGCTCCTGCACGGCGACGTCGCCGGCTTCCTCGGCGGGCTGCCGGCGTATGGCGGCTCGGTCGTGCTGCGCGCCCCGTTCGCCGGCGTGGCGGCGCTGCTGGGCGGCGGCGAGCTCGCGATCTTCCGCGCCGTGTCGATCCCGTGCCTCGTCGCGGGCGCCTGGCTCGCGGTCGTGCTCGTGGGCAGGATGGGGGAGCGGGGCCGCTCGACCGGCGTGCGCGCGCTCGTCCTCGGGCTCTGCGTCGTCAACCCGATCACGCTGCGGGCGCTTGAGATCGGCCACCCCGAGGAGCTCCTGTGCGCGGTCTTCGCGATCGGCGCCGTGCTCGCGGCGCGCGACCGCCGCACCGTCCTCGCGGGGCTGCTGCTCGGCCTGGCGATCGCGACGAAGTCGTGGGCTGTCCTCGCGATCGGGCCGGTGGCGCTCGCGCTCCCCGCGCGGCGGCCGGCCGCGCTCGCGATCGCCGGCGGCGTGACGCTCGCCGTGCTCGCCCCGATCGTGCTCGCCGCGTCGCACGCCGCGATCGTCAGCGGGGCCGGCAGCACCGGCAGCGTCATCTTCAAGCCCCAGCAGCTGTGGTGGTTCGCGGGGGACGCCGGCCACGTCGTGGTCGGCGTCAACGGCCTGCCCAAGCTGGCCGGCTACCGCGCGGCGCCCCCCTGGCTGTCTTCGCTGACGCATCCGCTGATCGCGTTCCTCGTGGTCCCGCTGTCGCTGCTGTGGGCGCGCGTGCGCGGCGCGGCGCCGCGGCTGGACGGCGAGCAGGTGCTGGCGCTGCTCGCGCTCCTGCTGCTCGCGCGCTGTGTGCTGGACCCGTGGAACAACGTGTACTACGCGCTGCCGTTCCTGCTCGCGCTGCTGGCGTGGGAGGCGCTGTGCGAAACCGAGCGCCCACCGGTCCTCGCGCTCGCCGCGACCGTGCTCGTGTGGGTCACGTTCGAGCAGACGCCGGGCTGGCTTGGGCCCGACGCGCAGTGCGCGTTCTACCTCGCCTGGGCGCTGCCGCTCGGCGCCTGGCTGGCGCGGGCCTGCTTCGCGCCGCAGGTTCGGCTGCGAGCCCGCCGGGCCCCGCGGACGGCGTTCGCGCGATGAGCCGGGGCCCGCACATCGCAGCGCCACAGCGTGACGTCCGTCACAGCTCCCACGAGGTTGGCGCGCGAGACTATCGTTGCGTCTGCACCGCCCGGCGCAAGCAGGACCGCGGCGGTGCCGAGCATCGGCCATAGCTAGGAGCAGACCCGTTGACCACCACCGCTGAGCACTTCGATGCCGTCATCGTCGGATCCGGATTCGGAGGATCCGTCTCGGCCTACCGTCTCGCCGAGGCCGGCCAGAGCGTCTGCCTGCTCGAGCGCGGGAAGCCGTTTCCGCCGAACTCCTTCCCGCGTTCGCCGCTGGGGATGAAGTCCCAGTTCTGGGATCCCAGCGAGGGCCTGCACGGGATGTTCAACCTCTGGAGCTTCGCGAACATCGACGCGATCTGCGCGAGCGGCCTCGGCGGCGGCTCGCTGATCTACGCGAACGTCCTGCTGCGCAAGGACGAGGACTGGTTCGTCAAGGAGGAGCCCGGCCACGGCAGCTGGAAGGGCGGCTACGAGCACTGGCCCGTCAACCGCGCCGACCTCGACCCGCACTACGACCGCGTCGAGCGGATGATGAACGTGCAGAAGTACCCGCTGGACCAGGCCCCGTACGACAAGACGCTGAAGGTGCTCGCGTTCCGCGACGCCGCGCAGAAGCTCGGCCTCGACTGGAACCTCGTCAACCTCGCCGTGACGTTCGCCAACGACGGCGACCCGGCGATGGTCGGCGAGCCGATCCGCGAGGCGCGGCCGAACATCCACGGCCGCACCCGGCTGACCTGCAAGCTCACCGGCGAGTGCGACCTGGGCTGCAACCACGGGTCGAAGAACTCGCTGGACTACACGTACATCACGGCGGCCTGGCACGAGGGAGCGGACATCCGCACCCGCTGCGAGGTGCGCTCGTTCGCGCCGCGCGACGGCGGCGGATACGAGGTCGAGTACGTCATGCACGACCCCGAGGCCGAGGGCGTCAAGACCGACACCTCCAAGCTCGATCGCCACAAGATCACCTGCGATCGGCTGATCCTGTCCGCCGGGACGATGGGCACGACGTACCTGATGCTGAAGAACCGCGCCGCGTTCCCGCACATCAGCCCGCGGCTGGGCACGCGCTTCGGCGGCAACGGCGACCTGCTCACGTTCGCGCGCCACTGCATGAAGGCCGGGCCCGACGGCCGGAAGGTTCCGCACGTCCTGGACTCCGCCCACGCCCCGGTCATCACGAGCGCGATCCGCATGCCCGACACGCTCGACGGCCACGGCGACGACGGCCGCGGCTTCTACCTCGAGGACGCCGGCCAGCCCGAGTTCGTCAGCTGGATGCTGCAGCTGCTCGACGCGCCGAACACGATCTACCACGACCTCCCGCGGCTCGTGAAGGCGGCCGGCAACTTCATCACCCACCGCGACACGGACATCGGCGGCGAGGTCTCGCAGCTGATCGGCGAAGCGGCGGAGTCGTCGGGCTTCATGCCGCTGCTCGGCATGGGCCGCGACATCCCCGAGGGGATCATGTCGCTCGGCGAGGATCGCTCGCTGGCGATCGACTGGCGCAAGAACGGCTCGTCGAAGGCGTACTTCGACCGCGTGCGCGCGGTCTCCAAGGCGATCGCCGAGGAGCTCGGCGGCGAGTTCCTGGACAACCCGATCTGGCTGCTCAGCCGCGTCGTGACCGTGCACTCGCTCGGCGGCTGCCCGATGGGCCGCAACGACCAGGAGGGCGTCATCGACTCCTACGGCAACGTCTTCAACTACCCCGGCCTGCACATCGCCGACGGCTCGGTCATGCCCGGCCCCGTCGGTCCCAATCCCAGCCTCACGATCGCCGCCCTCGCCGACCGCTTCGCTGACGCGATCATCGGCGAGACGAAAGGAAGCAACGTGACCGCACCGCCGCCGCCCCCGAAGCCCGCCGAGGACGCCGAGTCCCACGAGGTGCCGGACGCCGATGCGCCGCCACCCGCCAGCGCGGAGCCGGCGTCGGTGCAGTTCACCGAGAAGATGCGCGGCTTCGTGACCTTCGGCGAGGAGGACTTCGACAAGGGCTTTCGCGGCGGCAAGAAGTCCAAGACCGACCTCATGTTCCACGTGACCGTGCTGATGGACGACGTCGAGCGCTTCGTCTCGGACGAGCGCCACCCCGGCACGATCACCGGCCACGTGCAGTGCGACGCGCTCGGCGGCCGGCTCGAGGTCTCGGAGGGCTGGTTCAACCTCTTCGTGGACGCCGGCGACGACGGCACGCCGCGCAAGCTCATGAAGTACCGGCTGTTCCTGCAGGACGGCGAGGGCCACGACATCACGCTGCGCGGCTTCAAGGACGTCGAGGACGACCGCGGCTTCGACGTCTGGTCGGACACCTCGACGCTGTTCACCCACATCTACAAGGGGCACGTCCAGCCCGAGGGCGACGAGGGCGCGGACATCGTCGCGACCGGCATCCTGCACATCCGCCCGACGGACTTCGCCGTGCAATGCACGACGTTCCGCGTGCACCCGCCGCATCGCGTCGACGCGATCGCGCGCTTCGGGGAGCTGTTCGCCGGCGACCTGTGGGACGTCTACGGGCCCAAGAAGCACGGCGACCGACGCGCGTGACGACCGCCGCCGCCCACGCGGACGAGGTGTTCCCGTTCACCACGGCGGACGGCGTGCAGCTGCACGTCATCCACGTCAAGGGGCCCGAGCGCCCGACGAAGGGGCCGGTCCTGCTCGTCCACGGCGTCGGCGTGCGGACCGAGATCTGGCGTCCGCCGACGCCGCGCACGCTCGTCGAGGCGCTCGTCGACGACGGCTACGACGTCTGGATGGAGACGTGGCGCGCGAGCATGGACGTGCCCCACAACCACTGGACCCTCGACCAGGCCGCGGTCTTCGACCACCCGGCGGCGGTCAAGATCGTGCTCGAGCAGACCGGCGCCGACTCGATCCAGGCGGTCACGCACTGCCAGGGCTCGACGAGCTTCATGATGTCGATCTGCGCCGGCCTGCTGCCGCAGGTGCGCACGGTCGTCGCCAACGCCGTCACGTTGCATCCGGTCGTCCCGCGGATCGCGAAGCTCAAGCTCGACCACGTCGTCCCGCTCGTGTCCAGGCTGACGGGCTACCTCGATCCGCAGTGGGGCCGCGAGCGGCCGCCCGGCATCCTGCCGAAGGTCGTGACGGCGTATTCCAAGCTCTCGCGCCACAAGTGCCACAACGGCGTCTGCAAGGTCGCGAGCTTCATGTTCGGCTCGGGCGACCCGACGCTGTGGACGCACGAGCAGATCAGCGCCGGGACGCACGAGTGGATCAAGGGCGAGTTCGGCCCCGGTCCGCTGACGTTCTTCACCCAGATCGCCCGCTGCGTGGACGCCGGTCACCTCGTCAGCGTCGACGGCCGCCCGGAGCTGCCCGAGAGCTTCGTCGCGCAGGCGCCGCAGACCGACGCGCGCTTCGCGTTCATCACCGGATCGCTGAACAACTGCTTCTTGCCGGAGACCCAGCGGCGCACGTTCGACTGGTTCGAGGCCCGCGAGCCGGGCCGTCACGCGCTGCACGTCATCCCCGGCTACGGCCACCTCGACGTCTTCATCGGCGAGCGCAACGTGCATGACGTGCATCCGATCGTCCTCGGCGAGCTGGCGAAGGCATCATGAGCCGCGACCCCGAGAAGCTCGGCGGACCCGAGCGCGTCGCGAAGGCGATGGACGCCCTCGAGCGCTACGGCCCGGCGCTGCCGAGCTTCCGCCGCGCGCACGCGCGCGGCATCGGCCTGCGCGGTCACTTCACGGCGACGCCCGAGGTCGCCGCGCTGAGCACCGCGGAGCATCTGCAAGGCGAGCGCGTCGCTGTGGTCGTCCGGCTGTCCAACGGCGCACCGAGCCCGTACGCGCCCGACCGCAAGTCCGTGCTCGGTCTCGGCGTCCGCTTCGAGCTTCAGTCCTCCGGCGACGTCGCCGCGTGGGCGTCGCTGACGATCGACCACGCGCCCTTCGGCGTGCCCGATGACTTCATCGCGCTGCAGTCCGCGCAGCGGCGCGGCAAGAACGGCAAGCCCAGCCCGCTGCGCCTGATACCGCACATCCTCACGCACCTCGACACGCTGCCCGGCCTGCTCGCCGTGCTCAAGGCGCCGACGACGCCGAGCTTCGCGCACAGCGCGTTCTTCGGCCTGACCGCCTATTTCCTCGTTGACGTGCAGGGGACGCGACGGGCGTTTCGCTACCGCTGGATCCCGTCCGACGACGCCAAGGGCCTGAGCGCCGAGCAGGAGCGGGAGTACCCCGAGCAGTACCTCCTCTCGGAGATCCGCAACCGCGTCGCAGCAGGACCGATCTCGTGGAGGCTGGTCTTCCAGATGGCCGCCCCCGGCGATCGCACCGACGACGTCACGAAGCAGTGGCCACAGGATCGCGAGGACATCACGGCCGGCACGCTCGTGCTCGATCGCATGCACGAGGACCCCGCGCTCGTCGACGGCCTCGTCTTCGACCCGACGAAGGTCCCGCCGGGCCTCGAGCTCTCGCAGGATCCGCTCCTGCGCTTCCGCTCGGAGGCCTACGCCGAGTCGCACCGGCGCCGGACGAGCGAGGCCAAGCTCGCCGTGCGCCCGGAGTAGGCCTCGCGTCGAGGCGGCCCGTCGCCCGGCTGGACGCCGCAGGTGCGCCCTACACTGGCGCAGCCATGATCAGCACCAACCAACTCAAGAACGGCAACCACATCGAGGTCGACGGGACGATCTTCAAGGTCCTGGACTTCCAGCACGTCAAGCCGGGCAAGGGCGGCGCGTTCGTGCGCACCAAGCTGCGCCGCGCGAGCGACGGCAACGTCATCGACAAGACCTTCCGCGCCGGCGAGAAGTTCCGCTCCGTGCACACGGAGTCGCGCAAGATGCAGTTCCTCTACGCCGACGGCACCGACGCGCACTTCATGGACACGGCCTCCTACGAGCAGCTCGCGATGGCGCAGGCGTCCGTCGAGCAGGCGCTGCGCTGGACGAAGCCCAACGACGAGATCGACGTGCTCTTCATCGACGACGCGCCCGGCGACATCCAGCTGCCGACGACCGTCGAGCTGGAGGTCACGCAGACCGACCCGGGCCTGCGCGGCGACACGGCATCGGGCGGCGGCGACAAGCCCGCGACGCTCGAGACCGGCGCGACGCTGCGCGTGCCGCTGTTCGTCAACGTCGGCGACCGCGTCAAGGTCCAGACCGCGACGGGCGACTACATGTCGCGCGCGTAGCGTCTACGCCCTGCGCCGGAACGGGCTGAGTCCCAACATCAGCACCATCCCGCCGACGACGTACCCGCCGAGCACCAGCAGCGGCGTCGTGATCGCCTCGTGGTCGAAGTACACGACGTTGCGCACGAGGTCGATGCTCGATCGCGCCGGCAGCCCGCTGCCGATCTGCCTCCACGTGTCCGTCAGGTACTCCGGCGCCGATCCGCCGCCGGACGTCGCCACCGCGCCGATCAGGATGAAGATCGACAGCCCCGCGACGAGCCCGAAGATCGCGCCGCCGAGGCTCGTGAGCACCGCGGTCACGAGCGCCATCCCGAAGGTCGTCAGCGCAAGCGCCCCGGCGACCTCGAAGTAGTAGCCGTGGTAGATGCCGAGCTGCGTCGCGAGCGCCGCGATGATCGCGCCCGTGGCGAGCGAGATGAAGGCGAGCACGCCGATCCGCCCGAGCACCGACAGCGGGCCGCGGCGGATGCTCGGCGCGACGACCTCCAGCGACCACCCGGCCAGCACGGCGATCACGACGGCGACGAGCGTCGCGAGGTAGGCGGCGACGCCGGCGCCGTCGGCCGCGGGCAGCGGCTTCGCGTCCACGACGACCGTCCTCACCTTGCGCTTGGCGTCGATCGCCGCGAAGGCCGCCCGCAGCAGCCTGACCACGGGGACGCCGGCGGCGCTCGCGGTGAGCACGCGCCCGACCTTCGCCTTCGGCGCGTAGGCCCCGTAGACCTTGCGATCGGCGATCAGCTTGCGCGCCGCGGCGCCGTCCGCGACCACCGTCACCTGGAACCTCGGCGAGTCGTCGAGCGCCTTCGCGAGGTGCTTGACCGGCGCGCCGCTTCCGATCACCGCGATCGGCACGTCGTGCGCAACCGGCGCGTGCAGCACGCCGAGCAGCAGCCACCCCAGCAACGCGGCCACGGCGGCCGTCGCCGCGGCGATCCCCCCAACCTTGACCATCAGCCAACCCCCCGAATCAGCGATGCGAAGATGCCACCTTCCTCGCTGCGCGTCCGCACGTCAAGCACGATCCGCAAGGGATCTGCACACCCACCCTCTACGCTTCTCGCCCCGATGACCCGCCCGAATCACAGCACGCGGCCGCGGAAGGCCTGACGCGCGTGGCCCGCCGATCCGATCAGCGCCGCGATGCCGTCTTCGCGCTCTATCAATCCGAGCTCACGGGGCGCGAGCTCGACGCGCTCTTCGAACGCAACGCGAGCATCTTCACGCGCGCCCTCGCGCACGCCGCGCAGGATCGTGGCGACGAGCTCGACGTGCTCGTCTCGCGCCACGCCAAGGGCTGGGCGATCGACCGCATCGCGCCGCTGGAACGCGCCATCATGCGCGTGGCGCTGCTGGAGATGTGCCACCCTGACGCCGCGCCCGCCGACGTCCCGATCGCACCCGAGGGAGCGATCGACGAGGCGGTGCAGCTCGCCAAGACGTACTCCGGCGTGGACGCGCCGGGCTTCGTCAACGGCATCCTGGCTGCGGTGCACCGCGAGATGGGAAAGGATCCAGCGACCTCATGACCGCCGCCGACCCAGCCGACGCGACGCTCGACGATCTCGTGGGCCGCCTCGAGCGCGCCGCGGAGCAGCTGCGCTCCGGCGATCTCAGCGCCGACGCCGCGGCAACGGTCGTCGAGGACTGCGCCTCGTTGGCCTCGCAGGCCTCCGCCGAGCTCGAGCGCCGCTCCCGCGAGGCCGAGCGCGAGCCGCCGCCCGGCCAGGACTCGCTGTTGTAGTGGGCCGCCCGCTGCGGGACGCGCCACGGCGCTGCTACCCCGATGGTCTGCAGGCGCAGGTCGAGGAGTACCTCCGGCGGCTGCGCTTCTCCGAGGAGCGGCTGACCCGCGGCCTCGTCGAGGCGATGCGCTACAGCCTGCTCGCGGGCGGCAAGCGCATCCGGCCCGTGCTCGCGCTCGCGACGGCCCGCGCGATCGGGCGCGACGAGCGCGAGCTGATGGCGCTCGCCGCCGCGCTCGAGCTCATCCACACGTACTCGCTGATCCACGACGACCTGCCGGCGATGGACGACGACTCGCTGCGCCGCGGCCGCCCGACCAACCACGTCGCGTTCGGCGAGGAGGTCGCGATCCTCGCCGGCGATGCGCTCTACGCGGAGGCGTTCCTGCTCGTGCTCACGCGCCAGCGCGGCGAGCCCGCCAACGTCCTCGCCGCGGTCGCCGAGCTCGCCGCCGCGACCGGGGTCGACGGCATGGTGGGCGGGCAGTATCTCGACGTCGCGGGCGTCCACGACGACGACCCCGACGTGGCGCGCTCGCTGCGCCACACGCACGAGCTGAAGACGGGAAGGCTGATCGGCGCGTCGGTAGAGTGCGTACTCCTGATAGCCGGCATGGACGAATCGACGACAACCGAGTACCGCGCATTCGCTGCCGAGCTCGGCGTCCTGTTTCAGATCGTCGACGACATCCTCGACGTCACCGGCACCGACGACGCGCTCGGCAAGCCGCAGGGCAGCGACGCGCGCCAGGGGAGGCGGACGTACGTGACGGAGTTCGGGCTCGACGGGGCTCGCGAGCTCGCGCTCAGGTCCCATCGCCAGGCCCGCACGTCGCTCGCGGCGGCCGCGAGCTCCGGCGCGCCGGAGCTCGAGCAGATCACCGACTTCATCTTCTCGAGGACGTCGTGAGCCTGCTCGAGCGCATCGACCGCCCGCAGGACCTGCACGCGCTGTCGGAGGACGAGCTCGCGCGCGTCGCGCAGGAGGTCCGCGAGCACATCATCGACACCGTCGGCGAGATCGGCGGGCACTTCGGGGCCAACCTCGGCGTCTGCGAGCTGTCGGTCGCGCTGCACTCGCTGCTGGACTCCCCGCGCGACAAGATCGTCTGGGACGTCGGCCATCAGGCCTACCCGCACAAGATCCTCACCGGGCGCCGCGACCAGCTCGCGACGATCCGCAAGTACGGCGGCCTCGCGCCGTTCTGCTCGATCGCCGAATCCGAGCACGACATCATGGGCGCGGGTCACGCGTCGACGTCGATCGGCTACGCGGTCGGGCTGAAGGAGGGCATGAAGCGCCTCGGGCGCGGCGACGACGGCAAGGTCGTCGCGGTCATCGGCGACGGCTCGATGACCGGCGGCGTCGCCTTCGAGGCGATCCACCAGGCCGGCGGCCAGGGCACGCCGATCGTCGTCGTCCTCAACGACAACGGCATGTCGATCGCCCCGAACGTGGGTGCGATGTCGCGCTACTTCAACCGCGTGCGCCTGAACCCGAAGCTCTGGCACACGCGCGAGTCCGTCGAGGAGCGCCTCACCGAGCTGCCGGGCAAGCTCGGCCCGGTCTTCGAGCGGCTCGGCCCGCAGCTGAAGGAGTCGATCAAGGCGTTCTGGGCCCCCGGCCTGTTCTGGGAGGAGCTCGACTGGGCCTACGTCGGCGTCATCGACGGGCACGACGTGCGGGCGCTGCGCACGGCGCTGCGCAGCGCGTTCGCGGCCGACCGCCCCGTCGTCGTGCACATCGCGACCGTCAAGGGCAAGGGCTTCGCGCCGGCCGAGGACGGCGGCCTGGAGGGGATGGAGCGCTGGCACGCCGTCAAGCCGAAGGCGATCGCCAACCGCGTCGCGTCGCCGTCGCGCCCGGCGAGCATCGGGGCGCCGACCCCGCCGCCGCAGTACACGTCGGTCTTCGGCCATGCGCTCGTCGACGAGTGTCGCCGCGACGAGCGCGTCGTCGGGATAACGGCCGCGATGAACACCGGCACCGGGCTGGACATCCTCCAGAAGGCGATGCCGGAGCGCTACTTCGACATCGGCATCGCCGAGCAGCAGGCGATCCTGTTCGCCGCCGGGCTCGCGCTCGAGGGCGTCAAGCCGGTCGCGGCGATCTACTCGACGTTCCTGCAGCGCGCGTTCGACCAGATCGTCCACGACGTCTGCCTGCAGAAGCTCAACGTCGTGTTCGCGCTCGATCGCTCGGGCCTGGTCGGCGACGACGGGCCGACGCATCACGGGATGTTCGACATCGCCTACCTGCGCCCGCTGCCGAACCTCGTGATGATGGCGCCGCGCGACGAGGCGATGCTGGTGCACATGCTGCGCACGGCGCTGCTCTACGACGACGGGCCCGTGGCGCTGCGCTACCCGCGCGGCGAGGGGGCGGGGGTGGCGCTGCCCGAGGTACCGATGCCGATCGAGATCGGCGCGGGCGAGGTCCTGCGCGAGGGTGACGGCAAGGTCGCGATCGTCGGCTACGGCAGCGGCGTGTCGCGCAGCCTGCACGCCGCCGACCTGCTCGCCGCGCACGGGATCGAGGCGACCGTCGTCGACGCGCGCTTCGCCAAGCCGATCGACGTCGCGCTGATGGCGCGCCTCGCCGCCGACCACGAGCTGCTCGTGACCGTCGAGGAGGGCGTCCTCGCTGGCGGCTTCGGCAGCGGCGTGTGGGAGGCGCTCAACGACGTCGACGCCGTCGACGCCCGCATCATGCGGATCGGCCTGCCCGATCGCTACATCACCCACGGCGCGCCCGCGCTGCTCTACGAGGAGGTCGGGTTCACCGGCCGCGCGATCGCCGAGCGCATCGAGGCCGCCGTCGGGGAGCGCGCGATCATCGGCGCGTAGCGGTCCCGTCGGCGGGGCGGACCGTCCGGCGAAGGCGAAACGGCCCGCCGGGGAGGACGGGCCGCTTCAGGGAGGAGACGCTGCTATGTGGTTGTGGGTCTGCCACGCCGCCGGCATGCTTCTCGGAAGGTGACCCCGGGGAGGGGGCCGACCGTGCGGCGCATGACCAGTGTTGCGCCGGCGGGCGCAGACGTGGGTGCGTGCGGTCACACATGCGCCACAGGTACGGTGCGGGGCTGTGGCTCGCGTGCGCCTGGACACCCTGCTCGCCGAACGCGGCCTGTTCTCCTCGCGCACGCGCGCGGCCGCATCGGTCATGGCCGGCGAGGTGCGCCTCGGCGGCGACGGCGCGCGCGCGCAGAAGCCCGGCCAGATGGTGCAGCGCGACGTGGCGCTCGCCGTCGACGAGCGTCCGCGCTTCGTCTCGCGCGGGGGCGTCAAGCTCGCCAACGCCCTGGCGGCGTTCGACATCGATCCGGGGGGGCGCCGCTGCCTGGACGTCGGCGCGTCGACGGGCGGCTTCACGGACTGCCTGCTGCAGGCCGGCGCGGATCACGTCGTGGCGCTCGACGTCGCCTACGGAGAGCTCGACTGGCGTCTGCGAAACGACGAGCGCGTGACCGTGCTCGAGCGCTCCAACGCGCGCGCGCTGACGCCCGGAGCGCTGGCGTACGCGCCGGACCTCGTCACGATCGACGTCTCGTTCATCTCGCTCGCGAAGGTGCTGCCGGCGATCCTGCCGTGCCTCGCCGCGCGCCACGACGTGCTCGCGATGATCAAGCCGCAGTTCGAGGTCGGGCGGGGGAACGTCGGCAAGGGCGGCGTCGTGCGCGAGCCCGACGACCGCCGCGGGGCGCTCGTCGCCGTCGCGGCCGCCGCCCGCGCGCTTGGCGCGTCGGTGCTGGGCTTCGCGTCCTCCGGGCTGCCCGGCCCGAAGGGCAACCTCGAGAGCTTCGTCTGGCTCGCCGAGGCGGGGCGCGCGGGCGCCGTCGCGGATCTCGAGGCCGCTGCGCGCGTGGTCGAGCCGTGACGGCGGGGAGGCGCGGCCCACCGGTGCGCTCGGTGACCGTGCTGACGCACGGCCGGCCGGCCGAGATCGCGGCTGCGCTCGACGAGCTGATCGCGAGCGCCGGCCGGG
>DASXCR010000053.1:0-8238 GCA_036491075.1 Solirubrobacteraceae bacterium
CCCTGGCGCCGGCGCCCCGACGGCGACGACGCCGCCGCGGCCGGTCGTGGTGCCTGCTCGGGGACGACCGCCTGCATCCCCATCTGGGCTCGCTTGCGCTGCCATTCCTCAGCCGGGCGGCGGTCGAGCTGGGCGTAGATCTCGTCGAAGCTGTCGGCCTCGAAGAACGTCATCGCCTCGGCCGGCGGACCGTCGAAGCACAGCCGCCCGCCGCGACCCATGACGAGGATCCGCGTGCACAGCCCGAGGCTCTTCGTGGCGTGTGTGACGACGACGACCGCGCGCGAGTGGTCGGCGAGCCCACGCAAGAGCTCCATCATCCGCGTCTCGAGACCCGGATCCAGGCCGGTCGTCGGCTCGTCGAGGAACAGCAGGCTCGGGCGGCTCAGCAGCTCGGCTGCGAGGCCGACGCGCTTGCGCTGACCGCCCGACAGCCGGTCGATGCGCGTGTCGCTGTGCTCGACGAGCTCGAGCTCCTCGAGCGCGCGCTCGACGGTGGCGTCGTACTCGTCGTCGCTCGAGTCGTGCGGCAGGCGCAGGCGCGCCGCGTAGTCCAGCGCCTCGGACACGGTCAGCCGGCCGTGCACGACCTCGTCCTGCGGCAGGTAGCCGATGTCGGTGAGGCGACTGGCGAGCGGCTCGCCATTGACCGTGATCGTCCCGTTCGAGGGGGCGTTGACGCCGGCGAGCGCCTTCATCAGCGTCGACTTGCCAGAGCCGCTCTCGCCGATGATCGCGATCAGCTCCCCGGGCGCGATGCTCAGCGCCGTCGGCTGCAGGATCACCTTCTCCTTGACGCTTACGCCGACGCCCTCGGCATCGAGGCGGATCGCGCCCTGCTCGGCGCGGGTGACGAACGCGGCGCCGTCGAAGATCAGGCTGTAGGCGCCGATGCCGATCTCCGACCCGGTGTCCAGCAGCGCGCGCCGCGTCAGCTCGCCGTCGAGGCGCGTGCCGTTGCGCGAGCCGAGGTCGCGGAGCTCGATGCGGCCGTCGGTGCGCAGCACCTCGGCGTGAAAGCGCGAGACGTTCGGGTCGTCGAGGACGACGTCGTTGGACTCGTCGCGGCCGAGCGTCAGGCGCTCGCCGGGGAACTGCACGACCGCCGTCGTCAACGCGGCGGGCCGCGGCGAGGCGTCGAAGCGCGTCTCCTGACCGGTGAGGAAGCGCACGGCCTCGCCACCGACGAGCACCGTGTCGCCGTTGGTGAGCCAGCGCGACTCCCCACGGAAGCGCTCCCCGTTGAGCTGGGTGCCGTTGCGCGAGCTCAGGTCGACGATCCAGTGCCCGCCGGAGACCGGCTTGATCACCGCGTGGTGCCGCGAGACGGCGTTGCTCGCGATCACGACCTCGTTGTCGGGCAGCCGCCCGATCGTCAGGCCGGCGCCCGTGATGTCGAGCCGGCGACCGTGGTACAGCGCGATCGCCGGCGCGCCGTGCGGCGACTCGGGCGTCCGCGCCGCAGGCGGGACGCGCTCGCTCGGCCGGTCAGATTCCGTCCCCCCGCGACGCACGTCGCCGATCATATGCGCCGCGGCGATGGATCGCCGGACGTATCAGGTCGAAGGTTGGCGCGCGCCGGTGCGAGCATCAGTATCCGCCCGCGCCCTTCGCCGCCTTGCCGATCTGCTTGCCGCCGGCCGACACGACGAACCACGTGCCGAAGAAGCCCTGGCCGGTCGTCGCGCCGGGCTTTGCATCCGCCACCGTCGTGTAGAGCGGGTGATGGTCGTAGACGAGCTGGCGGCGGACCGAGTGGCGCCGCGCCGCCGTCGTGAGCTTGGCCGCGTCGATGCCCGGCCCGGCCTTCGGCTTGCCGGTGACGAGCGCCGCCGGCCATACGCGCGCGCAGCCGCCGTAGCACGTGCTCTTGCCCGGGGCGTCCTCGAGGAAGAGGTACAGCGTGCGCCCGTTGGCGTCGACGAGGATGTCGCCGAGCTTGGTGTGGCGCAGCGCGAGCGCCACACCGGCGCCCGCGCCGCCGTGCGCGCCCGGGGACCGCGCGACGACCGAGAGGACCGCGAAGCCGACGATCGCGACGACGATGGCCGCCGGCACCGCCAGGCGCGGGGCGAACAGCGTGCGCTGTGCGCCACCGGTCACGCCTGACGCGACCCCGGCAGGATGCCGGCGAGCAGCGGGCAGATCAGCGCGTCGGGCGTGCCCGGGCCCGTGGGGGCGGGGTCCGCCGAGGCGGCTGCGGGCGCGAGCGTCAGCGACGCGGTGTACGTGGTGTCGGCGACCGAGGCGGTCTTCGTGCCGCTGGGCGCCGACGCCTTGTCCGCGACCAGCGGCCCGCACAGCGCGGGCGACGTCGATTCGCCGGTCAGGCTGCGATCGAGGTCGCTGCGCTCGAGCACCCCGTCGTAGACGCCGTTGTGGTTGTAGTCGATGCCGTGCACGACGAGCACGGCATTGTCCTTGCGGATGTAGGCGGCGACGACGGGCGTGACCTTGATCGTGCGGCGGTAGTCGATGTCACTCGTCTTCGGATAGCGGCTGAACGCGGTGATGCTCTTCGGGCTCGTGTCGCCGGTCGTGGTGAGCGCCGCGACCGGCGGGCCGTAGAACGGGACCCCCGCGAGGGTCGCGATCGACAGGTGGCCGTTGTGCTCCGTGGCGGCCGCCGCGGTCGGGCAGATGCCCTTGCGACCCGCGTGGATGTGGACGGCGTGCGGCGCCCCGTCGAGCAGCCCCGAGGTGTCGATCGAGATCGTCAGCAGGTTGCCGTCGAGGTGCATGACGGCGGAGCCCTTGCCGGTGACGCGGTTGGTGGGGACCGGGCCGAGGCTCGCGTCCACGCGCTGACCAGCCACCTTGTCCTTCGATCCGCCGGATCCCGTCAGCAGCACCGCGGCGACGACCACCACGAGCAGCAGCGCGAGCACGGCGAGCGGCTTCGCGCGCCGCTTGAGCGCGCTGGCGTCGCGCGACCCTCCGCCGCGAGATCGCGCGGCGCGCTTGGGCGCCGCGGCACGGGGCGCGTCGGGCGCGTCCACCGGCACGGGCGCCACCGCGCCGCGCGGCGGGGGCGGCGGTGGCGGCGGGGACGCGGCGGCCGGTCGTGGTGGCGGGGGCGGGGGCGGGGGCGGCGTCGAGGGCGGCGGCGCGTGCACGACCGTCTCCTCGTCGCCGACGAACGCCTCGTCGCGCGTGGCGAACGGCGCCACCACGGGCGTTGCGACGGATGCGGCGGAGGCGCGCTCGCGGCCCTCCTGCCGGCCGACCGCCTCGCGCACGGCCATCCCGAGGTCGCCGGCTGTCGCGTAGCGGCGATCGGGCTCCTTCGCCGTCGCCCGGCCGACGATGTCGTCGAACGCCTTGGGAAGCTCGGGTCGCACGGTGCGCGGCAGCGGCGGCGGATCGGAGACGTGGGCCCACAGCTTGGCCATGTCCGAGTCCTTCACGTACGCGACGCGCCCGGTGAGCATCTCGAACAGCACGCAGCCCAGCGAGTACACGTCGGCGCGGCGGTCGACCTTGTGGCCCTGGATCTGCTCGGGCGCGACGTAGTCCGGCGTGCCGACCCAGTTGCCCTCGCGCGTGAGGTCGCCGGCGGATCCCAGGCGCTTGGTCAGGCCGAAGTCCGTCAGGAAGACCTGCGGCTCGGCGTCGGTGCCCGAGATCAGGATGTTGGCGGGCTTGACGTCGCGGTGGATGAGGCCGCGGTCGTGCGCTGCATCCAGTGCCGCGGCGACCTGCGAGACGATGCTCGCGATGCGCGGCAGCTCCATCGGGCCCTGGTCGATGACGGCGCGCAGGTTCGTCCCCGGCACGAAGCGCATCGCCAGGTAGAGGACGCCCTCGGACTCGCCGCCGCGGTGGATCGGGACGATGTTCGGATGCTCGATCGAGGCCGCCAGCCGGCACTCGGCCTTGAAGCGCGCGACCGCGGTCTCGTTCTGCGAGTGCTCGGGCGCGATGATCTTCAGCGCGATCTGGCGGTCGAGGTCCTCGTCGACGGCCTTGTAGACGACGCCCATCCCGCCCCGGTCCAGGACGCGCTCGATCCTGTAGCCGGCGAAGGTCGAGCCGGGTTCGAGGTGCGACGCGCGGGGTTTCGGTGTATCGGCCAAGACGGGTCTCCTGCGATGACTGGCGAGGGTTGGGAACGGCGCGTTCGCCGGGCGAGCCGGCGACGGTGATCGCCCCCGCTGCACCCGAGTGCTGATGCTAGATCGGGGCACGCCCCCGGCGCAAGGCGCGGAAGTGTGACGTTGGGCACCTGGGCTCGTGCATGCCGGCCTTCCTGCCGACGCACGTGCGCCCAAGACGACGAGATCGGCAGCGTCGGCGGGCCTCCGTGCCTGCCACGAGCTGGTCGCCGGGCACCAGGACGGCGACGACGACGAGCACCACGATCCGACATCGCGGGATCACCGAGTCGTCGGGCGCGCTCGCGCCACCCGTCCGCGCCCGTTCTCCACGGGCCGAGGGCGCACCGTCGCCGTCGGGCGGGTCAGCTGATGTGGATGTGGACCCCGAGCAGGATCGCCGGCCACAGCAGGATCGCGACGACTGCCGACGCGACCCGTGCGACCGAGCCGACATGGGCGAAGTAGTGATCCGACGCGGCGACGAACGCGCCGATGACGACGTACACGATCGTGCCCAGTCCACCTTGCATGCTCGCAAGCTACCCGGAAGGGGTCGCCACCGGACGCCCGCCGGCGGGCGGCGGCGCCGCGAGGTCTGGACGGATGGCGCATCGGCGCTGGTGCGACATCCGTCATCTGCCGATACCGGCGGTGTGAGGGAGACGCCGTCAGCCGTCGTGCACCTGCGCCGGAGCACCGCGGCGGCGTGCTGGCTCACGGTCCTCACGGGGGCGGTCGTGCTCGTCGGCGGGTGGGT
This sequence comes from Solirubrobacteraceae bacterium, assembly GCA_036491075.1. GTDB lineage: Bacteria > Actinomycetota > Thermoleophilia > Solirubrobacterales > Solirubrobacteraceae > CADCVQ01. Next base: position 4,855 of record DASXCR010000053.1, read on the forward strand.
CTTCGGCGATGTCGCGCTGCGCAACATCATCCCCGGCACGGTCGGGATGAAGGCTCTGACGGCGATCGGCCTGCTGTGCGCGAGCCTGTCGCTGCTCGCCGCGACGCGAACGCCGGGCGGGCGCGGCCTGCGCATCGCGCACCGCGGGCTCGCGCTCGCGACGCTCGTGCTCGGCGCGCTGGTGCTCGCGGAGTTCGCGTTCGGCTGGCGGCTGGGCATCGACGAGCTGCTGTTCGTCGACCACCTCGGGCGCGCGGCGGGCGTCCCGCACCCCGGCCGCTTCGCGCCGACGACCGCGATCGACTTCGTCCTCGTCGGTGGCGCCCTGCTCGCGCTCGATCGCAAGCCGCGCCACGGTTGGCGGCGATCGGAGGTGCTGGTGCTGCCTGCGGCGTTCGTCGCGTTCATGAGCGTCATCGGCTACACGTACGGGATTCCGGCGTTCTACGGGCCGGCATCGGCGGCGAAGATGGCCCTCAACACCGCCGCGTGCTTCCTTGCCCTCGGCATCGCGATCGTGCTCGCCCGCCCGCACGGGCACGTCCTGCGGCTCGCCACCACCGACGATCCCGGCGGGGTCATGATGCGGCGCCTCGGGCCGCTCGCGGTCGGCGTGCCGCTGCTGCTGGGCTGGATGCGCCTCACGGCGGGCGACGCCGGCGTCTTCACCCAGCGCGTCGGGACGTGGTGGCTGACGGCCGCGACGATCGCCTGCTTCCTCGTCCTGATCTGGCGCGTCGCCGCGCGGCTCAGCGCGGCCGACCGCGACCGTCGCGCGCTCGAGGATCAGCTCGTGCGGCTGGCGAACCACGACGGCCTCACGGATCTCTTCAACCGCCACCACTTCGACGCCGTGCTCGAGCACGAGCACGCCAGGGTGTGCCGCTACGGACGCGGCGCCTCGCTGCTCGTCCTCGATCTCGATCGCATGAAGGCGGTCAACGACGAGCTCGGCCATCGGGTCGGCGACGCGATGCTGCGCGCCGTCGCCGACGTGCTGCGCCGGCAGCTGCGTGCGAGCGACGTCGCGGCGCGGATGGGCGGCGACGAGTTCGCCGTGCTGCTGCCCGAGACCGATCCGGTCGACGCGGTGGCGCTGGCCGAGCGGATCCTGTCGCAGATCCGCGCCCGTCGGATCCCGTCCGACGATCTCGTGAGCGTGGGCTGGACGACCGCGAGCATCGGCATCGCAGCGGTCGTCGCGGACGAGCCGGTGCAGTGCACGCTGGGCAACGCCGACGGCGCCATGTACGCCGCCAAGCGTGCGGGCGGCGACCGGCTCGCCCTGGCCGGCGAGGATCGCCTGCTGGCGTCGCGCTGAGCGCGAGCCGGGAGCGCCGGTCGCCGGGTCGGGACGCGCGCCGGGGGCCCGCCACCCGGCTGATCCGGCGCAGCCCCGACCGCCGCGCCGCCGCCGCCTCGATCGCGGCCGGCGCCCGCGGGTCGCGGGCCTAGACTTGGCGGCGTGGACGGCATCGACCCCGGCGAGCTCGAGGTCTGCCTGCGCGTCCTGGACGCGGCGCGGTCGCTGCCGGCCGAGCACCCCGACGCGGTCGCGGTGCGGCGCGCGACGGCCGGGGTCTTCAAGGCCGTCAAGCGGGCGCGCCGTGCGCAGCGACGGGCGGCCGTGCTCGCGGCGGACGCGACGGTCACGGCCGCCACGGCGACCGGCGCGATCGGTCGCATCGACGACGAGACGGCCGGACTTCCGCTGCGCGCGCGGGCGCGCGGTGCGAGCGCCGGCACGCTCGTGCAGGCACGCGCGTGCTACGTCTGCAAGCAGCGCTACGTCGAGCTCGACGCGTTCTATCACCAGCTCTGTCCGCCCTGTGCGACCCGCAACCACGCGCGCCGCCACGCGCGCACGGACCTGCGCGGGCGCCGCGCCCTGCTCACCGGCGGGCGCGCGAAGATCGGCATGTACATCGCGCTGCGGCTGCTGCGCGACGGCGCGCAGACGACGATCACGACGCGCTTCCCGCACGACGCGGCGCGACGCTTCGCGGCGATGGGCGACAGCGCGGACTGGATCGGACGGCTGCGGATCGTCGGGATCGACCTGCGCGACCCCGGCCAGGTCCTCGCGCTCGCCGACGAGATCGCGGCGGATGGGCCGCTGGACATCCTCGTCAACAACGCGGCGCAGACGGTGCGCCGCTCGGCCACGGGCTACGCGCTGCTCGCGGCGGCCGAGGCGGCGGCGCTGCCGGAGGGCCCGCTGCCGCAGATCCGCGTGCTCGCGCCGAGCCCGGGCTCGAAGTCCGCCGTCGCGGTCGCGGACGGCGCGCACCTGCGCCAGCCGCACTGGACGCCGACCCCGGCCGCGCTCACCGCGCTGGCGCTGGCCGCCGGATCCGCGTCGCCCGCGCGCATCGCGGCGGCGCGCGCGATCGACGCCGGCGGGCTCGTCCCCGATCTCGATCCGGTCAACAGCTGGAGCCGGCACGTGGAGGAGGTCGATCCGGTCGAGCTGCTCGAGGTCCAGCTGTGCAACCAGACCGCGCCGTTCATCCTCGTCGGCCGGCTGCGCCCGGCGCTCGCCGCCTCGAGCGCGCGGCGGGCCTACATCGTCAACGTGTCGGCGATCGAGGGCCAGTTCAACCGCGGCTACAAGGGGCCCGGCCACCCGCACACGAACATGGCGAAGGCCGCGCTGAACATGCTCACGCGCACGAGCGCGCACGAGCTGCTCGAGCGCGACGGCATCCTGATGACGAGCGTCGACACGGGCTGGATCACCGACGAGCGCCCCCACCCGACGAAGATGCGCCTTGCCGAGGAGGGCTTCCACGCCCCACTGGACCTCGTCGACGGGGCGGCCCGCGTCTACGACCCGATCGTGCGCGGCGAGGCGGGCGAGGACGTCTACGGTTGCTTCTTGAAGGACTACGAGCCGGCGCCCTGGTGAGCGTCGGTCTCGCCGGCATCTGCTCCCATGCGCTGGACGATCCACGACAACCGGTTCGAACCGACGGCCCCGTCGTGAGGTCGCTGCTGCCGAGGTCGCGGGCGCAGATCGCACCCGGAGCCGTCCACGTCCCGGACTGGCTGAGCGTCGAACGCCAGCGCCAGCTCGTCGAGGCCTGCCGTGGGTGGGCGCGCGGGCCGGCCCCGATGCACGTCACGAAGCTCCCGGGCGGCGGCGTGATGTCGGTGCGGTCGGTCTGCCTCGGCTGGCACTGGCAGCCCTACCGCTACTCGCGCACCGCCGACGACGTCGACGGCGCTCGGGTCGCGGCACTTCCCGACTGGCTCGCCGACCTCGGCCGGCAGGCGCTCGCCGACGCCTACGACGATGTTCGGGCGGCGGCGCGCTATGAGCCCGACGCGGCGCTCGTGAACTTCTACGACGAGCACGCGCGCATGGGGATGCACCAGGACCGC
>DASXCR010000054.1:0-4161 GCA_036491075.1 Solirubrobacteraceae bacterium
CCGTCCAGCGACAGCTTCCGGTCACATTCGCCGGGGCGGGCTTGCCGCAGCTCCCCGGGCTCGCGGGAGACGCGAGATCGTATGCCGAGCGCCTCTTCAAGTTCCCGATGATCGGCGAGTTGCCCGAGGCGGAGTCGAAGCAGGCGCTGATCGAGCCGGCGAGGTTCGAGAGCGTGGAGTTCGCGCCGGATGCCATCGAGTTGATCGTCGAATACACCGAGGGCTTCCCGTATGTCATCCAGGAGTTCGGTCGCGCCGTTTGGAACGTCGCCGATCAATCGCCGATCACTGTGGAGCACGCCGCATTGGCGAGGGTGATCGTCGAGGCGGAGTTGGACGAGAGCTTCTTCCGCGCGCGCATCCAGCGGTCGACGGCGGAGGAACGAAGGTACCTCCGCGCGATGGCAGAGTTGGGACCCGACGCGCAGAAGGCGGCAGAGGTCGCCGAGGTGCTGGGCAAGGAGTCGGGCCAAGTCGCGCCGCTGCGCGCGCGACTCATCAACAAGGGCCTGCTCTACACCCCGCGCTATGGCTTCGCCAAGTTCACCGTGCCGCAGTTCGACCAGTTCATGCGTCGCTATATGGACCTCGACGCGGCACCACCTCCTGACCGCTGACACGGCCAAGCCGATGTCCTTCCCTCAAGCCTGATCTCACCGATTCTCGCGGCGAATCCCAGCCGCCGAACACGGCCAGCGGATTCAGGGGTAGGACAACCGCTCGTAGGCCGCGAGCAGGGCGCGTTCGGAGTGCTCCCAGGTGAGCTCGGCGGCGCGCGCCGTCGCCCGTATGCCAAGCGCGGCGCGCTCGTCGCCGTCGCGCGCCACGTGCGCGACGGCCACAGCCATCGCGGCCACATCGCCGGCCGCAACGACGACGCCGGCACCGGCGAGCGTGCGGCGCGTCTCGACGAGGTCGTAGGCCACGACCGGCCGGCCGGCCGTCAGGTACTCGGCGATCTTGATCATCGTCGAGCGGTGGTTGAGCGCCGACGCGGGCGCAGGGTCGATGCAGACGTCCGCCGCCGCGAGCAGCGCCGGGATCTGCTCGACGCCGACCCAGCCCGCCCAGTCCACGCGCGCCTGCACGCCCGCGCGCCGCAGCTCGCGCTCGACGTCGGGGCGCGCGTCGCCCGCGCCGACGATCGTCAGCCGCGTGCCGGCCAGGCCGTGGACCTCGACGAGCAGGCGCAGCAGCTCGGCGACGTCGCGGACGCCGTCCTGGCTGGAGATCGCGCCGACGTAGACGAGCCGGGGATCGTCGAGCGTGCCCTGCCGGCCGGGACGCGCCCGCGCGATCCACGCCGCCGGTGGCCCGTTGCGAACGACGGCGACGCGCTCGGCGCGCACCCGCCCGCGCGTGCGCGCGATCTCGGCCATCGACTCGTTCGTGCTCAGGACGAGGTTCGCGACCGCGAAGGTCGAGCGCTCCGCGAGCCGCGCCACCAGGCCCAGCGCACGCCCGGGCGACTTCTCGGCGACGAGCTCCGGGAACAGGTCGTGGTGATCGAAGACGACGCTGCGGCGCAGCAGCCGCGCGAGCAGCCCGGCGCCGGCGAGGAGGTCGGGCGGGTTGTGCAGGTGCAGCACGGTCGCGCCACGCGCGAGCGCGACGAGCGCCGCGACGTGCAGGCGCGCCCCCGCCACGGCGTACTCGAGCGCGATCGACCTCGCCCCGGTCCCGCCGGCCGGCGCGCGGAAGCGGCGCACCCGTACGCCCGCGATCGTCTCGCGCCGCGGCTGCCCGGGGTCGCGCGGCGCGATCACCGACACCGCGTGGCCGGCGCGCACGAGCGCCTCGGCCTCGCGCCGCACGCGGATGTCCTGCGGATAGGGGTTGTTCTCGAGCAGCATCGCGACGCGCTGCCGCGATGAGGCCGTGCTCACGAGCGGGCGAGGCGACCGGAGCGGCCGCGACCGGCCAGCACCGTCTCGTAGACGCCGATCACCCGCCGCGCCACGTCCGCCGGATCGAGCCCCGCGACCGCCTCGCGCGCCTTCGGCGAGCGCCCCTTCGCCAGCGCGTCGGCGAGCGCGGCGGCGAGCGCCGCCGGCTCGGGCGGGCGCACGTGCGACCCGGGGACGTCACGGACGAGCTTCGCGACGTCGCCGACCGGCGTCGAGACGACCGGCAACTCGGTGGCGAGCGCCTCCTTGACGACGTTCGGCGAGCCCTCCGAGCGCGACGTCAGCAGCAGCACGTCGGACGCGCACATCCACAGCGGCAGCTGGTCGAGCGGCAGCTCGTCCTCGACGTCGCTCCAGGCGACGCGCAGCCGCACGTCGGGGTGCGTGGCCCGCAGCGCGCGGTGCGTCGCGACGGCGAGCGGGTGGTTCTTCACGCCGCGCGCCGGGTTCGCCGCCCACAGCACGACCTGCTCGTCCGGCGGCCAGCCGAGCCGCCGTCGCGCCTCGTCGCGCGGCATCGGGCGAAACCGATCGAGCGGGATGCCGGTCGGCACGACGTGGTTGCGCGCCCGCGCACCGGCCGGCAGCATCCCCTCCATCTGCTCGGACTGCGTGATCGTCGCGGCGCTGAAGCGGGCGAGCTGCTGGAACGTCGCCGCCTCGACGGCGCTCTTGCGCGTCGGCGGGCCGTCGCCGCGGCGGTCGCCGAGCAGGTCGCTTCCCGTGTAGGTGACGACGAGCGGCGCGCGCCCGTACAGGCGCGCGATCGCTCCCGCATGACCGAGATAGCCATGCACGACGTCGAATCCGCCGCGCCCGTTGAGGCTCGCGACCCGTGCCGCGGCCTGCCCGTAGGCCCAGCGCGAGGCGTGGCCGTGGATCGGCAGGACGGTCATCCGCACGCCTTCGGCCTCGAGCGCCGCGACCTCACGTGCCGCGTGGGTGCCGTGCGACGGGTCGCCGGGATGCGGCCAGGCGTTCGTGATGAACAGGACCCGCAGCGGCAGGGACGTGGTCTCGTCCACGGCGGTCACTGTACGAGGCGCCACGCGCCGGCGCCCGCCGTCGCGTCGCGTAACCTGCGCCGCATGGCGCGCTGCGATCTGCTCGTTACCGGTGCGGGAGGCTTCGTCGGCCGTCATCTCGTGCAGCGCGCCCGCGCGCAGGGTCTCGCGGTCGAGACCGCGACGTGCGACCTGCGCGCCAGCGCCGCGGTCGCCGAGCTCGTGGCCAACGCCCGGCCGGCCGCCGTCGTGCATCTCGCCGCCAGCCCGCGGCGGCCCGGTGCCGACCCCTGGCAGGCACTGGCCGACGACGTCGCGATGGCCGGCGCGCTGCTGTCGGCCGTCGCCGAGCGTGCGCCCGAGGCCCCCGTCCTCGTCGCCGGCTCCGCCGCCCAGTACGGCATGGGCCTCGCCGAGGCGCTGCGCGAGAGCGATCCGCTGGAGCCCGTGGCCGCCTACGGCGCGGCGAAGTGCGTGCTCGAGCGCGCCTGCACGGCCGCGGCGCTCAACGGCGGGCTGCGCGTCATCTGGGCGCGCAGCTTCAACCACGTCGGGCCAGGTCAGGGCCCCGACGCGCCCGTCGCGCAGTGGGCGCGGCAGGTCGCGACCGCCGAGCTGCACGGCTCGGGGACCCTGCGCACCGGCGCGCTTGACGTCGTGCGCGACTTCCTCGACGTGCGCGACGTCGCCGACGCCTACCTCGCGCTCGTGCGCTCGCCCGCCGAGGGACCGGTCAACGTCTGCAGCGGCGAGCCGACGCCGCTGTCGCGGATGGCGGAGATCGTGATCGGCCAGGCCACCGTGCCGGTCGAGCTCGAGCTCGACCCCGCGCTCGTCCGCGGCCTCGACCCGCCGTTCGTCGTCGGCGACCCGGGGCGCCTGCGAACGCTGACGGACTGGGCCCCGCGCTTCGAGCTCACCGGCAGCGTCGGCGAGCTGCTCGACGAATGCCGGGCCGCGCTCGCCGCAGCGGCCTCGCAGCCCGCGACGCCGCTTGCGGCGGGGTAGCGCGATCGTGGCCGCACAGCAGATCGTCGTCACCGGCGCCGGCGGCTTCATCGGCAGCCACCTCTGCGAGGTGCTGGTGCAGCGCGGGGCGCACGTCCGGGCCCTGTGTCGCTACACCTCGCGCCGCGACGTCGGCGACCTCGCCGCGCTCGCACCCGACGTGCGCGCGGTGATCGACGTCCGCTTCGGCGACGTGCGCGACCGCGACTTCGTCGGCGACCTCGTCACGGGCGCCGACGCCG
>DASXCR010000055.1:0-10494 GCA_036491075.1 Solirubrobacteraceae bacterium
GGTGCTCGCGTTGTCGGCGACCACGATCCGCCACTCGAACGGCATGTGGTCGGTGAGGTGGTCGTGCAGCCGGCGGATCGAGCGGGCGAGGACGGCCTGCTCGTTGTAGACCGGGACGACGATGTCGACGCGAGGTCGTGCTATGGGAGCGCGTGCGAACGAGGCAGCCGGGGAGAGCGCGGTGGAGGGCATGTCGGCACTCTGGAGCCGCGGTGCGCGAGCGGCCTGGGTCGATCCTGAGAATGCGCTGAGCATCGGCGGGCGCTAGCGTCGCCGGGCGTGGAGCCCGAGCCACGCGAGCCAGCCGAGCCGGCCGAGTCGCGGATCCGCGTCCGCGGCGGATCGGGCCCGCTGCAGACGCGTGTCGAGCTCGCCTGCCTGCGCGCGCTGCGCGAGCTTCGCTACGCGACGTCGCTGCAGGTCTCGATCAAGCGCGACCCGCTCAAGCAGGAAGGCGCCGGCGCGAGCCTCGAGGCCGACGGCAGCATGTGGGTGAACCTCGGCCTCGCCAAGCACGGCGAGCCGCTGCTGGGCTGGGTGCTGTCGGAGGAGATCGCGCATCACTACCTCGCCGACGTACACGGCATCCGCCGCGGCGGCGACTTCGTCGAGGAGCTCCTGCACGAGCTGTTCGCGACCTGGTTTCAGATCCGCGAGAGCATCCTCGCCGGCCGGATGTCGTTCGCGGACCTCATCACCGCGCCGGTCCCCGTCGGGCCGCCGAGCCCCGAGCTCGGGGAGCATCTCGGCAAGCAGATCGCCGGGGCGATCTGCGGCAGCCAGGCCAATGCGGCGCACCTGGAGACCTGGTTCGCCGATCCGCAGGTCGACGGGATCGAGACGCAGTTCGCGCGCGTCCTGCTGGACCGCGCGGCGGTGCCCTACGACGACGCGCCTCCGGCCGTGGCCGCCGCGCTGCGCGAGATCTACGACGAGATCCTGGCGGGTAGCTGACCGCTGCGGGCGCGAACGTCGGCGCTCGCGCCGGGCGCCGCGCGTATCTTCGAACGCCACCAGGCAACGATGGGGAGGCCCCCATTGCGCCGACTGGCTCGTGCTGTGCGACACCAACGGCGGCTCGCTGCCCGAGTTCGTCGCTGCGACGGTCGCCGATGTGGTCGCCGCGTTCGGTCCGATCGTCGGCATCCACGCCCATGACGACGGCGGCCTCGCGGTCGCCAACTCGCTCGCCGCGGTGTCGGCGGGCGCCGGCCACGTCCAGGGCACGGTCAACGGCTACGGCGAGCGCGTCGGCAACGCCAACCTGTGCACGCTCGTCGCGAACCTCGTGCTGCGGTTGCGGCGCACGTGCGCGGCGGGCGAGAAGCTCGACCGGCTGACCGCGCTCTCGCGTGCCGTCGACGAGATCGCGAACGAGCTCGATCGCGTCGGCCGAGGCCGCGGTCGGCGGCGAGGTCCTGCGCGGCGAGGCGACGGGCGGCGGCCCGGTCGACGCGCTGGAGAAGGCGGTCCGGCGTGCGCTGACGCCGGCCTATCCGCACCTCACGCGGGTCAGCTTGACGGACTTCCGCTCGCACATCGCGCGCGGCGGCGAGGGCGAGCGCGGGAGCGTCACGGTCCGGATCACGGGAAGCGTGCCGGCCGCGAGCCGTGGACGACCGTCTCGAGCTCCGGCGACCTGCTGCACGCGAGCTGGCTGGCGCTCGTCGACAACCTCGAGTACGCCGTGCTGACGAAGGCGGGCGTCACCGGCGCGCTTCCCGCCGAGCTGCGCCCGTCGACCGAGCGCATCTCCGTGCGCGAGCTGGCCGCCGAGCTCGTGCCGGCGCTGACCGCCGCCGACGTCGCCGTGCTCGACACGATCGAAGCGACCGACTGGTCGCGGACGGCGCTCGACGTCGCCGACGCGCAGCAGCGCACGCTGGCCGCCTGCGCGACCGCGCTCGGCGCCGCGCTGTTCTACTCGTTCGGCAACTTCTGCGCCGTCGCCGCGCATCCGCGGTGGGAGTCCGTGCGGCGGGTGAACCTGCTCAAGGGCCGCCCGGAGAACCAGGTCGGGAGCGTCACGACGACCCGCGACCGCTACGAGAAGCTGTTCGACTGGCGCGCGCTGCCCGCGGGCCTGACGCAGGCGCGGGTGCTCGCGCTGATGGACGACTTCTACGCGCTGGGGCCGATGGGCTTCCGCGGCCCCGCCGCCGCGATCGTCCCCGGTCACCTGACGTCGCTGGATGCCCAGACGCGCACGACGCAGGTCATCGCGCCGGGCCATCGCTGTCCCTCCAACGCGCTGCTCGAGGAGATCCTGGGCCTCGTGGCCGATGACTTCCTCTTCATCACGTCGGCAAACGTGTCCAGCGGCGTGACGGGCCGCGTCGAGCCCGCCCACTACGACCTCGAGGGCATCCAGACCGACTTCGGCGACCAGGACGGCGTCGTGCTGATCGGCCACCGCACCGAGGCGAAGGCGCGCGCGAGCTACCCGCGACACCTGCCGATGTCGACGTCGATCGTCGCATTTCACAAGCTCGGCGTCGACGCGGCGGGCGAGCCCGCGATCGTGCTCGAGCGCCACGGCTCGCTCGATCTCGGGGACATGCGCGAGGTCGTGGCGCGGCACGGCTTCGGGCTCATGCTCGAGCAGCGCGCGCGCGAGCGGCTGCCGATGCGCGACGACGCCGCGGCCGCATGACGGGCGGGGCTGGCGTCCCGCGCCTGCTCGGGCTCAGCCGGTGACGCGGACGCGGCGCTCGAGGAACGACCTGCTGCCCGAGAACGCCTCTCCCCCGGCCGGCGAGGCGAGGACGAAGCGGTCGATGCCCGGGCCGTTGGGCACGGTTCCCAGGCGGGTGCCCTGATAGCACGTGAGCTTCGCCGGGATGCGGCCGTGGAAGCTGCGCTCGCCGGCGGGGACGTTCAGCCGTGGGCCGACCGCGCCGAGGCAGGTGATCGGTCGCGCGCCTTTGCCCTGGCTCGCCGTCAGGACGATGAACAGGCGGTAGTGACCGGGGTTCAGGTTGCGCGCCGTCGCGGTCACCGCCTCGCCGAGACGGACCTCGCGCGGGGCGCGCAGCGTCGCAGCAGGCCGGGCGCCTGCGGCGCCGGCGACCGCGAGCGCCGCGACGAGCGCCGCGAGCGCGATCGTCGCGCGAGAGGTGGTGCGGTGCGCCATCGCGTGCAGCGTAGTGGCGACGTCAGACCCGGTCGGCGGCGTCCAGGCAGGGTCCCGGCGCAAGCATCGCCCGCCGCCGGCTTACGCAACCGCTGCGCGGGTATTGGACCTGGGCGCTCGCGGCATGGCGCCCGCCCCCAATGGACACCGCCCCCGAACCACACGAGATCTTCGAGCGCACCCGCGACGAGGGCCGGCGCCGGCTGCAGCGCTCGCGCCTGGAGCTGACGTCGACGGCGCTCGTCGCCGGCTTCGACGTCGTCTTCGGGATCATCGCGCTCGCCACGATCTCGGCGGCCCTGACGCCGCACTTCGGGCCCGACGTCGGTCACGCGGCGGGCGCGCTCGGCTTCGGCATCGCGTTCGTCTTCATCGTCGTCGGGCGCTCGGAGCTCTTCACCGAGAACTTCCTCGTGCCGGTGACCGCGCTGCGCGGCGGCAGCATCTCGAAGGTCAAGCTCGCGCAGCTTTGGCTGATCTCGCCGGTCTTCAACATCGTCGGCGGGACCGCGCTCGTGCTGATCGTCAGCGTCCACGGCGTCCTGCCGCACGGCAGCGGCGCCTCGATGGTGCGCATCGCCGAGGCCGCCCATGCCAACGGCGTCTCGACGGCGTTCTGCAGCGCCATCGTCGGCGGCGCGCTGATCACGGTCATGACGTGGCTCGTCGAGGGCGTCGGCTCGATCGGCGGCCGGATCGTGTGTGCGTGGATCGGCGGCATGCTGCTGACGCTGGGCTCGTTCGACCACGTCATCGTCGTGACGCTCGAGATGATCTTCGGCATGCGCGCGGGCGCCGACATCGGCGTGCTCGACGTGCTGCAGAACTTCGGCGTCGCCGCCGCCGGCAACATGATCGGCGGGCTGCTGTTCGTCACGCTGACGCGCACGGGTCAGGCGATCGGGTCCAACGACGCGGCCGGCCCGGTCGACGAAGCCGCGGCCGCCGAGCGCGCGTAGCGGCTACTCGGCCTCGGTCGTCTCCGGTGCCTCGGCGCGCATGTCGTCGATCTCGACCAGACGCAACCCCTCCGGCGGGGCACCGAACGGCAGCAGCATCTGGCCGTTGGCCCACCACCAGCTCTGGACCTCGACGACCGCCGCGTCCGGGACGTCGACCTCGAACAGGACGTAGCCATCCGAGCCGCGCTCGTGGCCGCGCGTCCGCGCGTACTCGCTCGCGAGGTCGCGCGTGCGCGCGACGTAGGTGTTCGGACGCAGCCCCTCACGCTGGATCGCTTCCTTGTTCTCGATGGTGGTGCCGTGCCACACGATCATGCGCTTGACCTCGTCGTTGTTCTGGCAGTCTGCCACTGCGTACGACGCTCGCGCACGTACGGACGTGTTCGCGCCATCGCGATCCCGGCCGCGGCTCGCGCGTCAGGCGGCCGACGACGCCGCAGCCGCGTGCGCCGGCACGCGCGCGGCGAGCCGCACCGTGAGGTGGTCGTCGGTGCAGACGCGCAGGAAGAACGAGGCGTTCAGCGCGTTCGTGAACGCCCGGCTCAGGATCGCCAGCGCCTGCTCGTCATCGAGGTCGGCGTCTCGCTCGGCGAACGAAAGCGCGACCGCATAGCGCGTGACGCCCTCCTGCGGGGTGCTGCGTGTCAGGACGCTGACACCGATGTCGTCGGCGCTGACGGCGACGAAGCAGCCGGCGTTGACGGCGAGCACGAACTCGCTGTGCAGGAGGGCGATCGCCTTGGCGTCGTCGAGCGTGGTCCTCCGCTCGAGCATCTCGACGTCGAGGGTGTAGCGCATGGTGTCTCGTCTCATTCGTGAAGTCCTCTTCGATCCGTCTTGGGGGTCGGCGCCCGGCGCCCGCATCGGTCGCACGGCTCATGGGGTGAAACGTGCGAGCGCCCGGAACGGATCGCGGACTGTCGCATTCCTGCCCGACGGCATGCTCGCGCGGGCGCTGCGCGCGTCCGCGGGTGTGGCGCGTAGGCGTGCACCTACGGTACTCGACGGCTGGACGGGCGCTTGACAGCATGCCGCCGCGCCGCCACGATCAGCCCGTGCCCATCTACGACTACGCCTGCGTCACCTGCGACGAGCGCTTCGACGACCTGTCGAGGTTCGACGCACCGTCACCTCCGTGTCCGGCCTGCGGGTCCGAGACCGAGCGCCTGCTGTCCCCGTTCCTCGTTCCGAACTCGGCGGCGGGTCAGCGCGGCTTCGTCCGCAGCGGCGCGACCGCGATGGCCGAGATGGGCTGCTGCGGCGGTGGCGGCTGCGGGACGCACGCCGGGTAGCACCCGCTCCCCGTGAGCACCCAGCTCGAGCCGCACCCCGACGTGCAGCTCGCGCGGGAACGCCATGCCGCCGTCGCGGGGCAGCACGGCGAGCTGAACCCCGCGACGCTCGACGCCGCGTCCGAGCTGGCGCTGGCACAGCTTCGCGATGGAGACGCCGCTGCGGCGATCGCGCTGCTGCGCGAGCTCTCCGAGCGCGCGACCGCCGATCTCGGCGAGGAGAGCGAGGTCACCGGAATCGCTCTGGCGCACCTCGCGGACGCGCTGCGCCATGCCGGTGCGCCGGAGGCCGAGCAGCTGCCCGCCCTGAGCGATGCGATCAAGGCGTTCTCGGCATCCGTCGGGCCGTCTCATCCGCGCACGACGAGCGCGTTCGCGCGGCTCGCGCACGTGGCGCTGAACGCGCAGGCCGTGGAGGTCGCGGTGACGGCGGGCATGCAGGCACTCGCGGGCCTGCAGACGCGCGGCGAGGGCGAGAGCGCGCAGGCCGGCGAGGTCTACGCCACGCTCGCGATGGCGGCGGCCGCGCGCCAGTCGCCCGCCGCGCTCGGCGCCGCCGAGCGCGCGCACACGCTGACGGCCGGCCTCGCCAACGCCGACCCGGCCCGCAAGCGCGCGCGGACCGCCTGGAGCGCGCTCGGCTCGCCGCGGCGGCTGCCCGTGACCGGCGAGCTCGCGGTGATCGCGTTCGGCGCGCCCCCGTCGCTCGTCGTCGAGCTCTCCCACGTCGCCGACGACGGGGCCGCCGACCAGCACGACCACGGCCTGCGCGCGGATGCCGCGCGGGCGTTTCGCGACGCGATCGCGACCGCCCCGTTCTCCTGGCGCGCCTCCGCCGGCGGCTTCGAGGTCGCGAGCCGAAGCGGCGATGGGGCGGTCCTGCGCTTCCTCGCCACGCACGAGTCCGGCGAGGACGTCGAGCTGCTGCTCGACGCGACGGGCCTGCAGGCGCTGCGCGCCGCGGTAGCGGATGCGCTCGGCGGCCTCGTCGCGCCACGCGAGCCGGGACGCAACGACCCGTGCCCGTGCGGGTCGGGCGCGAAGTACAAGCGCTGCTGCGGTCGCTGACCCGAGCGCTACAGCCCCGGCGGGTGACGCACGACGTAGCCCGTCGTGTCGCCCGGAAGCGATTGCCAGCGCGAGCCCGTCTGCTCGCGGCCGGTCGTGTCGAAGCGGTGGCCGGCAACGATCATGAACGCGTGGCTCGGCGTCGCGTAGACCGTGATCCAGCGGCCCGGGCCCGGATCGCCCCAGCTCATGAACTGGCCGGAGTCCAGCGCGACGTCGAGCAGGCCGCCACCGTGCAGCGCGTAGGACACCGAGCCGGAGCAGTCGTAGCCGCTGTCGTCGAAGCTGCCGTGCCCGCCGCCGTAGACGTAGGGCATGGTGGCGATGCGATTGCCCGCGGCGATCACGCGGCGCACCACGACGGGAAGCCCGTATGCCCAGCCCTCCCGGGCGCGCTGCGCCGCGGCTCGCGCACGCGCGAGACGCTCGGCCCGGGCGACCTCGACGAGAACGCGGTCGAGTTGCGTCGCGACGCGCGTGGCGGATCCCGCGGCCGACGTCGCGCTCGCGACGCCGATCTCACCCGAGCTCGCGCCGGCACCGGGCGCGTCGCCGGCGAACGCGTCGGACAGCACGAGCGGGCACGCCGCCACCACCACCAGCACGGCCGGTCCCGCCAGCGCGCGCAGGCGCCATCCGCTTGGTCTCATCTCTCCCCCGTGATCGTGTGATGCGACGCGGCCTACGAGGTGAGCTGACGGGCTCGCGCACATGCGCTACGCCGCGACGCCGCCGGCGACTGGCCCCTGTGGACCCTCCCCGGGTCCCTCCCCTGTGGTTCCCCCGCTCGCCGCGCCCCGGAGGGCACGCGACTCGGCCGCTGCGATGATCGTTCTACCAGCGCGATCTCCCGCACGGTGCAGGAATGCCTGCACCGCTGCGGTTTCGGGTCGCGGCGTTGCACCGGCGGGCATCCCGTACCTGCGACGATGGGTGCATGATCGACGTCACCCACTTCACCGATCCGGGCTGCCCGTGGGCGTACTCCGCGTCGCCCGCGCTCGCGACGCTGCGCTGGCGCTACGGCGACCAGCTGCGCTGGACGCTCGTCACCATCGGCCTCGCGGAGGATGCCTCGCTGTACGCCGAGCGCGGCTACACGCCGGTGCGCTCGGCGGTCGGCTACACGTCCTTTCGCCGCTACGGCATGCCGTTCCAGGTCGCGCTGAAGGATCGCCTCAGCGCGACCTCGCCCGCCTGCCGCGCGATCGTGGCGACGCGCCTCGCCGCGCCCGAGCTCGAGTACGCGGCGTTCCGCGCGCTGCAGTTCGCGCAGTTCACGACGACCGGCGTCTTCGACGACGCCGACGCGCTGCGCTCGGCGCTGCGCCGCGTCGCGGGCCTCGACGTCGAAGCGGTCGTGGACGCGATCGACACGCCCGCGGTGTTCGCCGCGTACGAGGCCGACCGCGCCCGCGCCCGTACGGCGGCCGGCTCGCCGACCGAGTTCCAGGAGCGCTCGGCCAACAGCGACGGCGCCGTCCGCTACACGGCGCCGTCGCTGCAGTTCGCGACCGAGGACGGGCGGCGCCTGGAGGCCGGCGGCTTCCAGCCGATCGAGGCGTACGACGTCGTCGTCGCGAACCTCGACCCGACGCTCGAGCGCCGCCCGCCCGCCGAGGACCCGGTCGACGTCCTCGCCGCGTTCGACTACGCGCTGACGACGGCCGAGGTCGCGGCCGTGATGGCACCGCACCTCGTCGCGCCGGACCGCGACGCCGCCGAGACCGCGCTGATCGAGGCGACGGCCGCGGGACGGGCGGCGCACGAGCCCGCCGGCGACGGCGCGCTGTGGTCGCTCGCCGCCTGAGCCTGGATCGAGGCCGAGCCGGTGGCGAGGTCCGCGCCAGCCGGGCGCGTGCGCGCCCCGGAGAGCCGCTGCGGACGAGGCCCGCCGCTACGGCCGCCGGACAGCTCGTACTCCTTGTAGCGGTCCGCGCCGACTCGCAGGTAGAGGTCCCCGTTGCAGGCCGCCCCGCCGCGCGGCGGGTGACGCAGACCTCGAGACGTCCTCGTCGAGAGGACCTCGCGGCCGACCAGCCAGGGGACGCGGTACTCGACGCGCAGCCTGGCCGAGCGAATGTCGGCTCGGCGGAGGGTGTGGTGGCCGGGCGCGGGGTCGTAGTCGCGCCCGCAGAGGCTGAGCCGAGCGGGGTCGCCCTGCCACGGCCAGTCGTGCCAGCGCACCCGGTACGCGCCGACCCCGACCGCGAGGGCGGCGACCAGCACCGCGAGGACGAGCCGAGCGATGCGCAGCACCGTCAGATCATGGCACGCGGTGCCCGCACCACCACGCCGAGCTACGCGATGATCAGATGGGCCGGCTCGCGCTGCGACATCGGCCCGAGTGCGTCCGGAAGACCCGGCCGCGATGGATGCGCAAGCTGCGGCTCTCGATGCCGTACTCCGTGATCGAGGAGCACCGGCTTCGCCCCATCCCGAAGACCGGTCCTCAGCCGCGCCGATCCTGCTCGACACGCGCGTCGTGCAGTGGTGGTCCGCGGAGCCCGACCGGTTGAGCGCGCGCGCGGCGAAGCTCGTCGGCGAGGCCGACGCGCTCGCGGTCGCCGCGATCACGTGGTTCGAGCTCGCCTGGCTGGCGCGCAACGGCCGCATCGACGTCGCGATCCCGGTGCGAGCCTGGTTGGAGCAGCTGTCCGCCCAGGTGCGGACGATCGCGATCACACCGGCGATCGCCGATACCGCCGCCGCCCTGCCGGCGTCGTTCCCCGGCGATCCAGCCGACCGACTGATCTACGCGACGGCGGTCGAGCACGGCGTCAAGCTCGTGACGAAGGACGGCCGGCTGCGCAAGCACAACCGCGCCGTCGCGGTCTGGTGAGCCGGGCGCTCAGTCCTCGTCGAAGCCGACGGTCAGGCCCGACGGGAACGGGCCCTCCCACTTCAGGTCGCCGGCCTTGCCGTGCGCGCGGGCGATCGGCGGACCCTCGAGCAGCGCGGTCATCAGCGCCGGTAGCTGGTTGCGCACGATCTGCTGGCCGTAGCAGGTGTGCATGCCGTGGCCGAAGAGCATGTAGTCGCTCCACGGCCGGTCGACGCGGAACGCCTCGGGGTCGGAGATCGCGCGCTCGTCGTGCATCGCCGACAGCGTCGCCGCGAAGACCGTCGAGCCGGCGGGCACCTTCGTCTCGCGATCGGTCCCCGCCGCGATGACCTGGTCCTCCGGGCACAGGCGCAGCAGCGCGAAGTTCTGCGGGCTGAAGCGCAGCGCCTCCCACGTGTACTGGCCGACGAGCTCGCGGTCGCCGGCGGCCGCCGCGGCCTGCGCGCCCCTCAGCTCGTCCCCGCGATCGAGCAGCACGTCGACGGCGCGCGCGAGCGAGTTGGAGACGGTCGGGATCCAGCCGACGATGTTGCCGAGGATGTTGTGGCGGATCGAGATGTCGTGGAGGCTCGGCTCCCCTTCGGACGCAAAGCGCAGCAGCCGCGTCAGCACGTCGTCGGAAACGTCCTCGCCGGCGGCCAGCGCCGCCTTGCGCGCGTCGATCAGCCCGTCGAGGTGCGGGCGCCACTGCGCGGCGTCGGCGAGCGCCCGCTCGCGCGTCTCGGCGAGGTCGCTGACGTTGATGAACAGCTCCCAGAAGATGTCGCGCGCCCACCGCGCCTGCGTCGCGGCGTCGGGTCCGGGCGTGCCGAAGTACGCGTCGATCGAGCGGATCAGCGCCGGGTCGGCGAGCTGCGAGACGACGTCGATCTCGCCGTCGGACGCCGCGACGAGCTCGCGCGCGAAGCCGAGCATCGCGTCGCCGAGCAGCGGCATGTCCTCGCGGCGCACGGCGCGATCCATCGCCGCGTGGTCGTGGTGATACAGCGGCGTGTCGTCGACCCCGAGGATGAACGGACCCGTGACCGCGACCATCTTCGGCCCGTAGAGCCCCGCCGTGAAGCGCGCCGGATCGCCGAGCACCTCCTTGACGTCCTCGGCGAGCGCGACGACCGTCGTCTTCCCCGCCGAGACGATCGGCTTGTGCCTGCGCATGAAGCGAAAGACGTGCGGCGCGGTCTTGCCGGCAACCTG
>DASXCR010000056.1:0-11384 GCA_036491075.1 Solirubrobacteraceae bacterium
CCGAGCTCGAGCGGGCGATGAAGGAGCGCGGTGTCGACATCGAGGAGATCTCGGCGACGTTCATGTCGATCCCGCCGCGCGTCAACAACCTGCTGCTGTACCTGCTGTGCATCTGGCGTCCGCCGGAGTGGCTGTGGAAGCGGCTGCTGAGCAGGGTGAGGGCGAGCACGGAGGAGCAGACGCTCTATCCGCGCATCGGCCACGTCCTGCGCACGGCGTACCTGTCGCGCCGCGCGATCAGCCACCTCGTGAAGATGGACTTCTCCGCGATCCCCGGCCGCTCGGGCTACATCGCCTGGCGCCTCGGGCTCATCGGCCTGTGGCGCAAGCGCTTCACCGCCCGGATGCCGCGTCCGGCGCGCCCGGAGCGCGAGATCGCCAAGGACATCCGCGAGGGCCGCGTCGTGTCGGTGGTCCCGGCCCAGCAGCGCGGCGCGGCGTAGGCGCCCGCGCCAGGGGGCTTGCGGGAGGCCCTGCCGGGCGTCCTCGCGGGCGCCTGAGCCTCGTCATGGCCTTCCGGGGCACGACGGTCTAGGGCGCCGGCGACGCGGAGTCGCCGCGCAGCTTGCCGCGCGACCACGCCGCGTAGGCGCGGCTGCTCGAGCGATCCTGCTCGGGATCGGAGAGCTTGATGCCGACCCCGTTGCCCTGCTCCTGGTCGATCAGCCCGGCGTACTGCTCCGCGACCGAGCTGACACCGACCAGCCGCGGCGGCGGATCGGCCTGCCACCGCGCGAGCTGGGCAAGCGCTCGAGCGTGCACCTTGTCGCGGGTGAAGTAGAGCTCGAGCTCGGCTTCGACGGCGCGCGGCGAGGTGCTGCGCACCCAGCCGTCCGGATCGGCCGCGGGGTCGTCGGGATCGCTCCATTCGACGCGGAGTGCCCGGATCGCGACGTACAGCGGTGCCGTCGCGCCCGAGTCCAGCACGGCGCGGATCGTGACGCCGTAGAACGCGCCGTCGCGGCGGATCAGCAGTTCTCCCATCCGCCCAGGATATGGGACCGAGGGCGTCAGTCCGGCGCGCCGGCGGCGACGCGCGCGGCCAGTGCCGCGAGCGCCGCCGCCGCGACGTCGCGCACCACCAGATCGCCGATCAGGCCGTCGGCTCCGACCGCGCCGCGCTGCACCGGCATGCGCATGCACGCCGCCTCGACGATGTCCGTGCCGGTGTAGGTGAGGACGCTGCGCAGGCAGTCGTGCGCGCCCACACCGCGACCGAGGCCGGACACGTCGACCCATCCGACCGGCATGCCGTAGGTCTCACCGCCGCCGACGGTCCAGTCCAGGAGGTTCTTGAAGGATCCGGGCAGCGTGCCGGCGTACTCCGGCGTGCAGAGCAGCAGCGCGTCGCAGGCGGCGATCTGCGCCCGCAGCTCGGCGACGGCGGGTGGGACCGGTCCGCCGTCCGGATCGTCGTCGGGATTGAAGTGGGGCAGCTCGCCGAGGCCGTCGTAGAGGACCGCCTCGACGGCGCCGCGGGCGTCCGCGCACGCGGTGCGCAACATCGCCGTGTTCGTCGAGGCGGCACGCAGGCTGCCCGAGATCAGCAGGATTCGGCAGGCCGGCGCCACGACTCGGGACGCTAGCGCGAACGCCGCGCCACGAGCCGGCCGGTCGGGGCGGTAGGTTGCGCGACGTGCGCAGGCTCATCATCGCCGCGGTTGCCGCGAGCGCGCTCGCGGCGGGCGCGATCGCCGTGGCCGGTGCGCCCGCGCCCGCGGCGAGCAGGCCGAAGCTCGCTCGGGTCGCGGGCGTGTCGCGCCCGCCGATCATCGTCGAGCACATCCCCTTTCCGGCGAAGCGCAAGCGCGAGATGCGCGCCTACGCCCGCCGTCACTACGGCATCGACAGCTACCGCCTGACGCGGCCACGCGTCATCGTCGAGCACTACACGGTCAACGACAGCGTCCAGGCCACGTTCAACACGTTCGCGCCCGACGTCCCCGACGTCGAGCTGCACGAGCTGCCGGGCACGTGCTCGCACTACGTCGTCGCGCGCAACGGGCAGATCTTCGAGCTCGTCCCGGTGACGCTCATGTGCCGGCACACGGTCGGCCTGAACTACACGGCGATCGGGATCGAGCACGTCGGCCGCTCGGACCAGGACATCCTCGGCGACGCGCGCCAGCTGCGGGCGTCGCTGCGCCTGACGACGTGGCTGCGCTGTCGCTTCCACATCGGCGTCGGCAACGTCATCGGCCACAACGAGTCGCTGTCGAGTCCGTATCACCGTGAGGACGTCGCACGCCTGCGCACCCAGACGCACGCCGACTGGACGCACGCCGACATGCAGACCTACCGCCACGACCTGCGTGCGCAGACCTGCAGCTAGCGCAGGCGCGTGGCGGTCGGCGCCCACCGGGCGGCGTGCGCCGGCAGCTCGATGCCGGGCGCGACGTCGGGGTCGCGCAGCGGCTCGCCGACCTGCAGCGTGAGCGGCAGCTCGCCGGCCCAGACGTCGCGGCCCATGTCCTCGTCGTCGTCGACCGGCGGCCCGCTGCGCACCTTCGCCGAGCACTCGTCGAGCGCGAGCGCGAGCACCTGCGTGCCCTTCATCTCGCTGCGGCTCGGCGGCCGGACATGCTGCCAGCGGCCGGGGACGAGATGCTCGCTGAACGCCTCGAGCGCGAGCAGCCGCTCCTCCTCGGATGCGACCAGGGTCGCCCGGCCGAGGACGCTCACCGAGCGGTAGTTGGCGGAGTGGTGGAAGGCCGAGCGCGCGAGCACGATGCCGTCGAGCAGCGTGGCGGTGAGCGAGCACGGGATCCCGCCGGCGAGCGCGCAGACCATCCGGCTGGCCGTCGAGCCGTGGATGTAGACGACGTCCGCGACGCGGGCGTGCAGGGTCGGGATGACGAACGGGTGACCGCCGTCGACGAAGCCGACGTGACACACGATCGCCTCGTCGAGGATCGCGTCGATCCGCGCGCGGTCATAGACGGCGCGCTTCGGTGCGCGCCGCACACGGGCGCGTTCGCTGGAGGCTGCGGTCGGCATGCTTCGAGCCTACGGATGGACTGCTCCGGCCGCCAGGACCACGGTGGCTTGTCCGCGCTGGTGCCCGGCTACGGCAACCTCCCCGGGCCCGCGATCGCGCGCCCGGGCCCGCGATCGCGCGCGGGATCGCCGAGCTCGCGCACGCGACCCGCTGACCAGCGGCGCCGAGCCGGTCCTGCGCTCAACGCCGGGAATCGGACGGTTGCTACGCGGCTTCGCGCAGACCGGCGAGGCTGGGCTCGTCGCCGAGGCTGCGCATGGCGCGCTCCTCCAGCTGGCGCGTGCGCTCACGGCTGACGCCGAGCTCGCGGCTCGTCGCCTCGACCGTGCGCTCGCGCCCGTCGCGCAGCCCGAAGCGCAGCTCGACGACGCTGCGCTCCTCGCTCGTGAGCTTGCCCAGCGCCTGTGCGACCGTGTTCTCGAGCTCGGTCGTCACGGCCTGCTCGCCCGGGCCGGGGCCCTCGCTTGCGATGAAGTCGCCCAGGTGGCTGTCGCCCTCGGCGCCGATCGGGACGTCGAGGCTCGTCACGACGCGGCGCGCGTCGCGCAGCGCGTGGACGTCCTCCACCGTCATCTCGGCCGCGTCCGCGACCTCCTGGTCGGACGGATCGTGCGACAGCTTCGCCGTCAGCTCGCGCTCGACCCGCGCCAGCTTGCGCTCGCGCTGCTCGATGTGCGAGGGCAGGCGGATCGTGCGCGACGTGTTCGCGAGGCCACGCTGGATGCTCTGGCGGATCCACAGCGTCGCGTAGGTCGAGAACTTGAAGCCCTTGCGCCAGTCGAACTTCTCGGCCGCGCGGATGAGCCCCAGCGTACCCTCCTGGACGAGATCGCCCAGCGGCAGGCCGAGCCCCTGGTAGCGGCGGGCCTGCGACACGACGAGCCGTAGGTTGGAGTTGATCATGCGGTCCTTGGCGGCGATGTCACCGCGCTCGATCCGCTTAGCGAGCTCGATCTCCTCGGCGGCCGTGAGCAGTGCGTGACGGGACGCCTGGTTGAGGAAGATCTGCAGCGAGTCGGACGCGGCCTCGGTCTGCGCGCGACGTTCGGTGCGCCCGCTCTCGGCGGCCGTCGCGCGACGCGGCGCCCGCTTCGCGGGGGCGTCGTGTTCGCCGCGGCGGCGGCTGGGCGTCGGTGTGGTAGTCCTGGCCATGCGTTCCCTTTCGGACGTATCGGGGGCGACTCGGCTCGCGACGTGCCCCACCTACGGTCCGGCATTGCCGCGCGCTGCGACACTGCTGAACTTGGGAGAGGCGGTCGAGCGGACGGGTACTACCCGTACGTCGCCAAGCGGAAAGATAGCAGATAGTTGCGCGAGCAACAACGGTTGCCGCGAGAGCTGGTCGATCCTGCTCACAGGCCTTCGATCCTGCCCGGTCGCGCGTGACCACCAACGTGTCGCCAGGAGACTCTACGGCATCCGCCAAGGGGTTTTGCGCACCGGTTTACCTTTGCTATTCTGGCGCAATTCGCGTGGGAGTAGCCCTCGGGATGTGCCGGATAGGCTCCGTTCGAAGGGTGCTCGCACGAGACATTGGCGAGACCCTCCGGTGGGAGGGGAGAAGTACTTACGTCGACGGGCAATGCGGGACACGACGGGTGTCTCGCGGTTCATCATCCGGAAGGAGCACACGTTGCAGAATCAGGGTTCAACGCCGCCCAGCACCGCCGCACTCGGGGCCAAGATCTCCGGCGGCGGCAACTACGCGGTTCCGACGTACTACGACAACAAGACCGAGCGTCTGTCGCAGACCCACCACGACACCGTCAAGCGCCTGCTCGCAGAGGCGCAGAAGCGGTAGTCGGCCGCTGACCTCGCCGGAGGCGCTCAGGGGGCGCCACATCCCGAGGTCGATGGCCGGTCGGTCCGTCCGGCCAGGATCGGATACGGGCGACACACGACTGACGGTCACGCGGGGCGTCGCAAGGCGCCCCGCGATCGTTCTGGCCGAACACGAACCTGGCGCATCGGCGCCGCAGGAAACCAGGGAACATGCCTGGTACACGGCAGAACCCGACAAGGAGGAGACCATGTCACAGCCCGTCGAGCCGCCGGACACCCCCGCCCCAGCTCCGCCCAGCACGAGCGGCGTGACCAAGGCGAGCTCCGCTGCGGCCGTCGCGAAGGCCGAGGACCATCTGGCCAACGTGGACATGAAGTCGCAGCGCGAGGCGCTGGCGAGGCTCAGCCGCAAGATGTAACGCCGTGCCGACGTGGCTGTGCGAGCGGTGGCCGGCGTCGTCGGCGCCGCTCACAGCCGCCGGCCGGCGCCGTGAGGTCAGCGGCGCTCGTGCTCGCCCGAGATCGCGGCGACCGCCCGCGCGACGCTCGCCGCCAGCGCGTCGGGCCGTCGCTCGTCGATCGCGACGGTCGCGCGGCCTCCCCGCCGCAGCGCCACGGTCGGGCTCGCGCTCACACCACGGCGGGTCGCCACGCTCAGCGCGCTCGTGCGGCGCGACGCCGGAGCGGTGGAGCCGATCGTGACCAGCAGGCGACGGCCGCGGCTCGCGGCGAACGCCGAGCGGATCGCGGCGGCCGTGCTCGTGCGCTGGCGCGTGGCATCGGCCGCGGCGAGCTCGGTCGCGCGCAACGGCGCGCTCTCGCGCGCGGAGACGCCGTCGATGACCGAGACCCGCGTGCCCGGCGCGTGGTTGGCGGCGAGCCACGATCCGAGCGCGCGCAGCTCGCGTCGCAGGGTGGCGGGGTCGTAGGAGCCGTCGACCACGAGCGCGACGTTCACGGGAGGGGGGTGGTCGGGCGCGGCACGCAGCACGGGCATCGCCGCGCCGCCCAGAGACGCTCCGCCGGCCGCGGGTGCACTGCGGGCTCCGGCGGCCTGGCGATCCGCTGCGGGGCTGGGACGGCGGTCGTGCGAGGAGGCCAGCAGGGCGAGCAGGGCCAGCGGCAGGGCGACGGCCAGCAACGCGAGCAGCAGGCGGCGCGGGAAGCGCAGTCGTAGGCGCCCGATCGCGCGAGCCAGCCGTCTGCCCGCGACCGCGATGGCCGCGGTGAGCTCGCGGATGCCCGCGCCGAGGCGTCCGGCGAACGCACGCAGGGCGCGCGTCAGCGTCGGATCGCGCAGCAGGGCATCGAGCTGGTCGAGCAGCAACCGCAGGCCCGACAGCTCGCCTGCGTGCTCGCCGGAAGGGACGGCCGGCGGCGCACCGGCGGCCGGCCGTTCTGACACCGGTGCCTCCTCGACCGGCGACTGGCGCGGCTCGAGCTCGACACCGGCCGCGCTCCGGGCCGCCGATCGCGCGCGGGACACGCGATCGGCCCGCGCGGGAGGACCCGCGCGGCGCGCGACCCCGGGCCGGCGTCGCCCGTCGGCCGAGCGCGGGCTCGGCGCCTGGCGCGGGCCGCCGCCCGGGACCGACCTGCCGCTCACCGCGGCAGCGTCTTCGGCGTCGCCAGGTTGCGGCCCAGCAGCTCGGCGATCAGGGCGTCGACGTCGGCGAGCTTGTCCGGCACGGCCAAGCCGTCGTCGTGCGCGAGCGTGGACTGCGCGTGGTGGGTCTCGCCGACGTCGGGCGTCGCGCGAAACGGCGCGTCGCTGCGCGGCCGCCACGTGCCGTACAGGTGCGGAAACTCGTCGGCGCGCTGCAGGAACGCCACCTCCGGATGCAGGATCGCCTCCTGGCGCATCTGGCGCTTGGCGTTCGCGACGGTGGTCGCGATCTCCGCCCGCTGCCCGACGAGCCCGCCGACCTCGGCCGCCAGCTGCGCGCGGATTCGGTCGCGGTAGGCGAGCGTGTCGGCGTCGCGCCGCCGTCGCCGGTCGCGCTCCTCGCGCGACGGGTCGATGAGCAGGTAGGCCACGCCGATGCCGAGCAGGAACACCGCGCTGGACACGAGGAAGTAGACGCCGGGCGCAGCGGACTGCGTCGGGGTGCTCTGGGCGAGCTCCTGCGCCGCCACGCCGCGGGCGCCCGCGGCCTGGTTGGCCTGGTCGCGGGCGGCGGCCGCGTTGTTGGCCGTCGTGCGGGCGCTCTGCACGCCGTACCACAGGCCCAGGCCGCAGACGATGATCGCGACCGCGACGGCGTAGCGCGCGGCGACCGGCAGGTCGCGCTCGAGCATCGGTCGCTTGCCGTCGGGCGCGGGCTGCGGGTCACGCGTGTGCGCCAGGCGCAGGTTCTTGCCGACGGCCTTCTGGCCGACGGCGATGAGCAGCGCGATGACGATCGCCGACAGGGCGGGCGCGCCCTCGCGCAGCAGGCCGGGGTCGGTGCCGCGGAAGCGCGCGAGCTCGCGGAAGCCGTCGTACGCAAAGAGCGCCTCGGCGATCCCGACGGCGATGAACAGCGCGAGCAGGCCGCCACCACCGGCCATCCGCGCGGACATGCGGCCACGCCGCGTCGTGGCCGTCGGCGCGGGTGGGGCCTCGCCCGGCAGCGTCGAGATGTTGTCGGCCGCGGCGTTCGCGCGGATGAGGTCGTCGTCGAGCGCGCGGACGCGGACCGCGGACTCCATCAACGGGCCCAGCCGCGCGCCGATGACGTGGTCGGCCTGCTGGGCGATGCTCTCCGCGACGATCTCGCCGCGCACGCGGTCCGCGTCGTCGCGCGGGTGGCCGGTCGCCGTACGCATGCCGTCGTCGAGATCGGGCGCGGGTCGCGTGCCGTCGGCGATCGGGCGCTCGGCCTGCTCGGGTGCCTGCGCCGGCTCGCCGATCGCGGGGATCGACAGCAGCGGGGACGGGAGGGTGCGGGAGCCGTCGTCGTCGCTCGTGTCGCCCGGCTTCATCCGTGGCTCCTTTCGTGGCGCCTCATAGCTCGGTGGTCGTCGCGCATTGCGTCGCGCCGGCGTGTTCGCATGCCCGCTTCCAGATCTGCACGAGCTTGTCCGTGCGTCGGGCGCTCTCGTTGACGTGGTTCGGCAGCCGGCCGAGCCCGACGGCCTGCACGATGTCGACGCCGCGGGCGCTGCCGAGCAGCTCCCCGAGCTTCGTGCCGAGGCTCGACTCGGAGTCGCCCGCGTCGACGCGCTTGGCGAGCATGAGCTGATCGGAAGCCTGCGCGCCGTCGGAGATCAGCGTCATCGCCTTCGCGCCGGACTGCGGCGTGAGCGTCTGCAAGCCGTTGCGTACGGCGCGCGCGATGTCCGAGGTGCCGCCGTGCGTGAGCTCGCGGACGTGGCGCGTCAGGGCGAGGTTCGCGCGGCTGACGCCGAGCGCGCTGTCCAGCGACGAGCCGAGCGCGTTGCGCAGCGCCTGCTCGGTCGGGCCGCGACGGGTCTCGTCGGACTGCTTGAGCGTCGGGACGTCGTCGTCGTAGATGACCTCGACGTCGTTGGCGTCGCCGGCGAAGACGAAGACGCGCAGGTGGCCGCCCGCGGTGATCGTCTGCTCCGCCGCGCGCTGCGCCGCAGCGCTGACGTCGTCCGCGAGCGACTTGTCGGCGATCGCGCCGGTGGCGTCGACCGCGATCACCGTGTTGACCGGACAGTCGGCGGGTGCGTCGATCGCTCCGGGAGCCGAGCCTGCCTTCGCCGTGCAGGACCCGCTGGCGGAACCGCCGCAGCCCGCGACGAGGAGCGTGGCCATGCCACCGAGCAGGACGCAGGTGATGCGACGTGATCTCATGAAGCGGGCGGCCCCCAAGGTCGGTCCGACGGCGTCAGCGAATGGTAGATACCCGAGATCCCCGGCGCGCACGGTTCGGCGCGGCCCCGCTGTCCGACGAGGCTCAGTCGACGAGCGCAAGGCCGCGCTTCAGGCGCTTGGCGACGATCAGGTCGAGCAGCTCGAACGCGTCGCGGCTGGCGCGCTGGCGCGCTCACCGGTCCCGACGACGGCGCGCAGGCGATCGGACGCGACGACCTGGTCGGGCGCGAACGCGGTCGGCGCCCAGTGCGACTCGCCCGCCGCGGTGGTGCCGACCAGCACGACGAGGCGGGGATCGGGCAGGCGCAGGGGCGCGCGGGTCGGGGAGGGCTCGTCCACGGCGCCGGTCCAGCGGATGCGCGGCGCGGTTTCCGCCGCGGTCCTCAGCGCAACGACCGTGGGCAGTTCGCCGGAATCCAGCCGTAGATCCGCGGCCGCGCCGGGTTGGCGGTGTGGATCGACCAGTAGCGCCAGATCAGCGTGCGGTCGCTCGACGGATCGCAGGCGGCGAACGCGTCGACCTTCGCCACCGGCGTGCCGACGCGGACCATGCCACGGGCGATGCCGCCGACCGACACCTGCGTCGTGTTCGTCTCGAGGTAGACGACGTCGGCGAACGCCGGCTTGGCGTCGTATTCGGTGACGGTGTTGGGGGTGCCGTCTGAGAGGCGGGCGTGGGCACGCGCGCCGACCGCGGGATCGCGCAACGGCTGCAGCTTCCCGCGCTCGGGGCCACTCGGCCCGCAGCCGGTCCCGTGCTGCGCCGCGAACGCCGCGAGCGCGCGCCGCCCCGAAGCCGTGCTGCGATCGAGCGCACGCGT
Organism: Solirubrobacteraceae bacterium; assembly: GCA_036491075.1. Taxonomy (GTDB): domain Bacteria; phylum Actinomycetota; class Thermoleophilia; order Solirubrobacterales; family Solirubrobacteraceae; genus CADCVQ01. The sequence continues at coordinate 9,425 of DASXCR010000056.1, forward strand.
GTCGAGGAACGCCTGCGTGCCGCCCGACGGCGCGCGCGCGATGACCTGCACGAGCGTGAAGCGCTGCTGCTGCTCGGTGCTTGCCGCGCAGCCGCGACCGCGGACGCGCACCGAGGTGACGCGGTAGGAGGTGCCGTCGCTGCCGACGACGCTGAAGCGATGGGCGCCGCCGGCGACGAGGCGTCCGAGCGGCCGGCCGAGGGAGTCGACGAGCGGCCAGTCGCGCGCGCCGGCGGACGCCGAGTTCGGGGCGAGATCGTCGATCTGGTCGCTGAAGGTCAGCTCGGCGCCGCGCAGCGCCTTCCATGCCGCGCGGCTGAGGTCGGGCGTTCCGTGCCGCGCGGTGCGACAGTCGACGATGCGGTGGCCGGTCGGCGGGGTGCAGGCGCGGCCCTTGTACGCCGTGGTCGCGGTGGTCGCGATGGTCGCGGTCGCGGCGGACGCGCCGCCGGCGAGGAGGACGAACGCGAGCGCCGCGCTGCGACGGTGTGCTCTCACGCTGCGTCAACGGGTGCGCGGGCGGGAAGTCGCGCTGCCACGCGGTGGGTCAACCCGGCGGATGCCACCCCGGACCCGCCTCGACGTCGACGTAGCGCGCATGCAGCGGGTCGCCGCAGTGCGAGCATCGGATCTCCGCGCGCGTCACCTCGCCGCAGGCCCGGTGGCGCAGGATCGCCGGGGGACCCGCCTTGCCCGCCGTCCAGCGGTCGCCCCAGGCGGCGATCGCCATCAGCACGTCGCACAGCTCGTAGCCCTTCTGCGTGAGCGCGTACTCGTGGCGCGGCGGATGCTCGGAGTACGGGCGCCGTTGCAGGACGCCTTGCTCGACGAGCCACTTCAGGCGCTCGGACAGCACCTTGCGCGAGATTCCGAGACCGCGCTGCAGGTCGTCGAAGCGCGTCGTGCCGACCCACACGTCGCGCAGTATCAGCGGCGACCACGGCTCGCCGGCGACGGCCAGCGTGCGCGCGATCGAGCAGGCCATGCCTGCGAAGTCCGTGCGTTGCATGAGTGCATCGTAGCCGCCCAGGGTTCCCTGAAGGAACTATTGCTGGTACGGTGCGTTTCTCCAGGGAACCAACAAACGAGGAGGCAAGCGCATGGCACTTCCGCCGATCGTCTCGACCGAGGCGTGGCAGGGCGCGCGAGACGAGCTGCTCGTCAAGGAGAAGGCCGCGACGCGGGCGCTGGACGCGCTCGCCGCAGAGCGCCGCCGCCTACCGATGGTGCGCATGGACGACCGCTACGAGTTCGAGCGCCACGACGGCGGCACGGTGCGGCTGCTCGATCTCTTCGAGGGGCGCCGGCAGCTGCTCGTCTACCACTTCATGCTCAGCCCGGATAGCGACGACGTCTGTGGCGGCTGTGCGGCGTTCACGGACAACATCCCGCGGCTCGAGCACCTCGCGGCGCGCGATACGACGTTCGTCCTGATGTCGCGGGCGCGGCGTTCGCAGATCGTGCCGGTCCGCGAACGGATGGGCTGGACGCTGCCGTGGTACTCGTCCTACGACACGGGACTGCACGAGGAGATCGGCATCGCGCGTGGGGACCGCGACGCGTTCGGCCTGAGCGTGTTCCTGCGCGACGGCGAGGACGTCTACCGCACGTACCTCACGCAGTCGCGCGGGGTCGACCGGCTGCGGATGGACTTCAACCTGCTCGACCTGACGCCGCTCGGGCGCCAGGAGGAGTGGGAGGACTCACCAGAGGGGTGGCCGCAGACGCCGCCGTATCAGTGGTGGCGCCTGCACGACGAGTACTGAGGCGAGGGCCGCGGTCGCCGGGCTCTTGTGGCCTCGCTGCCGTTGGTTTCAGGAGGCGGGTTGCGCGACGATGCGGATGTAGGGCAGCGGGGTCTCCCAACCGTCGGGATAGGTCTCCTTGGCCTGCTCGTCGCTGACGGCGCCGGTGATGATGACGTCGTCGCCCTGCTGCCACTGCGCCGGCGTGGCGACCT